>CAYZTN010000018.1:0-20033 GCA_964481385.1 uncultured Clostridium sp. | reverse complement strand
GGTGAACTTTTCATAGAATAATTTTACAGGGTGATCATATCACAGAATATTCATACAATAAAAAAAGATATACTTGACAATTATTCATTTTACGAGTATTATACTTATGTAATAAGAAAAGAGGTAAAATATATGAATGAGAAAATGTATGAAATAATGAAATCAGGAAAGGGCTTTATAGCGGCACTTGACCAAAGTGGCGGGAGCACAAGAAAAACACTTAAAGCATATGGAATAGAAGAAACAGAGTATTCTAGTGAAGAAGAAATGTTTAACCTTATACATGAAATGAGAAAACGTGTATTTACAAGTCCTTCATTTAACAGAGAACATATATTAGGTGCTATTCTATTTGAAAAAACTATGATGTCTAAAGTAGAAGACGAATTTACAGCAGATTATTTGTGGAACAAAAAGCAAATTGTATCATTTTTAAAAGTAGATAAAGGCCTTGAAGAAGAGCAAAATGGTGTAAAGCTTATGAAAGATATACCAGGACTTACAGAAATGTTAACAGTAGCAAATGAAAAACATGTATTTGGAACTAAAATGAGGTCTGTAATATATGAAGCAAATGAGCAAGGTATAAAGAGTGTAGTAGACCAACAGTTTGAAGTAGCTGATATAATTTGTGAAGCCGGACTTGTACCAATAATAGAGCCAGAAGTAGATATATATTCTAAGGATAAAGCAAAATGTGAAGAAATATTAAAAAGAGAAATTGTGTCTCACTTAAATACCTGGCCAAAAGATAAAAAAATAATGTTCAAATTTACGTTACCAAGTGAGTCTAATCTTTATTTGGACTTGTATAACTATGATTCTGTTGTAAGAGTGGTAGCTTTATCTGGTGGATATGACATAGATGTTGCAGTGGAGAAACTTGCGCTAAACAACAAAATGATAGCAAGTTTTTCAAGAGCTTTGCTTCAAGACTTAAATGTCCACCAAAGCCAGGCTGAATTCGACGATAAATTAAACGATGTAATATCAAAGATTTACACAGCGTCATTAACGTAGAAAGCGCTCTAATAACAGATTTACTAAAACTCTAAGAATTATGTGTTCTATGAAATAGCTATAGTGTAACATGCGTTGAATACGTAATTTGAAAGGAGTAAAAATACTGTTATGGAAGAAAAGTTGTTTCACGTTATTTTAAAAGAAGTTTGTGCAGAGCAGGGTGTGCAAGTTGAAAGTTTATCCTATGGTTGGGTATTGCAGCTTTCTAAGGGTGGTGAAGTGTGCCACATTGTAGGGGAAAACTTTGATTTAAACCCAGAAGCTTCAGGAAATATTGCTTGTGATAAATATGCGACATATGAAGTGTTAAAGTCTCGAGGTGTGCCGGTTATACAGCATACCATGATATTTAATCCTGCGACAAGGTCAGCATATGTAGAACAAGGTGGTATTTGGAGGAAAATAACGGCTGAGTTTGAAAAGAATAACAGCTTAGTTGTTAAACCCAATTGCGGTTGCGGAGGTAAAGAGGTATATCTTTGCCAAACCTTATTGCAAGTAGAAAGTGCAGTTGAAAAACTATTTAAAAAGCACGACTCAATAAGCATATGCCCGTATTATGACATTCGTACTGAATATAGAACGTTTTATCTCGATGGTAAAGTATATTTAGTATACGGAAAAGAAAAACCTTTTGTAATAGGTGATGGAGCTTCAACTTTGGCCGACCTTATATCAAAACTTGAATTACCTGACAAAAAAGTAGTTAAAGATAATCTTAGCAAATTAGATCTAAGTTATGTTCCAAATGAAGGAGAAAAAGTAGATATCTCATGGAAACATAATCTTAGCGGTGGTGCAAAACCCACTATTTTGCATGACGGAGAGTTAAAAAAATCAATTGAAGAGCTTGCGTGCATTGCAGGTAAAGCAATGAATGTTAAATTTGCGACAATTGACATCATACAAACTAACTCTAATGAGTTGTTTGTGTTGGAAGTAAACTCTGGTATAGGTGCTACTGTGTTTGTCCAAACAGTTGAAAACGGTTACCAAATTATTAAAAAGATATTTGATGAAGCTGTTAAGAAAATGTTTGATTAACCAAAAGCATATGGTGTATTTATTGAGTATATCATATGCTTTTTGTTGTGATACAATTTTATTAAAAAAACCAAATAATGTTGGCAAATGTAACAATTTGTGGTATTATATATTAAAGGTAAGAGAGGAAATTTGCTTTATGTACAGAAAATTTTTTAAACCACTACTTGATTTTGTACTTTCTTTTATTTTAATATTGTTACTTTGGCCACTGATGTTTGTTGTTGCGCTTATTACATATATAGACTTAGGAGCTCCCATATACAACGTTTTAAGAAAAAGAGAGGGGAAGAATAGGAAGCCATATATAATGTACAAGTTTAGAACAAAAAAATTAGGTACAGAATATAATCCCAAGTATACAAAGGTAAGTAAAGTTATAGATAAACTCAGACTTAATGAATTACCACAATTATTTAACGTATTGAAAGGAGAGATGAGTATTGTAGGTCCAAGACCTTTTATACCTGGAGAGAATTTGCCTGAAGGTAAAGTTAGTCAAAAAAGATATATGATGCGCCCTGGAATTACTGGTCTGGCACAAGTTAGCGGGGGAAGAAGTATAACTCATGGAGAGAAATTAAAGTACGACGAAATATATTATGATAATATGAGTTTTTGGCTAGATTTAAAGATTATATGTAAAACGTTATTAGAACTATTAGAAATTAATATAGATAACGAAAAAAACGAGTTATAGCTAAAACAGTGTCATTTGGGACGTTTTCAAATGACACTGTTCGTTCAAGGTAGCTTACAGATATGAAGTGAACCTAAAAAGTGTCTAACTTTTTAGGTTCACTTTAAGGCTAGTGAAAATTTATTTGCGATTTTCTAGCCATATTCTATGTTGACGATTTTTTAAGTTTTGAATAATTGTGTAATCAGTTATGCGCAGATTGTTGTTTATACCTGCGCCTAAATAAATACCTCTATCTGCAATACCGTGAAAATCACTACCGCAAGTGGGAAGTAGATCCAAGAAATTACATAGTTCTAATAAATGTTGGCGATATTCTTGTGAGTTACAAGGGTTATATACTTCAAGCCCTTCAAGGCCAGAATCTTTTAATGTATGTAACAAATCAAGCATATTATTAAAGTTGAGCTTAAGACTTTTAGGATGAGCTATAATAGGAACTCCATTACTTTCTCTAATCTTTTGTATAAGCGATACAACGTCTAATTTTTTTCGTTCCACATAGAAAGCTTTACCAAGTTCTAAAAATTGTCCATATGCTGAAACTGGACTTTTGGCATATCCTTTCTTGTAAAGCGCAATTGCTATATCAAAGCGTCCAATGCTTTTTTTGTTTCTGGCATATCTTACAACGTCATGGTAAGATAATGAAATTGACTTTTGTAGCTTTTTTAGAGTTTTTTTTACGCACACGTCACGAGAATTTTCATATTCGTCTAAGACATCACATATTTTATATGAGGGATAATATGCTAAGATGTGGCATACATGGTTTTTAGACATTCCAAAATTTGCAAGACTTGCGCCTATTTCTACTGCTGGAATTACTTCAAGCGAGTTGGCTGCCAGCTCTTTTGCTATCTTATATGAACCCATGTTGTAATGTTCAGCGAAAGCTATAGTTCGAACATTAGAGCACTGGGCTAGAGCAATAATATCTTGTACGGAAAGTTTTCCGTCGGACACGGTGCTGTGTACGTGTAAGTCTATGTAACCAGTATTATTCAATGTTTTTACTCCTTTCATAATTAGATTGGAAAACTATTTGTTTAAATTAGTATATCATATATTTTAGTAGTTTCAAAGGCGCCCATAACAGTTTTAATTTTTTTAATATAAGTTATTGACATATACCAAAAATGTTGTATAATAAACGTAACAGTTAAGGAAGGCGGTGTCAAAAGATGCAAATTACTGATGTTAGAGTTAGAAAAATCTCTTCTCAAAACAAAATGAAAGCTATCGCTTCTGTAACATTTGATAATGTGTTTGTAGTACACGATATCAAAGTTCTTGAAAGTAGCGAAAAAGGATTGTTTATTGTTATGCCTAGTAAAAAGATCCCTAACGGAGAATTTAGAGACATAGCTCATCCAATTAATACGGAGACTAGAGAAGAAATTCAAGCTGCTATAATAGCAAAATACAACGAAATGGCTGATGAAGAAGTTGAAAAAGCTGAATAGTTGAATTTTAACAGAAGGTGCGCATTTTGACGTGCCTTTGTTTTTGTATATGTGTCATAGCGTTAAGGTGTTCTGATTAAAGGATATATGGGGGTGAGTTTATGCAAGATAAACGTATTGAAAAAATAAAAAAAATAATAGCTAAAATACCATACAATCCAGGTATATATTTAATGAAGGATATAGATGGAAACATTATTTATGTAGGTAAAGCTAAATCTTTGAAAAAAAGAGTAAGACAGTATTTTAATAAAACAAATAAAACTGTAAGAATACAGAAAATGACAGAGAAAGTGGAAAACATTGAATACGTTGTGACTGCAAATGAACTTGAGGCACTTGTGCTCGAGTGTAATTATATAAAATCACATAGTCCTAAGTACAATGTAATGTTAAAAGACGATAAAAGTTATCCATATATTAAAATTACAGTAAAAGATGAATTCCCAGGTATATACATAACAAGGCAATTAAAAGATGATGGTGCCAAGTATTTTGGACCATATACAGATGTAGGTGGAGTAAGAGATATATTAAATACCATTAAAGAAATATTCCCGGTAAAAAGATGTAAATATAACCTAAACAAGAGAAGCAATAAAGGAGTTGGACCGTGTTTGTATTATCATATTGGAAGGTGTTTAGGTCCTTGCTTAAATGAAGTAACACGTGAAGAATATTTGCATATGGTAAATGAAATTATGCTTTTTCTGGATGGCAAATCTTTTCAAATTACAAATTATTTAGATGAACAGATAGAGGAATGTATTGAAAAACTTGAGTTTGAAAAAGCCGCAAGATTAAAACAAAGAAAAGATAAAATTACTAATGTGCTTGCAAAGCAGACAGTGTCTGGATTGAACGAGGTGAGCACGGATATATGGGGATATGTTGTACTAGAAGATACTGCATATATACAAGTATTCAAGCTAAGAAATGGTAAAGTGTCTTTCCACGATAGCTTGGAAGTGCAAGAGGTAACAGAAGCTGAGTTTAAAGAGAATATCTTTAGCCTAATTCCTACATATTATTTAAAATCACTGGATATACCGACAAAGATATATATTAAAGAAGGAAACGAAGAAAACATACAGATGTTGCAAGAGTATTTAAGTAGCTTAAAAAACAAAAAGGTAGAAGTGTTGTCACCTAAAAAAGGAGATAAATTAAAACTTATACACATGATAGAGAATAACATAAACATTAACCACGAGGAAAAGAAGAAAAACGTTTTAGAAGATTTAAAAGAATTATTAAATTTAGATTTGGATATCTCTACTTTGGAAGTTTATGATATATCTAATTTACGAGATGACTATATTGTTGGAGCATACATAACTTATGAAGGTAGAAAACTAAATAAGTCTAAGTATAGAAAATTTAAAATAAAAAGCACAGAGACACAAAATGATGTACAGAGCATGAAAGAGGTTATTACAAGGAGATTGAAGCATATCGAAGATTGGGGAGAACCAGATTTAATTTGTATAGATGGTGGATACCCTCAAGTTAACGCAGTGAAAGAAGTGTTAGAGGAGCATGTGATAGACGTGCCAGTTATAGGGCTTATTAAAGATGATAGACATAGGACAAGAGGAATTATAGATATTGAGGGAAAAGAAATGGATTTAAGGAAAGACGTTGAGCACAAAAGAGTATTTAACTTCTTGACTTATCTTCAAGATGAAGTGCACAGATTTGTAATAACTTATCATAGAAGTTTAAGAGATAAAGTGCCTAAAAAATTAAAAAACAAATAATAATTGTTAAACAAATGTCAAGGGACGGAAATATTTTTCCGTCCCTTCTTTGGTGGTTATAGCAAAATTAAAGAAATAAAAGCTAAAATAAAAAGGAAAAGTATAAAACCTAAAATTGCTTTGAAAACCCACCAAGTGACCCGAATGAATAGGTCAAAAAACAAGCCAAAGAAAATAATGAATAGTATAAGACTAAAGAATCCCATAATTTCACCTCAAAATTTAATTAAATTTAATATAAATATATAATATAAACATTATATCACAAAACGAGATAAGTTACAACTATAATATTAGAACGCTAGCTCTGAGGAGTAATCCTTGATTTTTTGGGTTTTTATAATTTAAAACAGTGTCATTTGAAAACGTCCCAAATGACACTGCCGAAATATAGTGTAGTGAGATTTTTGAAAGGAGAAGAAAATAATGAAAACTTTTTCGTCAAAAAGATATACTTTTTGACATTCTTTTGATATAATTCAATATATATTGAGGTATATTATGAAATTAAGTAAAATAGTTTGTTTAATAGCACTAATGCTTTGCTTTTCAAGTGTGGTGTTCGGACTTGAATATAAAGAGGGAATAGAGAATTTTCCAGAAAGTTATAGGCCGTATTTATATGCATTACAAGAAAAACATACTAATTGGAAATTTACCGCTATGTATACGGGTCTTGATTGGAACAAAGTTACAACTGAGGAAAGTCATTTATCTACTCGTTCAAATAGACTTAGCGTAAGTTTATCACCTTCTTCATGGAATAAAGCGTGGCATTATTTTTTAGAAAATGGCAGTACTAATAGAGTGGAACAAGGCTGGGTTACGGCTTCTTCCAACTCTGTAAAATTTACAATGGATCCCAGAAACTTTTTGAATGATGAAACTATATTTCAGTTTGAAGAATTAACATACAACGAAAAAATTCACACATTACAAGGTGTAGAGCAAATTTTGTATGGAACTGAGATGTCTAAAGCAGTGACTGAAAATGGAGTTACTAAATATGTAATTAAAGACATTGAGTATTATAAACCAACTACAGCAAATAATCTTCTGAAGACGACTGCAACTTTGAATTTGAGAAAGACACCTTCTGTAACAGGTGATTATATAAAAACAATAGAAAAAAACACAACGGTTACGACTCTTGAGTATAGTTCGGCAGTAGAAGGAAAAAGGACTTGGGCTAAAATAAAACTTAGTGATGGAACTGAGGGGTATGCTTGTAGAATTGATGAAGATGGGTCATACAATTTGGTAGATGCTGGTACTACTACATTAGAATATGTAAAGTATATTGATGTAGAAGATTTAGATGGGGATGGTTCTAAAGAAGATACTTTAACATATGCTGAGGCGTACATGATAGCTGCAAAGACTTCTGGTGTGAGTCCATATGCTTTGGCATTAAGAACGAAAAATGAGACGGGTTGTAAAATTACGTCAAATGGACAAATATATGGACAAAGTTCAGCTGCTCCTGGTTATTATAACTATTATAGTATTGGTGCATATGGTGCAAATCCTATGGAAAATGGTGTTATTTATGCTAAGAATAAAGGCTGGGATAATCCAGTAAAGGCAATAGTAGAAGGAGCTAGCTTTTGGGGAAAAGAGTACATATTGGCTAAACAAAACACACCATATTTGCAAAAATACAACGTGAATGTTGAGACGAAAAACGGACTTTATACACATCAGTATATGACTGATATTACGTGTGTATATAGAGAAGCGTTAGGAATGTATGATACATATAAATCTATGAAAATACTGGATAACGATTTTACGTTTATTATTCCAGTATATAACAATATGCCAGAAGAACCTTACCATATATATGTAGATTATGATGGCTATTTTGAAAAAGAAGAGGATACTATAACTACTAATAAGGTAACGGCTATATATTCACTTATTCCAACTTCTGCTGGTGTAACACGTGTGGAAATGGTATCGGTGCCTACAGGAACTAAACTTACTAAGCTTGCAAGCGGTATGGCGTCGACGTATGATAGAGTGAAGTATAAAGTTGATGGTGCTGATATGTATGGTTTTGTGTTTTATACAAACTATGATTTAACTAAGACAGAAGATAATACGAAAATGGAAGTTATTGCTTCTCCTTGGGTAAGATTAAGAAGTGAGCCAAATACAGCTTCTTCTCAGATTACTATACTATACACTGGAGATATAGTTACAAGAATAGAGAAGAATAGCGCAACCAATAGTAGCGGAGTTTGGGATAAAGTAGTTACTGAAAGTGGAAAAATAGGCTATGTTTGTAGGGTGTATAAAGATGGCGCGGATGTGTATTTAAAAGAAATGTCTTACAAGAAAGTAGAGGGTATTGCTTTTGGAAAAGAGTTATATGAACTTGTTATGAGTGATACATTAAAGGTTGTAGTTAATATCACGCCAATTGACGCAAAATATAAAGATGTGACTTTTACATCAAGCGACGAAAGTATAGCAAAGATAGATAATAGTGGCGTTATTACTCCGCTTAAGGCAGGCGAGGTTACAATTACTGCAAAAACAATCGATCAATTAAAAAAAGCAACTTGTAAAGTGGTGGTAAAACCTTGTATAAATATAGATAAAGATGCTTTTAAAATTGTATTAGGAGAAAGCGTTAAACCTATAGTTGAAGTGTTGGGATTAGAAGAAAATAAATATACTGTAACTATTAAGGATGAATCTGTTATAAAATATGAAGAAGAAAAATTCATGGCGGTTGCTATAGGAAAAACGACTGCTGAAATCAAAGCTGTTGCAGATGAGACTCTTATAAAGACAGTTGAAATAGAAGTAATAGAGAAACCAGAAATAAAAGAAGAAACAAAGTTAAGTATTAAACTAGCTGAAGAGTTAAAAATTAACAATAATGTGCTAACTGGTATAAAGCTTGGAGCAACTATAAGTGATATTAAACTATTGGTTAGTACAAATGGTACAGTTAAATTTTTAGATAAAGATAAAAAAGAGATAACTGAAGGTATAATTGGTACAGGTGTTACCATGGTTATAACTTTGGATGAAGAAAGTCATGAGTATTCGATAGTTATATACGGTGATGTAAATGGTGATGGAAAAATAAGCCCATCTGATTATGTAAAAGTTAAGAATAAGATTTTAGGAAAAGAAAACGTTGATGGGTGTTTTGAATTAGCATCAGATGTGAACCATGATGGGAAAATAAGCCCGTCTGATTATGTAAAGATTAAAAACTGTATAATGGGAAAGGAAAGTATTGAACAAGCTGATAAAATTGATAGAAATGTGGAGGTAAATGAATGAAAAAGAAACTATTCTTTATGATTATATTTTCAGTGCTATTAGCATTAAATATTAATTGTACACATGCTGCTACGTTTGGAGTGAGCGCTTCTACAACTACACTTTATGTAGGAGAAAGTACTACTATCTCTGTATCTGGTGCTGGCATAGCTGGTGGACCGTTTACAGTGTCTTCTTCTAATACAGGAGTAGCAAATGTATCTACAGGGAGAATTGATTGGCTAGAGAATAGTAATAGTAGTGTAACTGTTACTGCTAAGTCAGTTGGAACTACAACTATTACTATAACTGGTACGGTAGCAGATTTATCTAATTCAGAAGATGAGTCAGATGTTACAAAAACTGTTACTATAACGGTAAAAGAAAAACAAACTACAAATACAAATACAAATACAAATACAAATACAAATACAAAACCTAACACCAATAATCAAACAACTTATACTAAGTCGGGAGATGCAACACTTAAAGCATTAAAGATAGATATGGAAGGGTTAACGCCTTCATTTAATAGATATACGTATATGTATACTTTATCTGTTGGAAGTAATGTGGATAGTATTAAAGTAACTGCTTCCACGAATCATAGCAAAGCGCGTTATAGCGTAAGCGGAAACACAAATTTAAAAAATGGAGATAATACAGTATATGTTACAGTAACAGCTGAAAATGGTGCAACCAATACGTATAAAATTATAGTAACAAAAGCAGAAAATCCAGAAAAAGCAAACGCGTATTTGAAAAATATAATTATAGAAAACGGAGTGTTGAAAAAAGAGTTTGCCAGAGATATTCTTGAGTATGAATTAGAGGAAGTTAGTTCCAGCATAGATAAATTGGATATTTCTGTATTTCCCGAAAGTCAAAATGCTGTATTTGAAATCAAGGGGAATGAAAAATTAAAAGAAGGGGAAAATGAGATTAAAATACTTGTAACTGCGGAAGATAAAAAAACTACCAAAGAATATATATTGAAAGTGAGTAAGCAGAAAGCGAAAGTTGATATTAATACACAAGGTACTGTCATAGAACAAAAAAGTTTACAAAGTACAGAAGATAGTGTTGTTATGGAAAAAATAAAAAATGACTCAGAAACTCAGTTACTAATATTGGTATATGTTTTAGCGGTAGTGGAATTTTTTGAAATTTTATATTTATTTATACAGTTAAGAGATAAAAATAAAAAAGACGATGTTTTTGCTGATTTGGAAATTAAAGAAAAACGAAGAACCGAAAAAGCTAAAAGCAATGACAATTAGAATGTGTAAAAACTTAAATAGTGTCATTTGGGACGTTTTCAAATGACACTGTTCACACAAGAAAACCCTCAGATTATCTGAGGGTTTAGTTAATGTGCGACAGGCATGTCGTTTAACTAATCGGTGAAAGTCCGTAGTGGAGGTATATATCATGAGTCGCATAGAGAAGCACAAGCTAACCATTGCGGTGGTGTGAGAGGGAAGAAGTTCACTAAGAATTATCCTCTACTCGATTTACAAATTGGATTTAGTTTGCATATTTCACATTGTGGTTTTCGAGCAATGCATATGGATTTACCATGCATTACGAGTAGGTGGTTTATATCACCGCCATGCTGATTTAGGAAGTTTATTCATTAAATCTTTCTCAATAACTTTTACATCTGTACTATTTGTAAAGCCTATCTTTTTAGCAAGGCGTGTTACGTGAGTATCCACTGCAATACCAACCGTCTTACCAAAACATTCATTTAGTAGTATATTGGCACTTTTTCTACCAATCCCAGGAATTTTTGTAAGAGATTCCATAGTTTCTGGGACTGTACTGTTAAATTCTATGATAAGGGTTTTGCATGCCTCAACTATATGTTTTGCTTTATTGTTGGGAAAACTACAAGATTTAATTATATCATATACATTAGAAACACCTGCGGATACAATGGCTTGAGGAGATGGATATTTTTGCGTAAGACATGGCCTTATTATGTTTACTCTTTCGTCAGTACATTGTGCTGCCAGAATTAGAGATAACATAAGTTCAAATGGTGTATCATAGTTTAAACCGCAAACAGGAGTTGGATACATGCTATAAAGGATATCTAGGACTACTGTAATTTCGTCTTTGTTTAGAAGTTTGTATTTCATTTTTTCTCCTTCTTTCTTGTAACAAAAAATATATTAAAACATAGTATATATTAAGCTTACAAGGTATATTGTACAATAAATTGTAATTAAAGTCTAGGGGGGAAAGAATATGTTTGTTCGGAGCTTTCAGAAAGACTATAGGATTATTTTTAATAGCTTTTGGTATAGGAGCAGTTGTAGCACTATTTTTGCCCTTATGGCTTTGGGTAATAATCGTAGCTGGAGTAATGATGGTATTTGGATTTATCTGGTTATTTTGTTAGGAGGAATTGATATGAAAATAGTTGTTCTAAAACCAAAAGGATTTATTAGATTTGTTTTAAAGAAAATGTTCAAAGTGTAAGTACATAATTTAGCAAAATAAACGATGTGAGAAGCATAATAAGAGTATAATATTCTTATTGTCTTCTCACATAAATTTTAGTTATTAAAATATTCTGCTAAATTAAGAGATGCTACAATAGTGAAGTGTCAAAAAATAGTTTTCAATAGATTTTTTGGAAAAAGTACTTGTTAGATTTGTTTTTTCAATTCTTTTATGATAATATGTTACTATGAATTAGGGAGAAATTAATTTATGAAAAACTATTACAAAATATTGGAAGTAGATGAGGACGCATCGCAAGAAGTAATAAAAGGTGTGTATAAGTTGCATATAAAAAAGAATCATCCAGATCTATTTCAGGGAGAAGAAAAGATAAGAGCGGAAGAAAGATTAAAAAAGCTTAATGAAGCCTATGAGGTTTTAAGTGACGAAAACAAAAGGAAAGAACATGATAAGGCTTTGAAAGAAGAGTATGAAAAAAAACTCAGACAATTAAAAGAAGAGAACGAAAAATTAAAAAACGCATTATTATCTGAGGAACAACATCTTTCAGACTTTAATGATGAAAAATTATTTGAGTATGAAAGCGGAGAAAGCAATTTTACCGAATATCAACCAGACGAAAGATTAACGTATGAAAATAATAATATTTATATAACTAAGCTTTTGCAAAAAGAATTGTTAGTAAAGATAGTTGTTACGATTTGTATTGTTATTGCGACAAGTGTAGGAATATATAGGGCGACGGGTATCAATTTGTTTGAAATATTCTTTAAAGCGTTGTTTTCAGCGTTTGGTTAAAACCTTGATTTCCTGAAGAATAAAGTGTATAATATTCGTGTTAACGCAATTAATCCAAATAAATTTATTAGGAGAATGGGTACATGAGAAAGTGGAGATTAATTTTTGATTATGATGACACTATCATTAAACACAACACGAGTATTGAGTTAGTATATATGGCGGAATATTTGAAAATGGAGTATAATGAGGAATTTATACGACAACTTACTTCCTTTTATTCGCATATGTCGTCGTGGTCTGCAAAAGGCAAGGTTACTGAAGAAAAGTTTGAACGTTGTTTGTTTACCGAAGCTCCGATTTTTTTTGAGAAAGGAATAGGTGTAAGAGAATTCTTAAAAGCCGAGAGGTATAAGGATAGTAAGGTAAACCTAACTGTTGAAGGGGTACACGAGTTATTTGAATATCTTATATCAAATAATTATTATTTGTGTATTCTTACCAATGGCTTTTATAACGAGCAAGTTGAAAGCCTTAAATATCAAGGTTTAGTGCAGTATTTTGAAAAAATTTATGCATGGGATAATTTCTATGCAAAACCGGATGAACGAGCTTTTTTAAGAGCTCTAAATGGTACTGACCCGATTGAAAACATTATGATTGGAAATAATATTGCGCATGATATACTTCCAGCAAAAAAGATAGGAATTTATACATTTGGCGTAAACCTTAATAAAGCGGATTATGAATTAGGATTACCAGATATTGAATTAAATCAACTATTAGAATTAAAGAGCTTTCTATAAAAGTTACCGTCGGTGGTTTTACCGACGGTTTTCTTTTGTGTTTTTACTTGAAAAACTAGTTTGAGTAATATATAATGTATCTAATAAATAATATTGTAATAAAAGAGGTAAACATTATGTTAAAATTCTATAACACATTAACAAGGAAAAAAGAAGAATTCATTTCGTTGGAAGAAAATATAGCTAAGATTTATACGTGTGGTCCTACTGTATATAAAGATGCGACAATAGGTAATATGAAGTCATTTATATTCATGGACACATTAAGAAGAACTTTGAAATATAACGGATATAGATTAAAACACGCAATGAACATAACTGATGTGGGACACTTGGTGTCTGATGGTGATAATGGCGAAGATAAAATGTTAAAGTCTGCAAGAGAAGAAAAAAAGACGCCATTAGAGATTGCAGAGTTTTATACAAAGAAATTTATTGAAGATTTAGATAGATTAAATATAGACAAACCAGAGATTATTTGTAAAGCGACTGACCATATACAAGATATGATGAACTTTGTACAAAAGTTAGTAGATAGAGGTTATGCTTATGAAACGTCAACTGCAATATATTTTGACGTATCTAAACTAGACGAGTATGGAATTTTATCTGGTATAGATTTAAGGAAACAACTAGCTGGGGCAAGAGTTGAAGTAGACGCAGAGAAGAAAAATCCATATGATTTTGCGCTTTGGATAAAAGCACCTGAAAACCACATAATGAAGTGGGAAAGCCCATGGGGTCTATGTTATCCAGGTTGGCATATAGAATGTTCTGCAATGAGTAATAAGTACTTAGGAGACCAGTTTGATATACACACAGGTGGAATAGACCTAGTGCCTACTCATCATGAAAACGAAATTGCTCAAAGTAAAGGTGTTACAGGAAAAATTCCAGCAAGATACTGGATGCACTGTGAATTTTTACTAATTGATGGCGGTAAAATGTCTAAGAGCTTAGGTAACGCATATCTTGTGCAAGACTTAATAGATAGAGGTTTTGATCCACTAAGTTATAAAATGCTATGCTTTACTTCACATTACAGAAATAAATTAAATTTTACATGGGAAGGCTTAAAAAGTGCAGAAAACGCTTTATTTAAGTTAAGAGAAGGTTACGCGAAGCACAAAAACGGTACTGATGATGTGGAACAAAATGTAATAGACGAATATAAATCAAAGTTTTTACAAGCAATAAATGACGACTTGAATATACCAGTTGCTATGAGTGTTGTGTGGGAAATTGTAAAGTCAAATGCTAAATCTCCAAAACTTGCCGAGCTTTTACTAGATTTCGATAGAGTTTTGGGAGTAAAGCTTGACGAACCTATAGAAGAAAAAGGTCAAGATTTACCACAAGAGATAATAGAGCTTGTAGAAGAGAGAAAAAAAGCAAGAGACGCAAAAAACTTTGCAGAGTCTGATAGAATACGTGACCTGTTAAGCGCTAAAGGATATAAAGTGCTAGACACAAAAGAAGGACAAAAGATAGAAAAAGTGTAAAGGAGTAAACATATGCCTGTACTCGATAAATCTAATAAGATACAAGTAGCAAAATACAATAAGTTTTTAAAAGGAAAAGAAAACGTAAGTTTAACTCAAGATTTTAGATTTTTGTCTTCGGATAAAAACAACAACTTTGAAATAGTGTATTTAGAAAAGAACGATAACATTATTGCAACAATGGCACTAAGCATAATTTCAGTAAGCTCCAAACATTCCGTGCTATATTGTTGCAACGGCCCAGTTTGTGACATATATAACTTGGAAGAAGTTATGTCTCTTATTGAAGAAGCTAAAGAAATTGCCATAAAACATAAAGCGGTAATGCTTGTAATGAATCCAGAAGTGGAAAATAGCGAAAAGCTTAAAGTACTATATAAAAAGAAGGGATTTAAAATATATTCCAAGCTTCCATTTGATTTTATAAAAAACACATCTAGCAGTAATATGGTTATGGATTTAAGTAACGTAGAAGAGAAGAAAATGATAGAAATATTGCAAGACAAAGCAAAATATTATGTAGAAACGGCAGAAAAAAGGAATGTGCAAATTAAGATAGGCACAACAAAACGTGAATTTAATAAATTTATGAAACTTTATGAACAAGAGAAAACACTTGACTTTCAAGATGTAAAAACCTTTGAAACATTTAAGACATTGCTTAAAGAATTAGATGATGATGAGCTTAGAATTTACACAGCAAGTGTAAATGGGAAAGTATTATCTTCTGCAATTGCTTGCAAGTATGAAGAAACCATAAAATGCATAGAAGAAGCTTTTGTAAAGGAGGATTCACAAGCTATCTTTGCGAGAGCCAAAATGCATTATGAAATAATGAGATGGGGTATAAAGACAAAGTGTACATCATATAACATGGGACAAGTAGAACTAGATAATAGATTTAAAGAAGGATTTGCAACAAAAGCTGGGCAAATTGAGTATATAGGAAAGATATGTAAGGTGTATAAAAAATATGCATCATTGATATATAGGATAAGAGGTAAAAAGCATGAATTATATAGAAGCTAAAGTATTACTTGAAAAGTACGGTCAACAACACATACTTTCATACTATGACGATTTGAATGAAAAAGAGAAATCTGAGTTGTTAAAACAAGTAGGACATATAGATTTCGAATTATTGAAAAAGTTGTATGAAAAAGCGAACACAACAGTTGTTGAGAGTATTGGAGATATACAACCAATACATGCGGAGAAAAGAGAAAGTGTAAAGAATAGTTTATATTATATTTCTTTAGGAGAAAAATGTATAAAAGAAGGTAAGCTTGCATTCGTTACAATGGCAGGTGGACAAGGTACAAGACTAGGCTTTAATGGTCCAAAAGGTGCGTTTGTATTAGATAGAGAAAACAACAAATCTTTGTTTGCACTTTTGTGTGATACGTTAAAAGAAGCAAGAAAAAAATATAATGTTACAATTCCTTGGTATATAATGACGAGCAGAGAAAACAACAAAGGAACAGTTGAATTTTTTGAACACAATAATTATTTCGATTACGGTAAGGGAAATGTGTTTTTCTGTATTCAAGGGGAGCTTCCAATGCTTCTAGAAGACGGTACTTGTGTTATGGAGAGCAAAGGTAGAATAAAAGAAGCATCTGACGGTCATGGTGGAGTGTTTGCTGCACTAAATGTAAGTGGAGCAGTGGACGATATGATATCTAGAGGTGTAAAATGGGTATTTGTAGGTGGAGTAGATAACCCATTACTTAAGATGGTAGATCCGCTCTTTATAGGTTTGTGCGAGGAAAAGGGATATAGGCTCGCTTCTAAAACAATAATAAAAAGAAGTCCGGATGAAAAAGTAGGCGTGTTCTGCAAAAGACAAGGCAAGCCATATGTTGTTGAATATACGGAAATAAGCGAGGATATGGCAAACTTAAGAGACGAAAAAGGAAGACTAGTATTTGGTCAGTCACATATATTGTGCAATATGTTTAACGTAGAATTTTTAAAAAGCTTTGAAAATACGCCTTTGCCTTATCACGTAGCACATAAGAAGACAAGTTACGTGGATTGCGAAGGAAAAGTATGTATACCAGAGGCACCAAACGCGTACAAATTTGAGTCATTTATATTTGATGCATTTAGCAAAGCAGATGATATACTATTACTTGAAACAAAAAGAGAAGAAGAATTCGCGCCAGTAAAAAACAGTGAAGGACAAGATAGTCCAGAAAGCGCATTGGAGCTTCTAAAGAATTTTAGAGAAAAGAATAGATAAAAATATAGGGGGTAAATATGTTCAAAAAAAGAAGTGATGGAAGGTTAATAAAGTCTACATATCCATTGTATAAGATAATTCCGTATTTAATGAAGACAAGAAACGATTCACAGGTGTATTACGAAGATAAAATAGAAATAGAAAAATTAGAAGAATATATAAAGAAAAAACGTGAAGAAGGAATTAAAATTACACATATGGATATTGTAACTGCAGCTATATCCAGAGTGGCACTAGAGCGTCCTGGCATAAATAGATTTATCATGAATAATAGGATATATGCAAGGAAGTATCTTAGTGTATCACTCGCGCTTAAGAAAAAATTAGAAGATGATGGTGTTGAAACCACTGTTAAATTTAAAATTAACCCAACTGATACAGTATTAGATATATCTAGACAAATTCAAGAAACAGTATATGAAAATAAAAAAGAGACAAAAGCTAATAATACAGATAAAGTGGCAGCTAAAATTATGTCGTTACCTAACTTTTTGATAGCAGGTGCTGTTAATTTTATAATGTGGCTAGATAAACATAACATGTTACCTAAAGCTTTAGTAGAGGCATCTCCATTTCACACAAGTATATTTGTAACAAATATGGGTTCTTTAGGGATAGACTCAATTTACCACCATATATATAACTTTGGTACAACAAGTGTATTTTTAGCCATGGGAATGAAAAAAGAAGAATATGACCACGATAAAGGTGAGAATATACGTTATATAAGTTTTAAGTTTGTGTGTGATGAAAGAATCTGTGATGGTTTGTATTATGCAAGGTCATTTTCAGCATTTAGAAGGTATATGTTAAATCCAGAGTTATTAGAAGAACCATCAAAAAATGTCAAGGAGGATATAAAATAATTGGCAAAAACAAAAGTAGTATTTTTTTGTAAAGAATGTGGCTATGAAAGCCCTAAGTGGCTAGGACGTTGTCCTGGCTGCGAAGCTTGGAATTCCTTTGAAGAAGAAAAAATAATAGAGAAAAAAGAAGGCATGTCTAAAACTGCGATTTTAAGGTCAGAAGTACAAAAATTAAACGAGATAGAAGTAAAAGATAAAGCAAGATTTGATACAGGTTATGAAGAACTAAACAGAGTGTTAGGCGGAGGAATAGTAGATGGCTCCCTTATACTGCTAGGTGGAGAGCCGGGAATTGGTAAGTCTACTTTAATACTTCAAATATGTAATAATTTAGCAGAAAAACTTGATGTGCTTTATGTGTCAGGAGAAGAATCTGCTCTGCAAGTTAAACTTAGAGCAGATAGACTAAAAATACATAGAGACAATATATATTTTTTAGGTGAAACAAATATATCACAAATAGAAAATGTTATTTCAAACAAATTACCTAAAGTATGTATTATAGACTCAATACAAACAATGTATGACGAGGAGATTTCATCTGTGCCAGGTAGTGTATCTCAAGTAAGAGAAGTAACTGCAAGACTTATGAATATATCTAAAAGGCAAGGCACAATAACGATAGTTATAGGGCATGTAACAAAAGACGGAAATATAGCAGGGCCAAGGCTTCTAGAGCATATGGTAGATGTTGTTTTGTATATTGAAGGAGAAAGATTTTTTTCACACAGAATTGTTAGAGGTGTAAAGAATAGATTCGGCTCAACTAATGAAATAGGCGTATTTGAAATGAGACAAGAGGGAATGTGCGAAGTACAAAATATGTCGGAGTTATTTTTGTCTAAAGAGGAAGTAGCACCCGGCGTTGCAACATGTGCTATTCAAGAGGGGACTAGTACTATTTTACTAGAGGTGCAAGCATTAAGCGCTACTTCATATTATAACATGCCAAGAAGAGTTGCAACAGGAGTAGACTTTAATAGACTTAATATGATACTTGCTGTAATTGAAAAAGTATGTAATGTGCAAGTAGGAAATAAAGATGTATATGTAAATGTTACAGGTGGTATTAGGCTTAATGATACATCATCAGATTTAGCAGTTGCTATGGCTGTTATTTCTAGTTACAAGAGTGAAGTTTTACCCAAAGACGCTGTATATATAGGAGAGTTATCTTTAACCGGTGAGATCCGTAGTGTAAGCGGATTAGAAAAAAGAGTAAATGAAATAAAGAAGTTAGGCTTCAAGAAAGTATTTGTTCCAAATTCACAAATAAAAACTTTAAAAGATAGTATTAAGGATATTGAAATAATAGGAGTAAAAAGCATATTGCAACTAATTAGTGTCACTTGGGCCGCTTTCAATTGACACAAAATTATTAAGAAATTCGTCAAAAAATTTAAATTTTTTGACTTGTGTATTCCTTTACTTTTTTTGAAATTCGTGGTATAATATTACTGTAGTTGGGGAGATTACGGTTAAGGAGGGACGAGCATGTTTAGTATAGGAGATAAGATTGTTTATCCGATGCATGGTGCTGGTACAGTAGAGTCAATAGAAGAGAAAGAAATGTTTGGAGAATCAGCAGAGTATTATATAATAAAAATGCCTATTGGGGATATGAAACTTATGGTACCAACAGAATCGGCGGAAGAGATAGGTGTTCGTGAAGTTTCGGAACCTAGTGTTGCGCCTGAAGTGTTGGCGGTTCTAGAGAAACCAAGAACACAAGAAATGAGTGAAAATAACTGGAGTAAAAGATACAGAAGTAATATAGATAAAATTAAATCAGGAGATATATTAGAAGTTGCAGATGTAGTAAGAGATTTGTCTCATAGACATATGGAAAGAGGACTTTCTACAGCAGAAAAGAAAATGCTTGTGTCTGCTAAGGAAATTTTAATAAGTGAATTGTCTTTAGCTCAAGGCTTGGATCATACTGTGGTAGATAAAGAAGTCGAAGATAGAGTTAAGTTTTCTTTTGATTTGACTAATGGTGCTGAGGAAAAACAGGTAGAAAACGTATAAAAACGTGAATAGAATATATACTAGGAAGTTATTATATAATATAAAATAGTTACTATTCACAGCTGATATGGCTTGTAACATTACTGTAATCAAAATTTAAT
>CAYZTN010000017.1:0-21707 GCA_964481385.1 uncultured Clostridium sp. | reverse complement strand
TTAAGTTTACCATAAATTCACTTTTTCAGCAATCCCGAAACGTCCCAAATGACACAATGACACCATGACACAATGACACCATGACACAATGACAAATGCTCTTGACATCTAGTGTGCACCTTGCTAAAATATATTTGCAAGGAGAGTGCTTTATGCAAGTAATTTATGAAGATAATCATGTAATAGTTGTAAACAAACCACAAGGCGTACCGTCACAGGCAGATAAGACAGGCGACACAGATATGTTAAGCCTTGTGAAAGAATACTTAAAAGAAAAATATAACAAGCCTGGAAATGTGTACTGTGGACTTGTGCATAGGTTAGATAGGTCAACGGCAGGTCTTATGATATTTGCTAAAACTTCAAAAGCCGCTTCAAGACTATCCGAATATATTAGAAATGGTGACTTTAAGAAAGAATATGTTGCGGTTGTGTGTAAAAAGTTGCCTGTCGGTGAAACAAAGGTGCTTGAAGATTATTTGTTAAAAGATGAGAGAAATAACATAAGTCGTGTGGTTAAAGAGGGGACTAAAAATGCCAAAAAAGCTAAGCTTGAGTATACTGTAATAGGGAATACTGGAGATTACAGTTATATACGTGTAAAGCTATATACTGGACGTCACCATCAGATACGTGTACAAATGGCAAATATCGGCTGCCCTTTGTATGGAGATATAAAGTACGGTGGAAAGAAAGGGGCTCTTGCACTTTTTGCGTGCAAGATTTTAGCCTTTCATCCAACACGTGACGAGATGTTAGAATTTGAATTGTTGCCAGAAAAAACTGGTATTTGGAAGGAAATATAATAGATGGATATAGTAGATATAAAAAATGTAATAGAAGAAGCAAGCACTTTGCTAAGAGAGTTAAAAGCTACTTTAAAAATAGATGAAAAGCAAGAAAAAATAAAAGAGTTAGAAAAAGTGTCTTTAGGAGAGCACTTTTGGGACGATATGGAGTTAAGTCAAAAAGTGCTAAAAGAGATAAAAGATTTGAAACAGGCGATAAGTCTATATACCAAGGTATATAGCTTTCTCGAAGAAGCAGAAACACTTTATGAGTTATACACGGAAGAAAACGATGTAGAACTGTTAAAAGAGTTAGAAAAAAGTGTACCACACTTGCAAGAAGAATGTGAGAAACTAAAAATAACGTCACTTTTATCTGGAGAATATGATAAGCTTAACGCAATTGTAACGATACATGCAGGGGCAGGAGGAACAGAGTCGCAAGACTGGGCACAGATGCTACAAAGAATGTATCAAAAATGGGTAGATAAATCTGGGTTTGAACTTGAGATGTATGACGTGCAAGAAGGAGACGAAGCTGGTATAAAAAGCGTTACTTTTGGCATAAAAGGGCTTAATGCGTATGGATATATGAAGTCAGAAAAAGGAGTGCATAGGCTAGTTAGAATATCTCCGTTTGATGCAGCTAAAAGGCGACACACTTCATTTGCAGCAGTTGATGTTATGCCTGAAATAGACGATAGTATAAAAATAGATATTAGGCCAGAAGATTTAGAGGTAGGAACATATAGGGCAAGTGGCGCTGGCGGACAGCATATTAACAAAACAGATTCGGCTGTAAGAATAAAACATATCCCAACTGGTATAGTTGTGTCATGTCAAACCGAACGTTCACAAATACAAAACAAGGAAACATGTATGAGAATGTTAAAGTCTAAACTGTATCAATATGAAATGGAAAAGACACAAGAAAAGCTAAAAGAAATAAAAGGTGAACTTTCTGAAAATGGCTGGGGAAGTCAAATAAGGTCGTATGTGTTCTGCCCATATACACTAGTAAAAGACCATAGGACAAACGAGGAAGTAGGAAATGTGCAAGGAGTTATGGATGGCGATATAGATAGTTTTATATTTGCATATTTAAAGCAAAAAAGTAGTAACTAGTTAAATAGTGTCATTTGGGACGTTTTCAAATGACACTATTTATATGAGAAAAACTCAAAATGGTATTAAGACCGCTGGGAATTTATTATTTACTTATATGTACAACATTTATCGCTTTAGGTAGCACTTTAGCATGTATCCTATTTGTAAATATAATTTCTCCGTCAATAGATACAGGGAATTTTCGGGTGGATACTACGGTGATATCATGTGTTTTAAAGTGCCTTAATTGTTTTATACTTTCGTGTTTCCCTTTTTTATATTTTGGCAGTAATACTAGCTTTTGCAATAAAGTGGAATTTTGAACTAAAGTTACATCAAGTATACCATCAGTTGTATCTGCCTTAGGTGACGGACATATACCACCACCGTAATATTTGCCGTTTGCTATGGCAGCAAGAGTGTAGCTTCCTTTTTCTGTGAAGTTTCCAATTCGAACCTTTAGCTTGTAATTTTTTGCATGAGTTAGTGTGTAAAATATACTAAGGTTATATTTCATGCTACCAGTTATGAATGGAATTTTTCTGAACTTTTCCATATTTGCAGCTATTTGTGCGTCAAGTCCTAAGTTTAATATGTTTACACAATAGTATTTGTTATTAAATAGTATTATATCAGTAGGTGTTGCTGGCGTAGCTATAGAAGCTAAAGCTATTTTTCTCATACTTTTGTAACAAGACACAGATTTTACAAAATCATTACCAGTACCAGCTGGTATAACTACAACTTCAGAATTTGTTCCAATTAAGCCAGTTATTACTTCGTTTAAAGTTCCATCTCCACCAACTGAATAAAACCTGGTTTGTTCTATAGTTGCTATGTTTTTAACAAGTTCCGGTATTTCATGGGGTTTAGAAGATACTACAAGTTCAGCGTTAACTCCGTTTTTATATAATAGTTTTTTTAGATTATTTCCTCTTTTTAGATTGTTTGCATTACCTGCAACTGGGTTTACTATTATGACATGTTTCAACAAAAATCACCATAAATATTTTACCACTTTAAAAAGTACTTTGCAACAAACAAAATATTTGCTAAATGTTGTAAATACTTAAGCTTTAATGTACAATAATATCTGAGGTGAGAAAGGAAAATCAATCTAAGAAATTAATGAGACCTTAAGATTGATTATACGTGAAGATTATGAAAGTAACACTTGCTAGTACGTCTAAATACAAAAATAACTTGTTGGATATAGTGAAATTTAACCATTACCAAGTAGATTGCGATTTTGAAGAAAAATCTAGCAATAGAGGAGATGTATATAATTATGTTAAAGATTTAGCTTTAGGAAAAGCTAAAAGCGTAGAAAATAAAGTGGATAGGGGAATAATTTTGGGGTTAGATACTGTTGTTTATGCAAATGGTAAAATTTTAGAAAAGCCCAAAAGAATAGAGGAGGCAGAAGAATATATTGCAATTTGCGCAGGAAATAGAACTCAAGTTATTACAGGGATAGCGTTAATAAATAAAGAAAACGGTAGCGTTATACAGGACACGTGTACAACTTATGTAACTTTAAGAAGCATTACAGATAGTGATATTGCATATTATATAGAAAATGAACCGTTAGCGCTTAAAGTATCGGGCTTTGTTATAGAAACGGTGATTTCTAATTTTATAGAGAAAATAGATGGAAGTTATTATAATATATTAGGAGTACCGGTTGAAACGATATATAAACATATTGAGGATATGGGATATACATTAAAAGATTTAGAAAAGAGAAAATAGGTGAAGAGTTGTTTATGAATATAGATTTAACAAATGCAAATTATATAGTATCTCAGATATTTGTTGTATTTGCTGTATTATCTTTTGGATTTAGTTATCTTACTAAAGATAAAAAGGTAATCATGATACTTGTTACAATGACATCGCTATTTTATGGTATAGAATATTTGTTACTTGGAGCCATTTCTGGTGTAGCGGTAAATGTCATTAGTATAATTCGAAACATTTGGTTTTATGTGAATGCAAAAAATAATAAGAAAAACAACGTTTGGGTGTTGGTTATATTATCTCTTGCATTAGTTATATTGGGAATAATTACATATGTAAATATATTTAGCATTATTCCGATAGTTGCTACTGTGTTATTTACATATTCCGTATGGCAAGATAACAACAAGGTATATAGATATTTATCCGTGCCAATGAGTATTATGTGGATTGTATACAATATAGTATGTGGTTCGATACTTGGACTCATAGCTGAAAGCGCAATGTTGGTATTTGAAATAATTGGAATAATTAAAATCCAGAAAGTAGAAAGAGTGTCAAATAAAAACGTCCCAACTGACAGTAAATGATATTGGGAATGTTTAATTTTCTTGAAAATACAGCGTTTCCATGGTATAATTTACGTGTTAGAAACTAATAATATACACGAGGTGGAAAAATGAATAAAGATGAAGTAATATATAACAAAAAAGATACAGTAGAAACTCTTAGTAATATTGAAAAAGACAATATGTATGTTTATGGTAATGAGTATATTAAGTTTTTAAATTATGCAAAAACGGAATATAAATGTGTAGAGTATGCTGTAAGAGAATTAGAAGAAGCTGGGTTTAAGAATATATTAGATACACAAAAATTAGAACTTGGTATGAAAGTGTATTTTGTAAATAAAGAAAGAGCTTTGTTTATTAGTATAATTGGGAAAGACAGTTTAAAGGCAGGTTTTAACATAGTTGGGGCGCATATAGACAGTCCAAGGCTGGATACAAAACCTATGCCACTTTTTGAAGCTCAAAATATGGCAATGATGAAAACTCAGTATTACGGCGGAATTAAGAAATATCAATGGCTTACAATACCTCTTTCAATGTATGGTGTAATTTATACTTCAAAAGGTGAAAGATTGGATTTAGTTATAGGAGAAGAAGATACAGATCCTGTGTTTACAATTTCAGACTTGCTTCCGCATTTAGGACGTGATGAGGCTCAAAAAAAGGCGGGAGAGTTTATTGACCCAGAAAACTTAGCTGTAATCGTAGGGAGTGTCAAGGATAAGTCTGAGGAGAAAAATAGCATAAAAGCTAATGTACTTAAATTATTAAATAAAAAATATGGAATAACAGAAATAGATTTTGCAAGAAGCGATATTAGATTTGTACCAAAGTTTAAAGCCGCTTATGTTGGTTTTGATAAAGGTATAATTGCTGGATATGGTCAAGACGATAGAGTATGTGCATATGCAACGCTTGCCGCTTTACTTAATATTTCAAAAGAAGATAGAGTGCTAGACAGAACTGTAATAGGGCTTTTGGTGGATAAAGAGGAAATTGGAAGTGAAGGTGCAACTTCAATGAGTTCTAGTGCTTTTGAGCTATTTTTACACATGATGTTTGAAAAATTAGTGGGTACAACAAACGAGTATGACGTGCTATCAGCACTTAACAATTCATATATGTTATCTGCTGATGTATCAGCTGCTGTTGACCCACTTCATGAAAGCCTAAGCGATGTGCAAAACGGCAACATATTAGGTTGTGGAATTTCAATTGAAAAATATACTGGTTCTGGTGGAAAAAGTGGAGCAAATGATGCTAGTGCGATGTATATGAATAAAGTTATGAGTTTGTTTGAAAATTCAAAAGTCGCATACCAATTAGGAACGTTAGGAAAAATAGGAAAAGGTGGCGGAGGAACTATTGCTTATATTTTAGCTAATAAAGGTGTAGAAGTAGTAGACTGTGGAACAGCTCTTTTATCTATGCATTCGCCATATGAAACTGCAAGTGTAGCGGATATATATATGACGTATAGAGCGTATAAAGCGTTTTTTAAAGATATGAAATAAATTTTTAGAGGGGGAAGTTTTCTTTGAGAGGAGTGTTTAAAAATTCAGACTACATGTTAATTATATTTGCAGTTATTTTAGTTATAATTGGGATAATTGGCATATATAGTGCAGGATACAATAGCTCAGATGATACAGAATACCAAAAGCAAATGATATGGTTTGGAATAGGTCTTGTAGTTATGGGAGTAGCATGGGTTATAGATTATAATTTGCTTGGTAAATTGTCATACGTGGGTTATGGTATGTTTATGGCACTTCTTGTAGCAGTACTTTTTACCACTCCTATAAACAACGCAACAAGCTGGTTTGACTTAGGCTTTTTTAAATTTCAACCGTCCGAGCTAATGAAGATAGTGTATATATTGCTGCTTGCCAAAGTTTTAGACACAATAAACACAAAGAGAAAAAAACAAATAAATAAACTATCTAATTTATTCGGAGTGTTAGTTATATTTATAGTTCCATTTTTACTAATACTTAAACAGCCTGACTTTGGAACTGCGATAGTTTTTGCGTTTATAACGCTTGTTATGTTATTTAAGTCTGGTTTGTCATATAAGTATTTATTAATTGGACTAGCTATTTTAATAGTGCTAGCACCACTTGTGTATAACTTTGTGCTTAGTGATTACCAACAAAACAGAATTAGAGTGTTTTTAAACCCGGAACTTGACCCACTAGACAGTGGATATAACGCAATACAGTCAAAAATAGCGATAGGTGCTGGAAAACTTTTTGGAACAGGACTTCTTCAAGGTACACAAACGCAGTTTGGGTATCTACCGGTTAAATCTTCAGACTTCATATTTTCTGCAATATCTGAAGAATTAGGTTTTGTTGTATCTGCTACAATTATTGTAATTTATACTATTATGATAATTCGTATGATAAACATATCTAACACGGCTAAAGATAATTTTGGAAGTTTGGTAGCTATTGGTATAACTGGTATGTACATGTTTCATTTAATTGAAAATGTAGGTATGACAATGGGCCTTTTACCTATAACAGGAATACCGCTATTGTTTGTAAGTTATGGTGGAAGTAGTATGCTTACAAGTTTTATATCTTTAGGAATTCTTTTAAGTATTAGTGGAAGACGTCAAAGAACGTTATTTGTAAGGTAGAGAGTATGGAAAATTTAGTAAAAGAAATAAAAATAGGAAACATAGTTGTGCCAAACAATGTGTTTTTAGCACCAATGGCAGGTGTTACAGATTTACCATTTAGATATATTTGTCATAAGTATGGTGGAGTGGTATATGCTCCAACAGAAATGGTAAGTGCCAAAGGACTTGTGTATCAAGATAAAAAAACACATAAAATAATGGACATGTATGAGGGAGAAAGTCCTAAAGTAGTTCAGATATTTGGTAGTGAACCAGATATTTTAAAAGAGGTTGTAGAAAGATTAAATGCCTCAGATGATGTGGATATTATAGATATAAACATGGGATGTCCGGCACCTAAAATTGTTAAAAATGGTGATGGTTCTAAGCTTTTAGAAAACTTAGATAAGGTAGAAGAAATTATACGTGCAGTAATGAGCGTTTCAGCAAAACCTGTCACTATAAAAACAAGAAAAGGGTATTACAAGGACAAGCCTACTGCAGTAGAAGTTGCACGTATTTGTGAAAAGTATGGCGTTTCTGCTATATGTATTCATGGAAGAAGTAAGGAAGAGTATTACGCAGGCGTTGCAGACTGGGATATAATAAAAGAAGTAAAACGTGCAGTATCAATTCCAGTTATAGCAAATGGAGATGTTACGAGTTTAGAAAAGGCTAAGGAAATGTTTGAATATACTGGAGCGGACTCTATTATGATAGGACGAGCTGCATTTGGTAACCCATGGATATTTAAAGAGGTCTTAAGTGGAACACATATAGAAGTAAGCGATGAAGAAAAGCTTGAGGCAATACTTGAACATTTGAGCCTTGCTGTATCTAGAGAAAGAGAAGCTGTGGCAGTACCTAAAATGCGTAAGCATATTGCATGGTATTTAAAAGGTATGAAAGGTGCGACTGTTGCAAGGCAGAAAATAAACAGTGCAAATACGGCAGATGAAGTAAGAGAAATTTTGATAAAATATTTTGAGGAGAAAAAACAAAATGAGTAAATTACATATAGTATTGGTAGAGCCAGAAATACCACAAAATACTGGTAATATTGCAAGGACATGTGCTGCACTTGGAGCTACGCTTCACCTTGTAAAACCACTAGGTTTTGATATTTCTGAAAAAGCAGTAAGAAGAGCAGGTTTAGACTATTGGGATAAGGTGGATATCTGTGTACATGAAAACATGGCAGAATATGAGGAAGGTGTTAAAGAAAATAGCATACAAGTTTTACTTAGTACTAAGTCTCAAAAGGTATATTCAGATATAGATTACACAAAATATGAAAATATATATTTAATATTTGGCCCAGAAACAAGAGGGTTAAATGAACAATATATTTTAGATAATTTTGAAAGAGCTGTAAGAATACCGATGAGAGAGGGTTTACGTTCACTTAATCTATCTAATAGCGTAGCGATAGTAGCGTATGAAGTGGAAAGACAATTAGAATTTTGTAATTTGCAAGAAAAAAGTAAGTATTTTGAAAATAACATATGAGGTGAAGTTAATGAAAGCAAAGTTAAGAATTTGGATGATAGTTGTAGTTTTATTAGGTATATTAGCGCTTGCAGCTGTATATATATTTATAGTCAAAGATAAATCTATGACAAAAGAAGATATAGATAGTGCAGTAAATAAGTTTGATGTATTAGATATACAAGACTCATATGTGTCGAGTTTGAGTGCTGAATTTTTAGAGCCAGGTGCTGAGGAATATATAGAGGTAACTGGAGAAATGACGATTCCTGTGAATATATCAAAAGAGGAAGTAAACGGAGCTGGACTAAGAATTGCAATAATGCCAGCACCGGACTTTTTAAATAACCAAATATACTATTTTAATAAATATGGTTTGCTTATGATGTATGAGTCAGTGTCTCTAGGTGTTGGTGGAAGCATAAAATATTATTTTTCAAACGGCGAACTAATTGAAGAGGAAAATGGTTTACAAGCAGAAGTACAAGTTAAATACGAAAACGAAAAAGATATCTTAGATAGAGCTGATGTTATTTATGAAGCATTTGCAACCAAAGTATTAAGCAAATAATAAGAAAGGAATAGAATGAAAAAGAAAATAGTTATATTTTTAATAATGATGCTAGTATTGTCTACTGGTATATATGCAGTAATTCGTGTTGGTAAAGCTAAACAAAGTGAAGCCGACATCAAAAAAGACGATACAATATATACAGTGGATAGTTTGAAATTCGGAGATACAGTTAAGCTTGCTGAAAGTGATATATCTTGGATATATATAGGCAAGACAGAAGACGGTATATCTCAAATTATCTCTAGTACGCATACGAGTGATGCTTTAACTTTAAGTGGTGAAGATTATACAAATGCCGTAAAATTGTTAAATGATGAATGTGATAGATTGTATTCAGTTGGTGAGTATAAAGCTAGAAGTATTACGGTAGAAGATGTAAATAGGCTTCTAAACTATGATGGTGTTAAAGGTGAGTTTATAGATACAACTGTAAATCCTGTGAGGACAAAAGAGCCTTTTAGTATAGCAGAATTAGAGTCAAGGCAGTATGGTTGGTTAAGTTATAGGAATGTGCCTGAGGGGTCAAATAAAACTTTTAAAGAGTATTTATCTGATTTTTATTCATATATGGGCTCAAAATATGCTTCAAAAACAACAGCAGAATATAACATAATATTTACTTCAAAAGAATATTGGTTAGCGTCTAGCGTTGCGGAAGTATATTTTAATAAAGGTTTTGTTGAGTATATAGTGCGAAGCGTAGGTGCAGGACTAGTAAACGGAAAAGCTTTGTATATATCTAATGGTAGTAGCAAGGGTGAAACTTGTAATTTAAGGCCTGTAATTGAGCTTAAAGAGGATACAAAGTTTATTAAAGAAGAAAATGAGTTTGTTGTGATAAAATAGTTAAAATGAAGATTACAGTAATGTCAATATTGCGTTATCTGTAATTTTTCTTTTAGCTTAGTAATAATATTGACTATAAACTTCAAGTTGTATATAATATGAAAGTAGAAAGAAGAGTGGTATAAATGGAATTAGGGAGCTTAAAAATAGAAGACGAAGAGTTATATGGATATATAAAAGAGGAAGAAGAAAGACAAAATGATAATATTGAGCTTATAGCTTCAGAAAACTTTGTATCTGATGCTGTTCGTGAGGCTGTAGGAAGTATATTAACAAATAAGTATGCGGAAGGTTATCCAGACGCACGATACTATGGTGGCTGTATAAATATAGATAAAGTAGAAGACTTGGCAAGAAAAAGAGCGTGTGAGCTTTTTGGTGCGGAACATGCAAATGTTCAACCACATAGTGGAAGCCAAGCAAACATGGCAGTATATACTGCAATGCTTGTGCCAGGAGACACAGTGCTTGGAATGGATTTATCTAATGGTGGACATTTAACACATGGAAGTAAAGTTAATTTTTCAGGTAAGTTATATAACTTTGTATCATATGGTGTAAAGAGTGACGGATATATAGATTATGAAGATGTATTAAAAAAAGCGGAAGAATTTAAGCCAAAGCTAATTGTAGCAGGAGCTAGTGCATATCCAAGAGCAATAGACTTTGCAAAATTTAGAGAAATAGCAGATAAGGTAGGCGCTTTGTTTATGGTAGACATGGCACATATTGCAGGACTTGTTTGTACAGGAGAGCATATGTCACCTGTGCCTTATGCAGACTTTGTAACTACTACAACACATAAAACACTTCGTGGACCACGTGGTGGTATGGTACTTTGTAAAGGAAAATATGCTAAAGCACTAGATAAAGCAATATTCCCAGGTATTCAAGGTGGACCATTAGAGCACGTTATAGCTGGAAAAGCGGTATGCTTTAAAGAGGCAAGCACGCCAGAATTTAAAGAGTACATTCATCAAGTAGTTGTAAACTGCAAAACTTTGGCAGAAGAACTTAAAAAATATGGCTTCGATATGGTGTCTGGTGGAACAGATAACCACCTTATACTATTAGACTTAAGAAATAAAAAAATAACAGGAAAAGAAGCAACAGAAAGACTAGATAGTGTAGGTATTACAGTAAACAAAAATGCAGTACCAAATGACCCAGAAAAGCCAACTGTTACAAGTGGTATAAGGATTGGAACAGCTGCAGTAACTACAAAAGGATTAAAGGTAGAAGATATGAAAGACTTAGCAAAGGCTTTAAGTTTAATGTTAGAAAAAGAAGTTACAGAAGAAAATGCAAAAAAAGCAAAAGAAATAGTATATGATTTGCGTAGGAGGTATAAGTAGTGGCTAAAAAATTAGTTATAGTTGAGTCACCATCAAAAGCCAAAACTATAAAAAAATACTTAGGAAAAGATTATGAAGTAATAGCGTCTCAAGGTCATATTATAGACCTGCCTGCAAGTAGATTTGCGGTAGATGTAGATAATGATTTTAAACCAGAATACATCAAAATGAAGGGAAAGGCTAAAATTATAAAAGAAATAAAAGACGAAGCAAAAGGAAAAGAAAAAGTTTTCCTTGCAACCGACCCTGACCGTGAAGGAGAAGCAATAGCATGGCATTTGAGAAATGAACTTAAAATTCCAGATAGTGATAAATGTAGAATAGAGTTTAATGAAATAACAGAAAGTGCGGTAAACGAGGCAGTAAAAAAACCGCGAGTAATCGACCAAGATACAGTCGACGCACAACAAGCAAGAAGAATACTAGATAGAATAGTAGGATACAAGATAAGTCCGCTACTTTGGAAGAAAGTAAAACGTGGGCTTAGTGCTGGACGTGTACAGTCTGCTGCACTAAGAATAATCATGGATAGAGAGTACGAAATACGTAATTTTGTGCCAGAAGAATATTGGAATCTAGATGTGCTTTTAAAAAAGGCAGGCGAAAGAAAGCTTGTATATGCTAAGTTTTATGGAGATAAATCAGGTAAGATAGAATTAAAAAATGAATCCCAGGTAAAAGACATTGTAAGCAAGATAAAGGGAAAAATATATACAGTAGAAAGCGTTAAGACTACTGAAAAAACAAAAACGCCGCCACCACCTTTTACAACATCATCACTTCAACAAGAAGCTTCAAGAAAGCTTGGCTTTGGTGTAAAGAAAACAATGATGGTAGCACAAAAGCTATATGAAGCGGGACATATTACATATATGAGAACAGACTCTACAAGAATATCTGATGACGCTAAACGTATGGCTGCTGGATATATAACAGAAAAGTTTGGTAAGAAATATTATTATAACAGAGTGTATAAAACAAAAGAAAGCGCACAAGACGCTCACGAAGCAATTAGACCTACAAAGCTTGGTGCAAGTGTTAGCCTAGAGCGCGACGAAGAGAGGCTATATACTTTAATATTTAATAGATTTTTGGCAAGTCAAATGGCGTCATGTATTTACGACTTTACAAAAGTAGTGTTAAATGTAGAAGATTATATATTTAATGCAACTGGTAGTGTTATAAAGTTTGATGGCTTTATGACGCTATATACAGAGTCAAAAGACGATGCCACAGAAGACGAATTAGACGACTTAAAAGATTTACCAGCGTTAAATGAAAAAGATAAGCTAGAAGAAGAAAAACTTGCATTTGAGCAAAAGTTTACAGAGCCACCTGCAAGATACACAGAAGCAAGTCTTGTTAAAGTAATGGAAGAAAAGGGAATAGGACGTCCTAGTACATATGCGCCAACAATATCTACTTTGCTAGAAAGGTTTTATGTAGATAAAGAAAACAAACGCCTAATTCCAACAGAACTTGGAGAAGTTGTAAATAACATAATGACCAAGCACTTTGAAGATATTGTAGATATTAAGTTTACAGCACGTCTTGAAGATAAACTAGACGAAATAGCGGAAGGAAATTTGAATTACGTTGAGATGCTGCATGAGTTTTATACACCATTTGCTAAGAACTTAGAAAAAGTAGGGGACAGCATAGAAAAAGTACAACTTACAGAAAAAGTTACAGATGTTATATGTGAGTTCTGCGGTAAAAACATGGTAATAAAACAAGGAAGATTTGGAGAGTTTTTAGCATGTCCAGGGTATCCAGAATGTAAAAATGCTAAACCTATACAAAATAGCATAGAAGAGCCATGTCCTAGATGTGGTGGTAAAGTCTTAATAAAGAAAACTAAAACAAAACGTAACTTCTATATATGTGTAAATAACACAAATGACGAGAATAAGACTTGCGACTATATTTCTTGGAATAAACCAGGAAGCGAAAATGTAACTCAGGTAGCTAAAAAAAGAACAACAAAAACAACTTCAAAGAAAACTAAAAAAAGCACGGCAAAAAAAGCCACTACTACAAAGAAAAATACTACAAAAACAAGGAAGTGATTTAGTTTTGAATAAAACAGATACTATAAAAAGAGTTGGAATATTTGGAGTAATAGCGAACTTAGGACTGCTTGTAATTAAATTTTTAGTAGGCTTTATGTCTAAATCTCAAGCATTAATTGCAGATGCAGTAAATAGCTTAGGCGACGTAATGTCGTCTTTGCTGACATATGCTGGTGGGAAAATATCTTCTGTGCCAGAAGACAGCGAGCATGAGTTCGGACATGGTAAAGCAGAGTTTGTTGCGTCATTTTTAATAGGAATAATAATGATTGCAATGAGCGTGGATATGATATATAACAGCATAAGGTCTGTTATATATCATGAAAGATTTAATGTTTCGTGGTATGTAGTATTAACGCCAATTATAACAATTATTGTGAAATTTGCAATGTATATTTATGTAATGAAACTTGCAAAAGAAAACAATTCTTTAATTATAACTGCAAATGCAAAAGACCATAAAAATGATATGCTTGTGTCACTTGGAGTAGTTATAGGAATTGTATTTGGATATTTTGGAATATTTGTTGCAGATGGAATAATAGGAGCAGTTATATCAATCTCTATTGCTATAACAGGTATTAAAATTGTAAAAGAAGCATACGAAGTTTTAATAGACAGATGTATAGATGTTTCAAAGACAGAATTGTTAAAGCAAGAGATTGAAGAAATGGAAAATGTAAGACATGTAGATAGTATAAAGTCTAAGCCTACAGGAGCGCTTCACATGTTAATCGTAAAAATATCTGTTGACCCAGATATGACTGTAAGAGATAGTCACAAAATTGCTGGGAAAATACGAGGGGAACTTACTAAAAAAGAAGGAATATATGATGTAATAGTTCATGTAAATCCTGATGAATAAAGGGGGAAATACATATGACAAAAAATAGTTGTATAGTAGCAAATATAATTCTTGGGATTTCACTTGCATGTATAAATATGTTACCATTTATAATGCCATTTACGGTAGCAACGATTACATATGTTTTTATAGCGTGTTTTGATGCGCTTGCAATATATTTGAGTTTTGCGTTAGACTTTCAATATGCAAAAGAAAATCAATTTAATGCAAAAGATATAGGTGCATATGTTGTATTGCCTTTAGGAGTTCCAGTGATTATTGTGGCTATGATTTATGCTTGGTTGCAGATAAAATAAAAAGAGTCATGCTGTCATTTGGGACGTTTCTGTTTGACACTACCAAAATAAATTATATAAGTAGTGTCAAACAGAAACGTCCCAAATGACATAGCCTTTGATGTTCATAAATAAACTTTATAGATGTAAATGAAAAACCACCGACTAAGCCGGTGGAAAATTTATTTTTGTGTTGAGATTTTTTCAATACATTTTTGACAAACACATTTATCCTTGAAAGTAGCAACATTTTTTGAATTACCACAAAAAATGCAAGATGTCTCATATTTTTTTAGTACTATGCTATCACCTTCAGTAAATATCTCCAATGCTTCGTTATCTGAAAAGTTCAAAGTTTTTCTAAGTTCTATAGGTAGTACTATTCTTCCTAGGTTATCTAATTTTCTAACAATTCCTAATGATTTCACGTTATCTCACCTCATATTAATAATATAACATAATAGCTTTAAAAATACAACCTATAGTTTAGTTAAAAGATAAACACACTGAGCGTTTATCGTTATTTAATGATGATAAGTTTCATTGTTATTTATTTTAAAACACCTAAATAATTGTTCAAGTAAAAACACTCTAATCATTTGATGTGGAAATGTAAGTTTTGAAAAAGACAAAACTTCATTTGCCGTTTTTCTTACTTGGTCTGCAAGCCCTAAACTTCCGCCAATTACAAATATGATTGTTGAATGTCCTTTGGTAGGAATAGAGTCTATTTTATTTGCTAAAGACAGAGAGTCATATTCTGCACCTTTTTCGTCAAGTACAAATATATATGGGTTTGTAAATGATTTTAACTTCGCAATAATACTTGTAGCTTCTTTTTCTTTAACAGAGTTGGTATTTGCGTCGTTTAACACAGAAGGTAGGCTCTCATCTTTTAGTACTATAGTTTCAAGTTTACAATATTTAGATAAACGTTTTAAATATTCGTTATTCATTTCTTTTAAATACTTTTCTTTGTAGTCTCCCACACATATTATTTTTATATTTATCATAGTGTATATACCTCGTCAGAAAAATCTCTAGTTGCAATATTAATATTAAAGTCGTTTAAATTAAAGCCGTTCTTTTCAAGTATTGTATTTACCTCATATAACGCTTGGCTAGCATTGTTGTTGTTAAGACTCATGTGTCCTAGTATAAAGTCGCGTTTACCGTCTTTTGCAAGATTTAATATAATGTGACTTGTGTCGGTATTAGATAAGTGTCCAAGTTCACTTTGAATACGCATTTTAGTAGCGTATGGATATTGACCGTACATAAGAAGATTTGCATCATAATTTGCTTCTATTACAGATAAATCAGAACATTTTAAACAGTCATATATGTTATCGTCTACGTAACCTAAGTCTGTTGCAATTGTTACAGTTTTATCTCCACATGATACTTTATATCCGACTGGCATTATTGCGTCATGAGATACTTTGAATGGTAATATTTTGAAGTCTTTAATTTCAAACTCTTTGTCATATTCTACTTTTACAAAGTTTGGAGCACTTTCTAAATTGGAAAAATATTTATTGTATATTTCGGCATATGTTTTAGCTGTAGTAAAGATATTAGTGTTACACATTTTTGCCATTCTAGCAAGTCCACGTACATGGTCTACATGTTCATGAGTAACTAAGATGGCGTCAATGGAAGATATGTCTATATCTATATTTTTTAAAGCTTCTTTTGCTGCTTTAAATGTAACGCCAAAGTCTATAAGGATTTTGGCGTTATCGCTTTTTACTAAATACATATTTCCTGAGCTACCGCTAAATAGCGGATAAAATTTAAGCATATTTAATTCTCCTTTTATGTATCACTTTCTATGTAAGATATATCTGCACCGATAGCTTTGAATTTTTCAACAATATTTTCATAGCCACGTTCAATATGTTGAATATCATGTATTTGTGTATAACCCTTTGCCATAAGTCCTGCAATTATCATAGCAGCACCAGCACGTAAGTCTAATGACTTGACTGGAGAACCAAATAATTCGTCTGTTCCTGTTACCATAGCAGTTCTATCATGGAAGTTAATTTTTGCTCCCATTTTTACGAGTTCGGCGGTATATTGAAATCTAGATTCCCAAATGCTTTCAACTACCATACTACTACCGGTAGCTAAAGTTAAATATGTAGCAAACTGAGGTTGCATATCTGTAGGGAACCCTGGATATGGTAAAGTTTTAATATTAACTGGTTTTGGACGAGTTGTCATAGTTACTCTTACATAATCTTCACCTTCTGTAATAGATGCACCAGACTCAATAAGTTTTGCTGTTATTGGTTCAAGGTGCCTTGGAATACAGTTTTTAATTAAAACATCTCCTTTTGTTGCTGCAGCTGCAACCATAAACGTTCCAGCTTCAATTTGGTCTGGAATAATTGCGTAACTAGAAGTTTGTTTTAATTCTTTAACTCCTCTTATTTTTATAACATCAGTTCCGGCGCCTTTAATTTTTGCTCCAAGTGAATTTAAAAAGTTTGCTACATCAACAACATGTGGCTCTTTAGCGCAGTTTTCTATAGTTGTTGTACCGTCGGCTAGCGTTGCAGCAAGTATTGCGTTTATAGTTGCGCCTACTGTTACAACATCAAAAAATATTGGAGCAGCTTTAAGCTCTTTTGCGTTCGCATAAACATTTCCGTGTCTTACTATAACATTTGCACCTAATGCTTCAAAAGCACGAATATGTTGGTCTATTGGTCTAGAGCCTATATTACAACCACCAGGCAAGCTTATTTGAGCTGTACCAAATCTTCCAAGCAAAGCACCTAAAAGGTAATATGAAGCTCTAAATTTACTAGTTAAGTTATATGGTGATTTTGTAGTTGTAATATTTGAATTATCTATAATAATTTCATTTTCAGATATGTATTCTATTTTAGATCCAAGGCTTTCTAGTATTTCTATGAATGCTCTGATATCTGATATATTTGGAACATTTTCTAAATGGCATTTTCCTTTTACTAATAAAGTAGCAGGAAGTATTGCAACTGCTGCATTTTTTGCACCAGAGATTGTAACTTCGCCAGAAAGCCTGCAAGGTCCGTTAATAACTATGTTTTTCATATATATCCCCCTTAAAAAGATTAAATTCATGTTAGTATTTTGTTTAAATTTCATTTGTAGTATACCATAGATATTGTATAAATTCAATAAATATGGGAAATATTAATACCATTTGGCATTTGGGGTGTCATAGTGTCATTGGGGACGTTTCTATTTGACACTCTTTCAAGTTTTTTGTGTTTATATAAAATAACTGTATTTGTAAAATGTTAGTATGTATAAAGTCGAAAACGTGTCAAATAGAAACGTCCCCAATGACACTATGACGCTTTGGCAGGCTATGCAACTTACCTCTTGAACACTAAATGGTATCTATTGCTTTGGCGGAGGTGAGTTAAGTAACGCTTTGCATTTACATGTTGTGTTTGTTAAGCAGTTTTCTATTTGTGCAAGACTACTAAATACGGCTAAATCTACGCCACATACATAATGCGAATTGATTAAGTTAAGTTTGGGGTTACAGCAACAAAGTATTCCACGAATTAATTTGTTCTGGTAAAAATTCATAGAAACCTCCAAAGGTAAAATATACCTTTGTATATATTATGCAAATTTGGGTATAAATGATAATAAATGCGAATATATGAAACAGATTGCAAAGTGTCATTGGGGACGTTTCTATTTGACACTTTTTCAAATTTTTTGTGTTTATATAAAATAACTGTATTTGTAAAATGTTAGTATGCATAAAGTCGGAAACGTGTCAAATAGAAACGTCCCCAATGACACCCAATGACACTATTTAATTTATGCAAGATATGCTGAAAGCACCATTATTCCTAGACAGTCTTGGTATATTTTGTCAAACTGAGATATAGGTAAAGGGTTTATACCAAGTCCAGCTTCAATAGTATAGCCTGGAAGATTAAACTGTTCAATAAACCAATCTTTAAAACCTGCGAAGCTTGATGCGTAAGGTGTGTCTTCTAAAGCGTATCCGCTAGATTTGGAAAGCTCACCTGCAATTTCTTGAGATTTTGGTGGATTGTAGTCTAAAAACTTCCAATATATTACTTCTCCTTGAGTATGAAATGTAAGCATTAAGCGGAAGCTAATTGAAATAGTATAGTCATATATTGCAAGGGATTCTTGAGCTTGAAGTGGGTATTCTCCTACGTAGTCACGTGGAGCAGGTGTTGTATAGCCTTGACTAAATTTAATTTCACGTGCTTGCTCCCAACGAGCTGGGAATTGTAAATTTAAGTCTATGCCGAGAAATGTTTGCTTTCCAGCCACTAGGGAAAGCTATGTTTGGATAATTGCTAGATATTTTAACAGCATTTGTGTAAGATAAGCTTTCTTTATCTAGTGCGTTATTTACTAAATCTATTCCATCGGGGTTTAAAAGTGGCACGATATGAATTGTGCATTTTGAGAATAATTCAAGACTGGATTTATCATAAATGTTGGTTCCGTTTTGGTAAGAATTGGCGTATTCTTCAATAAACTTTAAAACAAGTGGAGTAGTTATCCATTCGTTTGCATGTGTAGAGGCCACGTATAGTACATGAGATGCACCTGTTCCAATTTTAATTTCTTCAATATCTTTTCCAAGTACACTTTTACCAATGGTACCAAACTCTAAAAATTTGTATTTATACTTAAATGAATCGAGTATAATTTTTACAATATTCGAGGTATAATTAATATCTGTTGGTACTGTAATATATGGTAAAAGTTCAGTTACAAATTCGTCAGTTATTACTCCTGTTTGTTTTAAGTTAAGTTCAGCTTGAAATTTTTTTACAGCAGTTTCAGTACCGCTTCCAAATATTCCGTCTATGTTTTTATCATATACACCAAGAGTTTTTAGCACCGACTGAAAAAAAGATACGTTAGGCCCTTGGCTTCCTAGTTTTAATTCCATAAATGTTTCACCTAATACATAATATGCAATATATTCTAAATTATTTTGCAAATATTATTTGATAAACTTTAACTGTGTTTTTGTCGAATACGGTCGTACGATTTATGTTTGAAACTGTTTATACATTATTGACAAAATTACCAGCGGATTATATAATTTTCCTAAAGGTTGGTGTTATGAAAATGGTGAATGCTAAAATAGAAATAAACGCAAATGAAAATGAAGGAGTTTATTTTGTTGATAATGACTATTGCAATGTAAGTACAATATATATTGATGATGAGCTAGAAAAAAGATTTGGTGTTGAAGATATTGACGAAATGCTTCAAGAGGAAGAGAAAAAAATGATAAGTGGAAATGTTAAGTATTATGCTTTGGAAGAAGTTGAAAAAATTGCAAAAAAGGTGATATATGGAGAACAAAAAACTAAATATTGAATTTTCAGAACAATTTTTATTAGATTTAGACGCCATATTAAATTATATAAATTGTGTATTAAAAAACTTATATGCAACAGAAAAGCTATATAAAGAGATAATATACAAATTAGAGCAAATTAGAATGTTCCCTGATATGTGTGAAATTTATAGTGGTGTTAAGAACAAGAGCTTTATTTGGAGAAAGATGCGAGTTAAAAATTATGTTATCTTCTATACTGTGTTAGAAGATACAATAAAAGTTGAGAGAATAATATATAACCGAAGGAATTCAAAAGAAATGTTTTTAGAGGAGAAAAAAGAAGCTTATATATAGTAGGGCAGTGTGTAGATAATCTATCTTCTCAGTATATATTTTTTCATTTTTTTTAGTCAATTGAATTTTATCATAAAGAGTTGGTGCATTTCATATATTTTGTAATAGTGGAAGGGGTAAGTTTTATGGAAACTTTAAAAAACTATTCAAAATTTATGGGACTTTCATATGTTCTTGCAATAATATTATTATGTATAGCCAGCGTTATTTTGGCGTATACTAATGTCAGTGATAATATGTTACTCACATTCGTATTTGTAATTGTAGTTATTACTACACTTATTGGCAGTACTTTGCTTGCAAGAAAAACTAAAAAAAGAGGTTTGCTTTGTGGCTTGATTTTTGGCCTTATATATTTTACAATAATATACCTTATCTCAGTTATTTTCTATAACGGTTTCGTCTTTAATAATACAGTTGCAATGTACTTACTTATGTGTAGCGTGTCGGGAGTAATTGGAGGAATAGTTGGAGTAAATATTTGAAGGAGCAGTATGGAAAGAGTAAGAAAGTTTTTTTGTGGAGCTTTTCTGGTATTAAAAAATAACAGAAAAGCAAGGCTACTTTTAAGCCTTACCTCAATTTTAATAGTATTGTCTTTGGTGTTGGGAGTAGTAGATAGCAGTAAAACTATTGCTACAATATCCAGTTTTAACAAGATGGTAGAAGAGTATGAGTTTGTAGTAGGTGGAGAAATAGCTGGAATAAAGATACTAGCAAATGGAGTTTTGGTAATAGGAGTAGATGACGCGCGCACTGGAATTAAAGAAGGAGATATTATACTTTCTTTAGATGACGTGAATGTAGAAAGCAATGCAGATATTACAGAATATATAAACATGGAAAAGGTTTCTAGTTCGGGAAAAGTTAAAGCAAAAATTGTAAGGGACAATAAAACAATAGAAAAAGAGCTAGAGCTTAAGTATTCAGATACCACGAATAAATATGAACTAGGGTTATGGGTAAAAGATAGTAGTGCTGGAATTGGAACTATAACTTTTTATGAGAAAGGTACTGGGTATTATGCAGCATTAGGTCATGGAATTACAGAAACACGCGAAAATATTGTTGTCCCTATAAATAGCGGAGCAATAGTAAAAGCTACAATTCAGTCGATAAAAAAAGGCGAACCAAAAGACGCAGGTGACATTAAAGGCGTCATATATAAAGAGGTTGTAGGTCAGATATATAAAAATACATTAAATGGAATATATGGAAAGCTAGAAGATACAAATGTGTTAAATGAAAAGCCAAGTGTAAAAATAGCTAGAAAAGATGAGATAAAAACAGGTGCAGCATATATTTATTGTACCTTAGATAATAACGAGGTATCAAAGTATGAAATAAATGTAAATGCAGTGCTTTTGGATTCAAGCGGTAACAAGAATATGATAATACAGATTACAGATAAGGCACTCATTGAAAAAACAGGTGGAATAGTTCAGGGAATGAGTGGAAGCCCAATAGTGCAAGAAGGTAAGCTTATAGGGGCGGTAACACATGTGTTTTTAAATGATCCAACAAAGGGATACGCCGTATTTGCAGAAAATATGCTTTCAGATTTGCATAGTGTGGTAGAAGAAAATTTAAACGAAAATTAAGTAAAAGTTAAGTTTAGAATTAAAATTAGAATTAGAATTTAATGTCAATGATTTTTGAAAATGTCCCAAAAAAATTTAAACATAAGCCCTAAAA
>CAYZTN010000016.1:0-22750 GCA_964481385.1 uncultured Clostridium sp. | reverse complement strand
AAATATAATCAATATTATTTACTCTCATTACATTTATTAAATTGTCTTGTACATTTATTTTTGTCATAATTTTACTATTCATATATTCACATCGATTCTCCTTTAGAATTTTAAATTATTTTACCGATACATATAAATTATACCTCTCTCAAATTTTGTTTTTATGTACTTTTCAAAATTTCTTATCTTTGTATGCTAAACCTAGCACCAATACTGAGTACTATCCATTTACATTTTTCGACAAAAGTAAGGCACACTCTTCCCACGTATTCATTTGGTAAATTTGCTCTTTTTCTTGACTACTAAACCTTTTAAATATATACTATATATGTATACTAGGAGGTATATCTATGATAGAAATACGTTGGCATGGCAGAGGCGGTCAAGGTGCAAAAACAGCTTCACTTCTTCTTGCAGATGTTGCCTTTAATACAGGAAAATATATTCAAGGATTCCCAGAATACGGGCCAGAAAGAATGGGAGCACCAATTACAGCATATAACCGAATTGACACAAAACCAATAAGACTACATTCAAATGTATATGAACCAGATTATGTAGTTGTAGTAGACGATACATTGCTTGGAAATGTAGATGTTGTATCAGGGCTAAAAAACAATGGTGCAATTCTTGTAAACACAGGACTTGATAAAGATGTAATTCGCGAAAAACTAGGCGGATACAAAGGTACCCTTTATACAGTAGACGCAAGTAAAATTTCAACAGAACTTCTTGGTGCAAACTTTCCAAACACGCCACTTCTTTCTGCAATTATTAAAATCACAAATATAATGTCAAAAGAAGAATTAGAAAAAAACATGAAAGATTCATTCTCACATAAGTTTGCTAAAAAGCCAGAAGTAATTGAGCCCAATATGCAAGCAGTGATTCGTGCTTATGACGAAGTAAAGGAGGCCTAAAATGAAAGAAGAAAACAAAAAAGAAATATCTGTCGCTGGAATTATTACAGAAGACGGAAACTCTGAAAAATTTAACACTGGTGAATGGAGAAACAAAATGCCTATTCACCTAGAAGAAAAATGTAAAAACTGTATGTTATGCGTACCTGCATGCCCAGATAACGCAATTATACATAACGATGAAAATAAAATGTGCGGTTTTGATTACTCTAAATGCAAAGGTTGTGGCGTTTGTGCTGCAGTTTGCCCATTTAAAGCAATAAATATGACCGAAGATACAAGTGAGGTGTAAACTATGCGAGAAAGATTAAGTGGAAACGAAGCAGTTGCAGTAGCTATGAAACAAATTAACCCAGATGTTGTACCAGTTTACCCTATTACACCATCTACCGAAATACCACAATACTTCTCAAGTTTTGTTGCAAACGGTACGGTAGACACTGAGTTTATTCCTGTAGAAAGCGAACACAGTGCAATATCTGCTGCAATAGGTGCATCAGCTGCTGGAAGTAGAGTTATGAGTGCAACATCGTCTCAAGGTTTAGCACTTATGTATGAAATGCTAAATATAGCAAGTGGTATGAGACTTCCTATAGTATTGACTTGCGTAAACAGAGCAATATCTGCACCAATTAACATACATAACGACCACTCTGACTCAATGGGAGTAAGAGACGCTGGCTTTATTCAGTTATATGGAGAAACAAACCAAGAAGCTTATGACAACACAATTATGGCAGTACGTATTGCAGAAGAAGTAGGTTTACCTGTCATGAACTGCTATGACGGCTTTATAACATCACACTCAGTTGAAAATATTGAGTTATTAGATGACGACGTGGTTAAAAAGTTTGTTGGAGAATACTCACCAAAGCACTATTTACTAAACGAAGAAGAATATGTATCAATGGGGCCTCTTGACCTTCAAAACTATTATTTTGAACATAGAAAACAAATAGCTGACGCCATGATACACGCAAAAGATGTAATACAAAAAGTGTCTGACGAATTTGAAAAAATATCTGGAAGACATTATGACTTATTTGAAAAATATAGCATGGATGACGCAGAAATTGCAATTGTCGTACTAAACTCAACTGCAGGTACAGCTAAAGTTGTTGTAGATAAATTGCGTGCAGAAGGAGTTAAGGCAGGTCTCATAAAGCCGCGTGCATTTATTCCATTTCCTCATGAAGAATTTGCCACAGCTGTAAAACACGTAAAAGCTCTTGCTATAATGGATAAGGCAGATAGCTTAAACGGCATGTGTGGCCCAATGTATATGTCTGTATGTGCAGCCTTATTAAAACATAACGTAATGCTACCTGTTTCAAATTACATATATGGACTAGGCGGAAAAGATGTAAAAGAACAAGATATAGAAAGAGTATTTAATAATCTTATGTACGGTATTAAGTCTGGTACAGGACTTACAGACACCATATATTTAGGTGTAGGAAAGTAGGTGGAAATTATGGCATATAACTTAAAAGACATAGTAAAGAAAAAAGTTAGATTAACAAGCGGACATAGAATGTGTGCAGGCTGTGGAGCTCCTGTTGTAGCTCGCATGGTACTTCGTGCTCTTCACGATGAAGATGAAGCCGTAGTTACATCTGCTACTGGTTGTATGGAAGTTTCAACTTGCATATATCCATACACTTCATGGAAAAACTGCTCATTCATTCACAGTGCCTTTGAAAACTCTGCCGCTACATGTTCCGGAGTTGAAGCTGCATATAACGTGCTAAAAAAGAAAGGCAAAATATCTAAAGAATATAAATTTATTGCATTTGGTGGAGATGGCGGAACTTATGATATAGGGTTGCAAAGTTTGTCTGGTGCAATGGAAAGAGGACACAATATGGTATATGTATGCTATGATAACGGTGCATACATGAATACAGGAACTCAGCGTTCAAGTGCTACACCACACTTTGCAGACACAACAACTGCTCCAGTAGGTAAAGTTTCTTGTGGAAAAGTTCAACCTAGAAAAGACTTAACTGAAATAATGGTAAAACACGGCATACCTTATGTTGCACAAACTGCAATGATAGGAAATTACAAAGACCTGTATGAAAAATCTGAAAAAGCAATATATACAGACGGTCCTGCGTTTATAAACGCACTATCTCCTTGTCCTAGAGGCTGGGGATATGCGACCGAAAAACTAATTGAAATACAAAAATTAGCTGTTGACAGTTGTTTCTGGCCTTTATATGAAGTAGTAAACGGAGTTTATCACATAACATATAAACCTGCAAAAAAAATACCAGTTACAGAGTTTTTAAAAGAACAAAAACGCTTTAAACATTTATTTAAACCTGGTAATGAAAAACTTTTAGAAGAAATACAGACAGAAGTAGATAAAAAATGGAACTATCTTCTTACGATGGAAGAAATAACTAATACAGAAAATTAAATAATAGTGTCATTTGGGTCGTTTTCAAATGACACTATTTATTTGTTTTTTCTCAATAAACATTATGGTTTCAGTGCTGTAATCGGTACTATGTAAATTCCTGTTTCTGGATCTTGAACAACCGCCTCATAATATCCAACAACTATACACATAAATTTAGGTTTCTTTTGAGCATTGTTATAGAACTTCATTAAACTTTCCTTTGCATCTTCTATTCCTTTTGAAGTTAATTTAATTTCTACAGCCGCATATTCTCCGTTATCAAACTCTAATATACTGTCTATTTCTTGCCCACTTGCATTATCTCTAAAGTGGTATAAATGTCCATCTAAATAGTCCATATAAATTCTTAAATCTCTTTCAACAAGCGATTCAAACATAAAACCAAAAGTGTTTAAATCTTTCATTAGTTTATCCACATTTAATCCTAAAATAGCACAAGCTAACGATGGATCTGTAAAATGTCTTTTCGCGACCTTTCCGACTCTACTTGATGAACGATAATTTAAACTAAATGCTTCTTGATTTTCTATTAAATGCAATCTATTTAAAACATCAATATAATCTGATATTGTTGTTCTACTTTTAACAAGTTCTTCGTCACTTTCATAATCTTCTATATCTTTTGCAATAGTTTTATCACCAACAAGTGTAGTTTCATTTCTCGCTAATGACCTAAGTATCATTTTCATTTTATTTTTATCTCTTTGCTTACCATCCTCATCGTCTATGTCTTTGCTAAGTATTGATTCTATGTAGCTCTTAGGTATTAAATCTATGTCTTCTGTATTTTTATTTATATTTGCTGGCCATCCACCTCTTATTATATACTTAGCAAGATCATCAAGTTCCACTTTACCTAGATATCTAGATTCTACCTTGGAATTAAACATATCCATAATCGATACTTCTCCGCTAGAATCTCCAGACTCATATAGACTCATTGTATACATTTTAAGCCTTGCAATTCTTCCCGCTCCTGAGTGGAAAACCTTTTTCATTTTATCTTTGTTTAACGTAGTAGAACCAGTTAATATGAATTTTCCGCTTTCGCCATCCGTATCGCATTCATGTCTAACCGAATCCCATATTTCTGGGACAAGCTGCCATTCGTCAATAAGCTGAGGTCTAGCTTTTTGAAATATATATTTTGGGTTTACTTCGGCTAGGTTTCTTACTTCCTTTTCTGTCACAAAAGATGCACTTTCAGAATGATTTAAAGAAGTCCACGTTTTTCCACACCATTTTGGTCCTTCTATACACACAGCACCAAATATTTTTATATACCTTTTAATTTTTTTATCTACTAATCTTTCCCTATAATTATCCCTTGTTAAAGCCACTTTTATCTCCTCCTATTAAATAGGATAATATACTCGTGGACATTTGTCAAGAGTTTTGATGAACATTTGACAATAATTTTGATGGACATTTAACAAGGTTTTCGGTGGACACTTAGCAAAAACTTAATATACAACTCCTTAATATATTACATTTTTGTTAAAATTTGTCACAAAAAACAAAATTTTAACATATTTTGAATAAACACTTTTCAATATTTTTCTTTAATGATATAATAGCTCCAGGAGTTGATATATATGGATAGAAAAATTAAAGTAGTACAATATGGTTGCGGCAAAATGTCTAAGTACACAATGCGTTATGTGTACGAACACGGCGGTGAAATTGTTGGGGCAATTGATATAAACCCAGCAGTTATAGGAAAAGATATTGGAGAAGTCATTGGCTGTGATAATAAAGGTGTTATAATAACTGATGTAAAAGACGCAAAAGAAATGTTAATAAACACAAAACCAGACATTTGCATTATAACTACAATGAGTGTAATGCCAGATGTAAAAGACGCATTTTACCTTTGTGCAGAACTTGGAATAAATGCAATTAGCACATGCGAAGAAGCATTTTTCCCTTGGAATTCTAGCCCAGCAATTACTAAAGAACTAGATGAGCTTGCTAAAAAAACTGGCTGTACTTTGTGCGGAAGCGGTTACCAAGATGTATATTGGGGTAATCTAATTTGTACACTTGCTGGTTCTTCAAACAAAATAACTAAGATTAAAGGAAGTTCAAGCTATAACGTAGAAGATTATGGTATAGCACTAGCAGAAGCTCATGGAGCTGGTTTAAGTCTTGAAGACTTTGATGAAAAAATAGCATCTGCAGATAGAATATCTGAAGAAGAAAGAGCAAAAATAATTGAAGAAGGAAACTTTGCACCTTCATACATGTGGACAACAAACGGCTGGCTTGCAGATAGACTAGGCCTTACTGTTGTGTCTCAAACTCAAAAATGTGTACCACAAGTAGCTGAGGAAGATATTCATTCAACTACACTTAATATGGATATTAAAAAAGGTATGGCTACTGGAATGTCTGCTGTTGTTACTACAACAACAAAAGAAGGCATTACAATAGAAAGCGAATGTATTGGTAAAGTATATTCTCCAACTGATTTTGATAAAAACGAATGGACACTTTGCGGCGAGCCAGATACTACAGTTGTAATATCTCGTCCCGCAACAGTAGAACTTACTTGTGCAACTATTGTAAATAGACTTGCTGATGTAATCTCTGCTCGTCCTGGTTTTGTAACATCTTCAAATTTTGATAATGCTAAATATATGACAAAACCTATGAATGAATATGTAAAATAACAAAAATGATAAAAAGCACGGAGCTTTAATGTTCCGTGTTTTACTTTTTTAAAATCATTTCTTCGTGCAATGCACTTGCAAAGCTTTCTGCTACATCGCTTTTTACTAATACATTTATTGAAAGCTCATTACATGACACCATGTATATTTTTATATTCAGCTTATTTGCTATCTCATAAATTTTAGTCATATACTCAACGTTTGAATACATTCCGTCTCCTACTAAAGCTACTTTTGTTAAATCTCTTTCAAACGTCACAAGTTTTGGACCATATTCTTCTAAATTACTATTTGACATCTCTGTACCACCTCTGCTATTTTTTGCATGTTTTACCATTACTGGCAAACTATATTTTTTTGCCACACTTACTGACCTATTATGTAATACTTTCGCTCCACATGTTGCTGCTTCTAACATCTCAGCATATGATATATTTTTAATAAGTGTTGCATTTTCTATTATATTTGGATCTGCAGAATATATACCATCTACATCTGTATATATTTCACATCTTGCAGCTTTAAGTGCCACTGCTATTGCCACCGCAGACAAATCGCTTCCACCTCTACCTAATGTTGTTATGTTTCCAAATCTATCTACACCTTGAAAACCAGCTACAATTACTACTTTATCCTCTCCTAATAATTTAATTATATTTTCCTCTACCACTGTCTTTACCTGTGCATGAGAGAACTCAGATGTAGTTATTACTCCTGCTTGTTCTCCACTAAGTCCCTCGGCATCTATACCATGTTCTTTTAACATCATAGTAAGTAAAGCTACAGTTTGTAGTTCGCCAGTAGAAAGCAGTAAATCCATTTCTTTAGGATAAACATGTTCAACATATTCTTCAGCTTTAGCAATTAAGCCGTCAGTAGTTTTACCTTGTGCTGAAACAACGACTACTACTGATTTTTTCTGTTCTTTTTCCTTTTTAATATTTTCCACTATATTTAAAAGCTTCTTTTTATCTGCTACCGAACTTCCTCCATATTTTTGCACAACAATATCCATAACGCACCCTCCATTTACAATATATACTATGATAAATACACTTCCAATGTTACCGTTATTTACTATACCTTGGAATAACCAAGTACGCCATTTTTCCTTGCTTTTCGACAAAGTTACTTGGCTTGACATTGAAAAAAATCCTGCTATACTTATTTTAGAAAGGAGCGTGTTTATTGTGAAAAACACAAACATTGAACGCACACAAGTAGTAGAAAATCCTGCATTATGTGTTAATAATACTTTTTGTACAGAACAACTTGATGAAGACAAACCAATGACAACTGAAGAAGAAATGAAGTTTATGGAAAACATAGATACCAAAGCACTGGACAAAATAATCGACCGTCTCGAAACACAAATGGATAATCCAGATGCATGGGTAACTTGGGAAGATGCAAAAAAAAGACTGAGGAGGTATGACTAAATGAGTAACTATATTGTTAAAATAAATAGATTAGCACTTACAACGCTAAATGAAAATATTCTGTTTGTTAAAAAATTTGATGTTAATTATTCTATAAAGTTAAGAGAAAGAATAATCAAAGAAATAGATGATTTAGTTATGTTTCCTCACTCAAATCCAATTTACAGAAAGACAAATTACTATATTTATAGGAAAAAGATAGTAAATAATAGATACATCATTGTTTACACAATTGATAAAAATATAATCTATGTTTTTTACATTCTTGACGGCAAACAAGCCTATGACAGATATTTAAAATCATTAAGATAATTTAATCAAACTTTTTAATGTTAAATTTAAATTCAAAAATTTCACATATATTATTTTCAACATTCGCAGGTATTCACACTCACAATTACTTGAAAATCCTACACTTTCAGACAAAGTTACTTGGCTTGACATTAAGGAAAATCCTGCTATACTTATTTTAGAAAGGAGCATGTTTATTATGAAAAATACAAGAACAAAAGAATTAGAATTACCTGTCATAGATATACGCGAAGATGTTGGAATAGAGGACGCAATTATTGTTAACCCAATAGAAACTCTATCTAAAGAAGAAAATGAAGAAATAGTAAAATCATGTATAGAAGGTTTGAGAGCGTTAAAAGATCCAACTAGATGGATGACTTGGGAAGAAGTACAAGCAAGATTAAATGAAAAGTATTTTGGTGGAAATGTATAATATTTTGACTCTCGATAACGCTTATAGTGATATAGCTGCTATTTATGAGTTTTGTTCAAATATCAATAGCAATTATGCTGATAAAGTCATAAAGCGAATTGATAACGCTATACAGTCACTAAAATACTTCCCATTTATCAACCCATTATATGCTGTTTTCGAAAAACAAATTTTTAGGAAGCATATTGTAGACAAACGCTACCTTATTATTTTTTCAGTTGTAAACCAGACTGTTGTAGTTTTTCGTATTATTGATGGTCGAAGAAATATACAGCCGACCAATTTAATCAAAACAAATTAAATCTAAAGTTCAAAATCTCAAAAATCACATTTACCAATTTATACATTTGTAATATTCCGTACTTAACCGCTTTTACATAAATATAATCTCCACAATACATTTATTTCAAACATATTGCGAAGATTATTTTAATACACTATGCAGTAGGTTCAATTAAGCTTAGTGCTACCTTTTTCTTGTCTAGTTTTATCTCGTCAACATAGCAATCTACTATATCCCCTATATTTACCACCTCTAGCGGATGTTTTACACGCCTATTAGATAATTTAGATATATGGACAAGTCCATCAGACTTAAGACCGATGTCTATAAACGCACCGAAATCAACAACGTTTCTTACAGTTCCTTGAAGTTTCATACCAACTTTTAAATCTTCAAGTTTTAATATATCACTTTTTAGAAGTGGTTTATCAAATTCGTCTCTAGGATCTCTTGTAGGGCAAATTAAAGCTTTTACAATATCTTCAACAGTAAATTTATCACTATCAAGTTCTAAAGCAAGTTTTGATACATCTACGCCGTTTAAAGTGTCAATTATTTTAGCACTTCCTATATCATTTACATTTAGATTTAGTTTATCTAAAAGTTTCAATGTCGTTTCATAGCTTTCTGGGTGTATTCCAGTCCTATCTAGCACATTACTACCTTCTTCTATACGCATAAATCCCACCGCTTGTTCGTACGCTTTATCTGACAAAACTTTAGCTTTTTTTAGTGCCTGTCTTGAATCAATCTTTCCATGTTCATCTCTATATTTAAGCAACTTTTCTATACTAGTCTTAGTCATACCAGAAACATATTTTAAAAGCTCGCGACTTGCAGTGTTTAAGTTTACTCCAACCATATTTACAGCTTTACTTACAACAAAGTCTAGTGATTCATCCAGCCTTTTTTCTGGTACATCATGTTGATACTGACCAACACCAATGCTTTTTGAGTCAATTTTAACAAGCTCAGCTAGTGGGTCTTGAAGTCTTTTTGCAATACTTATTGCACTACGTTCTTCTACATGCAAATTTGGGTACTCAGCAATAGCAAGTTTTGACGCAGAATATACACTAGCTCCCGCTTCGCTTACTATTATATACTGAACTGGTCTTGAAGCAGTCTTTATGCAGTCTGCAATAAAGGCCTCGCTTTCTCTTGACGCTGTTCCGTTGCCTATTGCAATTATATCTATTTTAAACTCGTCAATTAACTTTAATACGTGTGCCTTGCTTTTTTCGTATTCTTTTCTTGGCTCATGTGGGTATATTACAGAAATATTTAAGCATTTTCCAGTTTTATCTACAACAGCTAACTTACATCCCGTTCTATATGCAGGATCTAGACCTAACACCATTTTATCTTTCATAGGCGGTTGCAAAAGTAACTTTTCTAAGTTTTTACCAAATACATCTATGGCAGATTCTTGTGCTTTTTCAGTTAATTCTGAACGTATTTCTCTTTCTATACTTGGTGCTATTAAACGCTTATAGCTATCTGCTATTGCCTCTTTTACAACATCTACAACAAATGAGTTTGACTTTCCTATTACTTTTTCTTCAAGATAACTAATTATTTTTTCGGTATCTACTGAAAGCGAAACAGATAACACATTTTCTTTTTCTCCTCTGTTTAGTGCAAGCACTCTATGTGGTTTTATATATTTTACAAGCTCTGAAAACTCATAGTACATTTCATAAACATGCTCTTCGTCTTCAGCTTTAGCTTTTTTCTTTGACACAATATTACCGTTTAAAAATGTAGTCTTTCTAATATATCCTCTAAACTTAGCGTTATCTGATATATCTTCTGCAATTATATATTTTGCACCAGTTAAAGCGTCTTCCACAGTTTTTACTTTATCCGTTAAAAACTCCTTTGCAAGGGACTCCAAACTTCCTTCTTTAGGAAATTTTATTATTTTATCTGCCAAAGGTTTTAATCCATTATTTATTGCCTCAGTTGCTTTTGTCTTTTTCTTTTCTTTAAATGGTCTATACAAATCTTCTACTTCGACTAACTTTTCACACTCCATTATTTTTGCTTTAAGTTCGTCTGTTAACATTTGTTTTTCGTCAATAAGTCGAATAACATCTTCTTTTCTTTTCAAAAGATTTACTTGGTACTCATACACTTCGCTTATTCTTCTTATTTGTTCTTCGTCTAATGCTTCCGTTGCTTCCTTTCTGTATCTTGCAATAAACGGAATTGTATTTCCGTCTTCCAACAATTTTAAAGCACTCTCAACTTGAGAGCACTTTACTTTTAATTCATTTGCAATACTTAAAACTATTTCTTTATTCATATATATTTTCCTCTATCTTTCTTGCATTTTCTTCTTTTTCAAACGTATATCTTCACCATAAAACTTGCATATTGTATAGTTTCCAATAAGCCTTGACATTACACGTGCATCATATTGTTCTGCAAGCTCTGGTAAAACAAGATTGGTTGAAATAACCGTTTTCTTATTTTTTAAAAGTCTTGTGTTTATTATATTAAACAACTCTGTGAACTTCATGCTATTTAATGTTTCCGTTCCTAAGTCGTCTATTATAAGGAGGTCGACATCAAATATTTGGTCATATTTTTCTCTTAAAGCGTCTTCTTTGCTTCCACGAATTTTGCTATCTAACATCATATCCATAAGAATTGGAGCTGTCTGGTATAGCACAGAAAAACCTTGTGATATAACCTGAGCGGCAATAGCGTTACTTATAAAGGTCTTGCCTGTTCCTGTATTTCCAATAAGCAATAAGCTTTTTTGCTCTGGCATGTCTATGTTATTACAAAAGTCCAATGCTATTTTTTTAATATTTAATATATTTTCTAGTGGTGACTTATCTGAGCCATATTTTTCTTTATTTGGTATATTTGAAAAGTAACATGTATCAAATGTATTAAAGTTTTCCTCATTTAATTTTAGCATGTTGCTTTGTTTATATGTTATATCTACTAATTTTTGTATTAAGCAACTACACTTACTGACTTTCCCATTTACTTCTACAAATCCCGTATCTTGACACTTTTTGCACTCGTAATTTGGCTCTAAATAGTCTTTTGAAAATCCATGCTCTAACAAAAACTTGTCCATTGACGCTTTAATTTCATTTATCTTGGTTTCCATATTTTCTGTTACAACTTGCTTGTCTATACCAGTTTTCCTAATTGCCGATTTTGCTTGTTCTATTGCATAAATATTTAATTCGTCTTCAAGCGCCGCAAATTCTGGATACATTTCTATTAAATCTTTTTTCTTTTTTGCTGCCTCCGCTACTGCACGCATTCTCTTTTGTTCATATCCTCTTTCAATTTCGTTATATACAGAATTGTGCATTTTGCCCTCCTTACTCTTGTAATTTACAAATTATCATAGAAATCGTTTAAATCAACATCTCTTTTTTGTTCATACTCTTTTTTCTTAGCAACTGTTTTAGTTACTGGTGACTGCTTTATAGTAGCACCATTTGTATGCTCTTCTTCACTTTTTATAACATCCTCCAGTGTTTTATATCCCTTAGCATTCCAGTTTTTTAAAATTCCATCAATATATCCAATAGAAGGTGTTCCTTTTGCTATTGTTTTTTTAATTGCGTAATCTATTTCATTAAATGTGTATTTATACTTTTTAATCCAATTTAAAATATATGCTTCTTCGTATTCTGTAAAAGTACGACTTAAACGTAGCCTTGACTTAATCTTAGACTTTATCTTGCTATATTCTTCTTGTGCAGTAAGATAATCTTCTAATTGTTCAAAAGTTTTTACTCCACCTTTATACCAATTTTCAGCAACTTTAAACACGTAGTTTTTCTTCAAAGCTCTTCTTTCAGAACACTCGTGAAAAAGTGCTATCATTACATCTTCATCAAAACCATATTTTTCAAACAATGTGCTAATATCTACATACCAACTTAGTGCCATAATTCCTTGGAAAAAGCTTTCGTTTATAGCGGTAGCAGCTGCCATTCTTTTTTGCTCAGTAATTGTTTTTGCAGTTTTTACAGGTTTTAATTTTGGAATGTATGTCTTGTTAATCTCTTGCTCTTTTACGTCCATTAGCTCATAACCGTCAGTTGTTTTTAATATAAGGTCCTCGTCTTCTAATGTGCTAAACGCATTTTCTATATCATATGTCTTTACTGAAAGCTTCTTTGCTATATCTGATATATCAAAAGAAAGATTATTATCTATTAAAAACTTTATATATAAATACAACTTTAAACTTATTTCATCCAGTCCAAACATATTGTTGGTAACAAATATGCCAGGAACAGATATATCCATAAGTTCCCTATTTTTCCTTTCAGTAAATTTCATTATTATCTTCCCCATTTCATACGGTAAGATTATACCAAATGAAAAAACATTTTACAACAGTAAAATTTTGTTCGGTAAACTTTGCTTTTTATATATTTTTTAAAAAATTTGGAATTTGTAATATAAAGAATAAAATTTAAATGAATAATCGATTTAAAAAGTCGAATATTTCTTTCTTATGAACCTCAAAAAATAAACTTGAATTTTGTCTACAGCTTATTATATATCTAATAAAAATTGTATTATGTTTCTTGGAAACAATATAAATTATTCTATAATTTCCACAAATTCGCTCCTGGTAATGTTTACCTTGGAGTTCAGGCACATACCTTCCAATATTTGGTGTGTTTTCAATCAAATATATAGTAGAATATATTTCGTTTATAACTCTATTCGCATAATTTGTGGAAATCTTTAAGGCGAAATCTGTAATATCCTTGATTTTACTTTGAACTCTACTCGATATTGAGATTTTCATACTCTCTCATCAACCTCGCCTTTGATTCTTCAACAGTCAAAACTCTGCCTTTTTTTATATCTTCTTCACTTTCTTTTAAAGATACAAAAAACACTAAATTATATATAAAATCATACAATGTATTTTCTTGTATATCAACTTCACTTAAAGTTTTCTTCATAAACTCCATTTTTAACTCCTCCTCTAATTTATTGTCCCTTCTCCAAGCATTTCCTTTAGCGTTTCTAAATTCAAATGTTTATCAGTGCCGGGAATAATTGTTGTTTCATCTTCGCCATACCTTCTTATGTACTCCATCATAAGCTTAAATACCATTTCCGTTGGCTTTAAACCATCAAAAAAATCTTGTGGCACAGAATCAACAATGTCTATCATGCGTTGTTTTACATCAACCATATTTTCAACTCCTATTTGAAACCTATTAGTAGTATATCATAAACTTAAACCAATTACTACAATTTTTATGCAAATAATAATCTTTATACATTTGTTTTCTATACATTTCAAAACTCCTTAGCATCACCTGACACTACCAGCCCAATATCATCACTTTTCTTTGGTATATGCACGTATCTCTTAGGCTTTATAACATACTTTAGTACCATAATAAACATATCAACAACACTTTCTTCAGACATATACATTGTAGTTAGTATAAGCACTGGAATACTGAATATAACTAAGATATATATTCTTGCTAGCACTTGTATTTTAAATATGCCTGTAACACAATAAATGGAATACACATATATAGCAAGAAATATCAGCGTTTTATAATCTACAAGCCCTAACCATTTTGTTTTTCTATTGAAATTTCCAAAAACTTTACTCTTTAATTCTTCTTTTCCCATTAGCTCTCCTTTTCAAATGATATATTAGATACAAAGCCCATAACAAAATCTTTTACTTTATATAAACTATATATACTTCCCACTAAAACTACTTTGAATACTAAGCTATCTGTGTCTTTAATTGTTAATGGTATTATCATGAAAATAATCGCTACATTTTGTAGCAGTACATTAGAAATATATGACTTTACCCATTTCAAAAATATACCAATAGTGCTTTTATCTATTGCCGTCATAAACGCAATAGGCGATACAACAATTAGAAACACAGTCATAAAATACCTAATACAAAATGTAAACAAAAGTGTTACTGCTCCAAACCCTACCATTCCTTTTATAGCACCATCTAAAGACAAAAAGTTCTCATCTGTGTCAATGTTAGCTATTACTTGTTTTAGTGTATCAAAAGAAATATTTTCACCTGTCACATCTTTTCCAATACTTTGTATAATCTCAGTAATAATTCCGTTAATATCTAATATGGTTTCACATATGTACCAAGCAGATACGCTAAGCATAGAACATATTACTAGTCGTAACATAAACTTCATGACATCTGTTCCATTATCTGCTCTATACATATTCACTATTTTTTTAAATGCAAAACAAATTCCTGCCATAGTGGCAAAGCAAAGTGCAAGTAACACTATGCTATTATTTTCTGAAGTTATGTTCATATTTTTAAGTGGCTCTATTTCAAGTATTTCTTTAGTTATAACTAGGAGTTTGTCTAGTGTTACAAAAACTTCTTCCTCAACTGTAGAATACAATTCTTGAGCTAATCTGTTTATAACTGAAACAATATCCGACACGCTACTACACCAAAGTATCTACGAATTTTAGTATTACATCTATTAGCAAAATAATTGCATATCCTAAAATTGCATTTACTATTATTCTTTTTCCTAAAATTAATTTTTGCTCATCTCCAAAACTAAACTTTCTTACCATTACTCCACTTGCAATAGCAACACCTGCAGCTGCAGGAGCAAGCTTTTCAAAATAGTCTAGTATCTTTTTTAACGCAGTATTAAGTTTTGTAACTAGTGTTGGTGTAGACGCTGCTTGTAGTGCAGTAGGAGCTACAACAAACACACAAATTAAAAATATTGCTACTAATTTAACCTTCTTTTTCCACATAATCCTCTTTCCCCCATATTCTAAACTTAACCTTAATTGGCTTAATCTCGTCATTTGTATCTTGAATAAAAGCTAGTGCCTCATGTGTCTTTAAATCTCTTGAGAAGAAATTTTCGTCATATTCATTTTCCTTTGTTAACACATAACTTATGCTATTTGAAAGACTAGACTTTCTGTTTTTAAAACCATTTCCTAAAAACCTTTTTACACTTTCTTGTGCATTTTCAGTAATAGATGTATTCTCTCTTTTAACTATAGTTTTTCCTAGTTGCTTAACAACTTCAGAATTAGTATAATTGTCATCATTTCTAAACCAGATTTTATTTACAAAATTCTGTATTATTACAAAAGCAGCACTTTCATCTCTTAATGCATTTTTAATAGAGCTATAGCTTTGTGTTGAGATTATATTTATGCACTTTGCCTCTCTAGATAAAGATAAAAAATCGCTATCATCTTTATTTACAAATTCTTGGTATTCGTCAGCAATGAAAAATGATGGGAACTTTTTTGAATTTTTAAGTGTAGATAAAATATATTTTTGAAAAGATAATTTTAAAAATACTGAAATAATTTTACACAAAGCTTTGTTTTCTCCAATATTAATGCTTAATATTACAATCTTGTTACTCGAGTTATAGAAGTCTATTTTCTCCTTTTTACTATCTGGTTCAATAAACTGCTTATACACGTCATAGTCTGTCACGAGTGGTATTGTAAGGCGAGTGATCTCTGAAGTTATAACACTAAATATTCTGCTATCTAAATTTAAGTATTCCTCTTTTAAAAACAAAATTGCATTAGTCATTTCAAAAGCTGTTTTATCTTCTGGTGGACTATTTAATAACTGGTCCTTGCATTCATTTAACTTTTCTTCTAAATACTCTTTACTTGTAACTAGCAAATGTAATTCGTGCATGTTTCTCACGCCATAATAGTCCATCAGAATTATTAAATTTAAAAACACATTTTCAACCTTATCTAGCCAATATGTATCGCTATTGTTGTTTGGACTTATTAGCTCTATAACATGCCTTAACCTATTTGCTAATTCTTGTGGCATAATATTTTTATCCAAAAGTTCAAAATAATAATTTGAGGTCATTGAAACTTCTTGTAAATCTTGCTCTCTACCTGCTTTTTTACACATTTTTCTTACCGAAGATATAAAGCTGCCTTTGGCGTCTAATATAACCCCACCAAGCCCTTTATTAATCAACACATCTGTCAAATTACAAACAGCTCCACTTGTTTTTCCACTTCCAATACTTCCTGTAATTAACATATTTTGGTAAAGTGCTTTCTGCTTTAAAAATATAGGAGTGTTATCAAGAAAAGCTCCTAAGAAAAAGAGTTTATCGTCTGCTGACGGAACGCTTGAAATATCGTAATCATTGCGAGATTTAATTTTCCTTAACACATCAAATATTTTTGTTTTGTAAGAAAAACACATAATGTAAATAAAAACCGCTGAAGAAATGTAATATATCACTTTAACTAAGGCATATTTATTACCAAATAAAGCTGCAATATTTACAGTTTTTGAAAATATATTTATCTCTAAAAAATTGGAATTAAGTGCAGAATAGACGATTGCCAAATTCAAAAGGAACGCTATAAGAGTTATAATTAATAAAACAATAAATTCTTCAAGAGTTAAAATATATTTAGATTTAGATATATTTTGAGAATTCTTAAGTTTACTACCAGAAGCAGTGAGTAAAAATTTTGAATCTAAAAAGTTATATATGTATATATAATCTGTAATTATATATATACAAAATGAAATTAATATGTACCACGCCATAAAACCACCTGCACATACATATTAACACGCAGAAATAATCTTGTCCATACTTTCTCGTGCATGTTACAAAACTAGTGATTTTTCGACAATTTGGATTATCTTAAACTTAGTTGGGAAATAAAGCCTTGGTGCAATTTTGTCCGCTTTTTTGCACTTTTTACCACTTTTAAGACAATATTTTTAAATTTTATATACCATATAAAAAACCTTACAACCGTTGAGGCTGTAAGGTTTAATTTGGAGCTGAAGCTCGGACTTGAACCGAGGACCTGCTGATTACAAGTCAGCTGCTCTACCAACTGAGCTACTCCAGCATCACATGGTGACCCGTAGGAGAGTCGAACTCCTCACTCCGCCGTGAAAGGGCGATGTCTTAACCGATTGACCAACGGGCCTTGTGGTGAGCTATCCGCGATTCGAACGCGGGACAACTTGATTAAAAGTCAAGTGCTCTGCCAACTGAGCTAATAGCCCACAATCATGTGACTATAATAGTTTACATTATTTTTTCCCATTTGTCAAGAATTACTTTAAAAATTATGAAAAAATATGTAATTTTTTAAGTCCCTCGTGGCCAACCAACCAAGAGTATCAATATATTACCACATTTCTAGCACAAATGCAATACTTCCATCATATTTTCACCATCATATTTTTTCATAGATTTTAAACACCACATTAGTCAAAACCTGTTCTAGTATTCCACTTGAAAAAATAAATGCAAAAGATACGGCAAGTTTAGTTAATGTTTTTGTAACACAATATAAATTGGTTGTGTCCTTTTTGGTATTAAATAATTCAAAATTAAATGCAAGTAAAGTTGTAGAAATGTATATGTATGTAGGAATGTATATGGTGTTAACTAGAACTACCAAAAGAAGTACTGCAACTAGTCCCCACCAAAAGCCAAATATTGCAAGCAATATACATGTGTAAATTCCAACAGCAACCCCCTTAAATATAGTTACAAAATATATGCACCACTTCCCTATAAGCGTTATACTAAAAAACAAAAGTGCTACAACAAGCAATAAATTCAACTTCAAGCTATTCATTATTACGTTTGACTTAATTATTTTTTCATCAGCAGACAAATTAAATACATCTTTTACAACATTTAACAAGTCACTTGTAGTATTATCATTTACAATAAAATATATACCAATTCCACATATAAAACCAATAATAAGTAGCATAGTCACTGTACATATGTCAAATTTGTTTTCAAGCACAAATTGCTTAAACCATTTTTTAATCACAAAAATCACCTAAGACATACTATGCTAGTATACTTTAATTTATGCTCCCAAGACTTTTCCTTTAGCAGCATCAGTTGCAAGCTTATCACATCTGTTATTAAGCTCATTATCTGCATGCCCTTTAACTTTAGCAAGCGTTACCTTGTGGCGTGACATTTGAGCGTCTAACCTTTCCCACAAGTCTTTGTTTTTTACGGGCTCTTTTGAAGAATTTCTCCATCCGTTTTTCTTCCAACCTGCTATCCAGTTGTTGTTATATGCGTTTACTAAATAACTACTGTCTGAATAAAGCACTACTTCACATGGATATTTTAAAGTCTCTAATGCAACTATCGCTGCCATAAGTTCCATTCTGTTATTTGTTGTATTATCTTCTCTACCAGAAAGCTCAATAGTTTTACCCTCGCACATTAAAACTGTACCGTATCCACCTGGACCAGGATTACCACTACATGCACCATCTGTATATATAACTACGTTTTTCATTCGCTCCTCCTTGATTTATTCACATCAAAATGCTAATATAATAATAGCAGAAAAAATTAAAGTTTGCAACTTAGAAAGGAATGTCGAAAAATGAAAGTTCTTGGAATTATAGTGGAATATAACCCAATGCATAATGGTCATATCTATCAAATAGAACAAGCAAAGAAGCTTGTGAAACCAGATTACACCATAGTTATAATGTCTGGTTCATTTACAGAGCAAGGCAATATTTCGGTTTTGAATAAATTTGATAAAGCAGACCTTGCAGTAAAAAATGGGGTAAATTTAGTATTAGAACTTCCAACCATATTCGCCTCTTCTAGTGCAGAATATTTTGCAAAAGGTGCCATAAATATCTTAAATAGCCTTGGCACGATTACTCACCTAGCATTTGGTGCAGAATGCCACGACATTAAAAAGCTATATAATATAGCTAATACACTTTGCTCAAACCATGAAACTATAGCTAAATCTTGCAAAGAACATAAAAACAAAAGTATAAACTCAGCTAAAACTCAAGCTGAGGTATTAAGCAATATACTAAACGAAGAAGAACTAAAAATTTTACAAAAGCCTAATAATATACTTGCAATTCAATATATTAAAAACATACTTGAATTAAAAAGTAGTATCGTACCTGTATTGATTCCTCGCATAGGAGCAGAACATGGTACAAGCCTTGTAAATGGTAGCTTTGCTAACTCAAGTGCAATTAGAGAATTACTAAATAGTGAAAGTATTAAAAAAGTATCTGGACTAGTTCCTCAAAATGTGTATGAAAAACTCCTAGATATAGACAACGTATACCTCTCTAGATATTGGCAACTACTTAAATACGAAATAACAAAACTAGGAGTACAAGGTTTAAAAGAGATACATGAAATAAACGAAGGACTAGAAAATAGGTTTTATTCGGTAGCACAAGTGTCTAAGTCTTACCTTGACTTCCTACAAGCACTTCAAACTAAAAGATACACATTAGGAAGATTAAAAAGAATTTGTAATAATATTTTACTTGGTATAACTTTGAACAAAGCTTATACCATATATACCGCATACTACGCAAGAGTTTTAAAAGTAAACAAAAACGCTACAGAACTTTTAACATTATTTAACGAACACTCTACAATTCCAGTTATAACAAGTGCAAAAAGCGCTAATACAAAATTTCATAATGTAAACTCAAGTTTAGAACTAGATGCACTCGCAACAAAAATACATAACTTAATATTTAATACATCTTGCACAGAATTTACAGATATAATCAAATAGTGTCATTTGGGACGTTTTCAAATGACACTATTTGATTTTATTTAATAATTCCTACTACTGGCTCAGCATATCTATCTTCTTCCGCTAGTTTATATGTCTCTCCTACATAAGACGCATACCAACCTTTATCTGCAAGATATACTTTTCCTGTATTTACATCATATACTCTTTCTTTACCTTGACTTTCATCTTTAGCACGTTGCACAGCTTTATCCTCGGCTAGCTGTCTTGTTTTCCATGCATTCTCATATGCCTTAACTGCATTTTGAATTTCCACGTTAATATCTATTACCGTTTCCTCATCTGCATGAGATTTTACACTTTCAATGTATTTATCGCTAAATTTAATCGAACCTAGGCACTCAAACAGTATTTTATTCCAGTTAACAAACTCTGTGCTTTCTGTTGTAATTCCTATAGTGTTATATACAGCAAGTGGCATTTTTGTATCACTGCTATCCAAATCTACAATCATTGTGCTAAACATTCCTTCTGCTTTTTCTTTGCCTGTATCATCAGTAAACTCTGCTCTTACTATTCCCTCTGTAACCTTTGTTCCTAAAGTTTCTTTAAGTGCAGAACCTAGTTCAAACTGTTCCTTTACCTTAAAATTGAAAAAGAACGGAAAATTAAAGTTTGCATAGCCTTCAATATTTGTTTTTGCATAGCCTACTATTGTAGTCCAAGTTTTATACAAACTTTCAACTGTTGCAGGTGTTAGTACTGGTAACTTTTCAAAACCTGTATTAGATATTCCTGAATATACTTGGTAATACTGTTTTGCCTCTTTGTTTTTTAGAAATCCACCTAGTGAGTAATAATACATTATTTGGTATCTTTCATCATTTGGATCGTATACTCTTATACCATAGTTTTTGCCTTGCACAACCTCTACCTGCCAACCTTCTGGTATTTTCATAGAAAAGTCTCCATTGTTATATTGTATAAGTTTCGTTCCATACGGTACCGTGTCCGTTATATTCACAACAGTTGCACTAGGTATAGGTGTAGGCGTCGGAACTTCAGGCACTTCAACTTCTGGTTTATTAAACACTGCAAGTAAAACAACTGCAAGTATAACAACAATTATAGCTATTATTAAAATTACACTTTTTCTCCTTAATTCAAATTTCATATATATACCCTTCTTTCTGCCACACATATTATACCACAAAAGTAGAATATTAAAAGAGGATAATATATAAAAATAACAGCTAGGCAAAACCTAACTGCTATAATTTTTTGAAATATTAAACTAATTCAACAACTGCGCCTGCATCAGATAGAGTTGCTTTGATCTTTTCAGCTTCGTCTTTAGAAACGTTTTCTTTAACGTTCTTTGGAGCTCCGTCAACTAAATCTTTAGCTTCTTTTAATCCTAGACCAGTTACTTCTTTAACTGCTTTAACAACTTGAATTTTGTTAGCTCCTGCTTCTTTAAGAACTACTGTAAATTCAGTTTTTTCTTCAGCAGCTGCTCCTGTTGCTGCTCCACCTGCTACTACAACTGCTGCTGCAGCGGCACTTACTCCGAACTTTTCTTCAATTGCTTTAACTAAATCAGCAAGTTCAATAACTGTTAGTTTTTCGATTTCAGCGATAATGCTTTCAATTTTTTCCATTTTAAAATCCTCCTTAAAAATTTATGTTAGTCTTCTAGGCACTAACTTGTTCCTCATTCTTCTTAGCTACTTGATCAAGTACTACTGCTAGGTTACGGATATTTCCGATAAGAGCAGAAGCAAGTGATGTAAGTAATGCTTCTTTTGAAGGTAATTTTGCAAGCTTTGTAAGTTCAGCTTCCTCAATTACTTTTCCGTCCATTATTCCACCTTTGAATTTGTAGAATTCATGGTCTTTAGCAAAATCATACGCGATTTTTGGTCCTACTGTATATTCTTCAGCACTAGTTATAACAACTGTTGAGCCTTCTAACATACTATCTAGTCCTTCAATACCAGCTTCTTTTGCTGCAAGTTTTACTATTGAGTTTTTAACAACTGCACAATAATGTCCAGATTCTCTAAAAGCTTTTCTTAATTTCATATCTTCTTCAACTGTAATTCCTTTATAGTCAACGAAGAAAGTAATTTTAGCTTCTTTAATTTTTTCGCTCAATTCTTTAACTTGTTTTTGTTTTTGTTCTAAAACCTTTGCGCTTGGCATCTTTTGCCACACCTCCTTATGTTTAATATTCAAAAAAATACTGTTACCACAAGGCAACAGTATCATATATACTAATTGAATTTCTTCAACAAAATACACAATGCTAATTACCTCGGTAGGATTTACTTTGCACCTACTGTCTTGGGTAAACTTAAATATTACGTAAATTATTGTACCACATATGTTATTAAAATGCAAGCTTTTTGTTCATTTTTTTATGAATATTCTGTGATATGATCACCCTGTAAAATTATTCTATGAAAAGTTCACCCCCCATGATATAATGGAGGTATGAGAACAGAAATGAACAAAGATGAAAATTTAAAAGTAGCAGTAATCGAAAGTTGCATTAATGGAACAATGACAGTTAAAGTTGCAGCAGAAAGGTTGAATTTTTCAGAGCGCTATGTAAAAAAATTGAAAGCGAGGTATAAAAAATTTGGCGCTTCATCCATGATGCATGGAAATTGTGGAAAACAACCTAAACATACTATTAGTG
>CAYZTN010000015.1:0-22912 GCA_964481385.1 uncultured Clostridium sp. | reverse complement strand
ATTAAATTTTGATTACAGTAATGTTACAAGCCATATCAGCTGTGAATAGTAACAACCCAGACTATTTTGCGATTTTACTGTACAAACAGTGTCATTTGAAAACGTCCCAAATGACACTGTTTTCTTTGAATACCTATTCTACTGTTACAGATTTAGCAAGATTTCGGGGCTTATCTACATCAAGTCCTTTATACTTTGCTACATGGTAACTTAAAAGTTGAAGCGGAATTATAGCAAGAATTGGCGCAAGTAACGAACTGATGTCAGGTATGTTTACAACGTAATTGAAATTACTTTTTTTAAGTATTTTATTAGTCACAATCAAAGTTTTAGCTCCTCTTGTTATGACTTCCAAAATATTATTCATAGCTTTTTCAACCAACGATCCATCCGTAATTATCCCTATAACTGTTACACCCTTTTCAATAAGTGCTATTGGCCCATGTTTAAGCTCACCAGAAGCATATGCGTCTGAATGAATATACGATATTTCCTTAAGCTTTAATGACGCTTCAAGCGCCGTAGCATAGTCGTTTCCTCTTCCCGTAAAATATATATCATGTTCTGTATATATCTTAGAAGCAAACTCTTTAATATTTTTTTCTTCTTCTAATACCATCTCAAGCTTGGTAGGCAAATCCATAAGTTCGGTCTTAAGCTCAATGAGCTTGTCATGAGGATATGACGACATAATCTCTGCAAACTGCATTGCCATTATTGTTAAAAGTACTACCTGCGAAGTATATGCTTTAGTAGACGCCACTGCAATTTCCGGCCCTGCATGCGTATATACAAAATAATCTGCCTCTCTTGTTATAGAGCTGCCTATTACATTTGTCACAGCTATTGTTTTTGCCGCTTTTTCTTTTGCAAGTTTTAATGCGGCAATAGTATCAGCTGTTTCTCCGGATTGGCTAACGAATATACACAATGTACTTTCGTCAATTAACGGCTCTCTATACCTAAACTCTGAAGCTACTTCAACTATACACAGCTTTTGGCAAAGCTTCTCAAATGTAGCTTTTGTAGCCATAGCAACATGCATCGCAGTACCACAAGCTACAATATATATATCGTTTACTCTTTGCAAATACTCCTTTGAAAAATTAAGTTCTGGTATTTCACATGTTTTACCATATGGCAGCCTTGTACCTATAGTCTCACGTATAGCAGTTGGTTGCTCAAATATTTCCTTTAACATGTAATCTTCAAAACCGCCTTTTTCTGCCGAAGCTGCATCCCATTCTATGTCATTTATTCCTTTGTTATGTGGCACAAGATCCTGACCGAAAAACTCAACCCACTCTTTATACACCACAGCTATTTCATTATCCTCTAAAAGATAAATCTTTCTTGTATGCTTTAAAATAGCTGGAATATCTGAAGCAATGTAATTTGCATTATCTCCTACTCCAATTACAAGAGGTGCATTTTTCCTTGTAACAACAATTCCTTCAGGAAAATTTAACGATATAATTGCTAATGCAAAACTTCCTTTAAATTTGTCTATAGCAGACTTAATAGAAGTTAAAAATTTCTCTTTTTCTGAACGCTCTGTACTTTCGGAATAATAATAATGAATAAGATTAGGTATAACCTCTGTATCTGTTTCAGACTCAAAGCTATATCCTTTAGTCACCAAGAATTCTTTTATTTCTTCGAAGTTCTCTATAATCCCATTATGCACTACTGCAAACTTTCCGCTATTGTCTTTGTGGGGATGTGAATTTGTATCTGAAGGCTTTCCGTGAGTTGCCCATCTCGTATGCGCAATCCCCACAGTACCTTCAATCTCACTTATGCCTTCCACCTCTCTTAAATTTTTTACTCTACCCATTTTCTTTTTTACAGTAATTTGGTTTTCACCATATACTGCAATGCCAGCTGAGTCATACCCGCGATATTCCAATGCAGCAAGACCATCTAACAAAATCTCTGTTGCCTTTTGATTACCAATATATCCAACAATTCCACACATAAATAATTCCTCCTAAAACACTTTTTAGATTATATTATATTATATTAAATAATATATATATTTTTTTTAGCATAAAATTATTATTTCTTTAAATAATGCTTCTATGCAAAAAACACCTTTCAAATCATGTATATTTGAAAAGTGTTTAATTATACAATTATTCTGCACTTCTTATGGTTTGTATTATTTCATCAACATATCTATTAGTTGTCTGTCTCTGTTCTTCACTATTTTTATCTTTTCCGGCAATATCTGTTTCTACAGACATAATCATTACTGGATAATCATTAAATTTAAAATAATAACCATAAGCAGGATATTCATAAAGTGTACCGTAACTATCCATTGATAATGTTCCTTCAAATTTTGTTGCTTTTATTCCATTGTTAAGGATAACTTCTTCACTCTCTGGAACAAAATCGGTATAATCACCTCTGTTAACACTATGTTTTAAAGTAGACTTCATTTCATTTTCATAGATTTCATCAAAAGAATACTCTTCTTTACTAATAGCCGCCACTATAAAATAGTTCATATTTTCTAAAACTAAACTTGTTTCGCTACCACCTACTCTCCAACTTGGAACATCTACCCAAACATCATCAAAAGAACCAATTCTTTCAGTTTTTGTCAAATCTTCAAACTTTTTTACTGGCTCTTGATTGTTTTCTGTACTGTTTTCGCCGCCCATCTCACTCTCCTTTTCTGGTTTTAAACATACAAATAACACTACTCCTATTACAATTAGACCTATTACAACACCTAGTAATACTTTTTTCATAAAACAATTCCTCCTCACATTTCCAATTAAATTATACAGCATAACTTTAAAAAACTCAACTTTTTAGTTTTCTTCTACAATAAAAGTCCCACTCATTGCATAACTTACGCTCTTATGATATATTATATGAATATATAACTTAATATTTAGGAGATGTTTTTCATGGAAAATATAGATTTAAAAAATATACATAAAATTCATTTTATAGGAATTGGCGGTATTAGCATGAGCGGTATTGCAATAATTATGAAGAAATTTGGATACAGTGTTACTGGCTCAGACATTTCTGAAAACGATATGGTAAAAATTGTAAAGTCTGAAGGAATTGAAGTTAGCATCGGTTCAAATACTGAAAATGTACTAAACTCAGACATTGTTGTATATACAGCTGCTATTCCAGATACAGATACAGAACTTGTTTGTGCAAGAACACACAACATTCCAACTTACGAAAGAGCAGTGTTTTTAGGAAGTATGCTTAAATACTACTCTAAGCCTATATGTATAGCTGGGATGCACGGAAAGACTACAACTACCTCAATGGTAGCAAATGCACTAAAATTTGCAAAGGTTGAACCTACTGTACTTGTTGGTTCTAAACTAAGGGAGTTAAATAATTTAAATTATGAAATTGGTAAAAATGAATATTTCGTATTAGAGTCTTGCGAGTATGTAGATAGCTTTTTAAACTTCCCTGGAGATACCTCAGTTATTTTAAATATTGAAGAAGAACACTTAGACTATTTTAAAAACTTAGATAACATATTAAAGTCCTTCGGGAAGTTTATGTGCCTTACACATGATAACGGCAATTTAATAGTAAATGCAGATGATGAAAATGTAATACAAGTAGTAAATGAAAATATGGAAAATATACAAACCAAAAAATTAAATGTATATACTTTTTCAGTTAAAAACGATACTTGTACTCTTTTTGCTACAAACATAAACTTAATGGATACAGGTTGTTATGAGTTTGACGTAATGTATAACCAAGAGTTACTTTGCCACATACGTTTATCTGCACCAGGCAAACATAATATATTAAATGCACTTGCTACACTTGGAGTTGTCATTTCAAATAACATTGACTTAAAGCTAGCTATTCTAGGTCTTGAAGAATTTACCGGTGCTAGCCGTAGATTTGAATTTAAAAAACGTATTAATGATAACGTTGAAGTGTATGATGACTATGCTCACCACCCTACTGAAATAAAAGCGACATTACAAACGGCAAAAGAAAAACATAAAGCAAAAACAATTGCAGTATTCCAACCTCACACATACAGCCGTCTTAAAACGTTACTTGACGAATTTGCAGTGTGCTTTAACATGGCAGATATTGTAATTGTAACAGATATTTATGCTGCAAGAGAAATAGACGATGGAAGCATAACTCCACAAATGTTAGTAGAAAAGTTAAGAGAAAATAACGTAAATGCCTTGCATATTGGAAGCTTTGAAGAAATTGCAAAATACATTCACGAAATTGCTGAACCAAACGACATTGTGCTTACTATTGGAGCTGGAACAATAACAAAATTAAGCGATATGCTTTAATCAGCTTAAATAGTGTCATTGTCACTGGGTGTCACTGGGGACGTTTTCAAATGACACTATTTTATTGTTTCTAAATTAACTAAAAACCCTCAGATTATCTGAGGGTTTTATTGTGTGAACAGTGTCATTTGAAAACGTCCCCAGTGACAGCAACTGACGCCAATGACACTGAAAAAGAATTATTCATCTATGCTAATTCTACCGAAGAAAGTTAATGCCCAAAGTCCAGCAATTCCTACTAAACCATATACAATTCTACTTAATACTGTATTTACGCCAAAAAGCGTTGCTACTAAATTAAAATTAAATGCACCTATTAGTCCCCAGTTTACAGCACCAATGATTATTAGTATTAAAGCTATAATATTAACTACTTTCATATTTACCTCCTTGTAAAATTTTTTCCCATTTTTAATATTATTTACTTAATTTCAAAAATTATTCACTAAAAAATTTTTAAACGCATATTATGCAATATGTGAGGTGTTTTTTTATGTTAAAAGGTGCATACACTGCTTTAATTACTCCTTTTAAAGAAAATATGAAGATAAACTATTCCAAATTAGAAGAACTAATAGAATACCAAATTGGAAACGATATTGACGGCTTAGTTATATGTGGCACTACCGGTGAAAGCGCTACTTTAAGTATAAGTGAAAAGAAAAAACTAATTAAATTTGCAATTGAGAAAGTTGCTAAGCGTGTTCCTGTAATAATTGGAACTGGCTCAAATAACACAGTGACATCAGTAGAAATGTCAAAGTATGCTGAACGCGCTGGTGCAGATGGCTTGCTTCTTGTTACACCATACTACAACAAAACTACACAAAAAGGACTTATAGAGCATTTTTCGGAAATTGCTCATAGTGTACATATTCCATGCATTTTATATAACGTTCCATCTCGTACTGGCGTAAACTTAGAACCAGAAACAGTATCCGTTTTAGCTAGTATAGATAATATTGTTGGTATAAAAGAAGCGTCAAACAATTTTTCAAAAATAGCAGAAATGTTCACAAAAGTCCCTGCTTCATTTGATATTGTGTCTGGAAATGACGATAGTATTTTGCCTCTTTTATCTCTTGGTGGGACTGGTGTAATATCTGTATTATCTAATATATTTCCAAAAGAAGTACATATGTTATGCCGTGCATATGAACTTGGAGACGTGTCTTACGCAAAAGACATACAACTAAAATTTACTCCTTTAATAAAAGCATTATTTGCAGAAGTAAATCCAATGCCTATAAAAGACGCAATGAATATTTTAGGGTTTGACGTTGGCTCTCCAAGGCTTCCGCTTACTACAGTGAGCCTTAAAACGCACGAACTTTTAAAACAAGAATTAGATAATATTGTGATATGTAGTTAAGTAAAATGTGCCACGAAAGTAGAAATATTTTCTCGTCAAACGCGGCACATGTTTTTTCATTTATTCAACGCAGAATGCTGCATATAACGGTATAGATTTGATATTATTTTCAAAACCGAAGTTTTTAGTAGATAATCTAATTGCATATTTAGGTTTATGTTCTTTCATATATGTATTCAAACTAGTAGATTTAGTATTACTTCCGCTTTTTACCTCAACAGGTATTATTCCATTATTATTATATATTACGAAGTCCACTTTAGCATTTCTTCCATAAGTCCAATAGTATAGCGATATCTCACGAGCCTTAAACTCCTCGGCGATATAGTTTTCTGTGATAGCACCTTTATATTCAAAAGGTCTATCCAAAATGACATCTGGATAGTTTATCTCAGTTACGGTACTTAAGATTCCTACATCACTTAGATATAGTTTAAACGCTTCATCGTCTACATATACTTTAAGTGGTATCTCAGGCTTTTTAACTTTAGAACTTACCATTATCATATTAGAAGATACTAACCAGTCAATAGGAGTTTCATATTTCCTTTTTCTAGCACCTTCTTCTATTAAATTATATTGAAAAGTTTTTTTATCTTTGGCTAATTGTGCTGGTATATTCTTATATACCTTCTCTATTTTAACACTCTCAACATTGTTATTTACATACTTTTGCATGTCTGCTATGTACATTTCAACAATATTAGCTAATATGTTAGAGTCATATTCTAATATATCTAAATCATTTTCTACTAAATTTTTTACAGACTCTGGCATTCCACCAACGCATAAATATTTTCTGTATAATTCTAAAGCCTTTTCATGTGCAAAATCAGGAAGCGGCTCCATTTTTTCATAGCACTCTTTTATTCTATCTCTTAACATTTCATGACCAGTTGCCATTAAAAACTCTTCAAAATTCATAGGATACATATATTCCATCCTAACTTTTCCAACAGGAAATGAACTATTAAACCTACTGATCTTAACTCCTAACAAACTTCCAGCACATACTATTTTATATGGTCTAGAAGATTCACAAAAATACTTTAAAGATACTATAAATCTTTCACTTACCTGTACTTCGTCAAAAAAGAATATTGTCTTATCTAAATCTATTTTTCTTCCATAGTACAGCTCTAATTTTTCCATTATTTTTTCATCATCAATAGTTTCTTCAAAAATTGCCGCTATATCCTTTTCTTTTTCTAAATTTATATATATATATTCTTCAAAATTTTTTTTAGCAAATTCCTCTATTGTATAAGTTTTTCCTATCTGTCTTACTCCAATTACCATAAGTGGCTTTTTCATTCCTGAGTCTTTCCAAGTAGCTAATTTTTTTTCAAATAACCTAACCATTTGTATTACCTCCTATTTAAGAATACCAAATAATTAAATAGAAGTCAACATTTTTGCCACTAAATGCACGTGTTTTTTACACAAAAAATGCCACTAAATGCACGCAACTTCATTGCTACTTTGCCACTTTTTGCAAGGTTCGCTTAAAATATAGTCGAAAAACTTAACGTTTCATTTTGTATAATATGCTCTATTCTTTGTTTCAAAATTGCAACTTCTACCATGCCGTCAGTCATTTCTTCGTTAAATATATATGCATCTATGCTTGCTAAATGGCTCTCTAGTTCTTCTACATCATCATGCTCTGTTAAAATGTCCCATCTTGCTTTTACCTCTTCCCACTTTTCATTTAAATCTTTTAACTTTTCTTCTGCTTTTGTAAAATTCTCTTCTTGTATGCTACCTGAAATACCTTCTAACATATCCAACATATCTTGCCCTGTGTTTTTTAGAAAGCTTAATTGCATGCAGTTAAGTGATATAACAAGAAGTAAAGCTCCTACAAGTATTATATACTGTTTCATGTTTTTTTCTCCTTTAATTGATATATAAATATTCCATTTTCGTCTATTGTTCCTACAAGTATATCTTCTCTAGCCACACCGCTTATGCTCATTAATTTATCCACATCTTCTTTACCTAAGTTCAATATTTTCATGTTGTTTTCAAGATACTCCCCTTCGCTTATAACATTTAACGGCATTTGTCCACATGCATCGTCTTTTTTCACTGCGTTAAGTTTTCCACTTGTTTCAAGCAAGGCATATGCTACATCTTGAATCTTAAATATATCTTTTTCTCTTAACTGTTCCATTATCTCTTCTATTGTTAACTGTTGACGCTTAATCTCTTCTTCTATTATTTTTCCTTTAAATATTATTAAAGATGGATTCCCACATAAAACTTGTTCTGTTTTTACAGATGACTGCAATATAAGTGTGACGATTATGTAGATTATAAGCAGGGCAATAATTGGTATTATTCCCGAAAATGTGGACATATCTCTAGATGACATAGGGCCCGAAGCAAGGTCAGATATCATAACTATTATTGCTAGTTCAAATGGTTGAACTTTAGACAGTTCCCTTTTTCCCATAAGTCTAATAACTGTAAACACAACTAAAAATAATATAACGGCTCTAAAAAATACAACAAGCATTTTTAAAATTCCTCCAAATTGTTTATATAACTATTTTTTGCATAAATTCTTAAATTATACAAATAATACTTTTGGAAGGAATAAATTTAAAATATAAATAAAATGGAAAATATAATTAAAATAGATAAAACAAATAAAACTAACATAAACTCTTTAAGGCTTAAACAACTTTTAATTAGGTTTATATCTGCTCTTGTAATACTTCTACTCACAAGCTTTTTTACATTAAACTTTAATGTATCTTCCTACCCGTTACTTGCACTTTTTGCTTTGAGCTTGGTTATACTAGACTATTTCGTTGCTACTATATCCGGTATACATGACATACCTCTTTACAGAGGTATTATCTCTTTCGTATCCAGTTCAGTTATAATATACATGACACAGTTTTTTGTATCAGGCTTTTATATATCTCTTGTTACCACTTTCATTGCAAGTCTTATGTATGCCGTTATACAATATTTTTTACCAAATAGTTAAAATTATATTTAAAACTTTGAAAAAATGCTGTATAATTTCACCGAGGTGTTAATATATGGCGCTTAAAGCTTTAATAATATATTTAATTTGTATAAACTTGTTTGGTTTTTTAATAATTCTAATTGATAAATTTAAAGCAAGAAAAAATCTTTACAGGATTAGTGAAAAGTTCATTTTTCTTACATGTCTTGCAGGAGCAAGTCTAGGTGTATACATCGCAATGTATACAGTTCGTCACAAGACACTACACAAAACTTTTACAATAGGCGTGCCTTTGCTTTTTTTAGTAAACTTACTTTGCCTATATATATTATTTACTTATGATATAGCTTTACTATGAGTGTCAATGTCATTAGCTGTCATTTTGTCATTTGGGACGTTTTCAAATGACACTACTTAGTTGTTTCTCAATGTTGTTTCTCAATTTACTAAATTCTCAAACTATCTGGTGGGCTTTTGTGCAAACAGTGTCATTTGAAAACGTCCCAAATGACAACAATGACAGCAATGACAGCAATGACACTTTTTATGTTGAAAAAATACTCTCTTTGTCACTTAAATCAAAAGTGACTTTTTTTTACATATAATATTCTTTGGTGATTATATTGAATTATTATAATTCTTTTTTTAAAACAAACAATTCCAAATTTAATAAATACTGGCTCCTATCTTGGATATGTATAGTAATAGCCGGAACACTACTCCATTTCGCATATGACGTAGCAAATAATAACTTAATAGTTGGCCTATTTACTCCTGTAAATGAAAGTGTGTGGGAACACCTAAAACTTGTTGCACTTCCAATTGCTATATTTTCGGTAATTCATTACATATTAAAAAAACAAGATAAATTCTTAGTATCCGCTATTTCAATTATACTTGCTTCTTGCTATATATTATTTATACATTACTTTTGTGAAACACTGAACATAAAAAATATGACAGTAGATATACTGTCATACATATTTTCTATGCTTATTGCATTTACATATATTTGTAAAACTAATTTTAAAAATTCAAAATGCGTTGGCATAACATTAATTATTTTAATATTAACTCTTCTTGCCATACTTACTATAACTCCTCCACACATATCGTTATTTTTGGATAAAACTACCAATACATATGGTTTATCATAATACAAAGTTCTTTTTGCAATAACTTCGCTATGACAAAACTATCTACTTCAAATAAAGCGCAACTCTAAAGCCAACATCGTATTGAAAATAGTTAAAGTTAAGAGGATTACGATTAAACGCAGAAAGATTAAAACCATTGTTACAGTAAGCACCACTACGCGCAACACGCCCAACATTAACCAAAGAACCTGATTCCATAGTCCATTCCCACACATTTCCAGCTAAATCATATATATTTTTAGCCTTCCATGCTTCATTTGTACCAGTTTGCTGTAATATCCCCTTATTTGTTGCAGCTGCTTCTATAGAATCTTTATAATTTCCCCATTTTCTTGAGTCATTTACATTATGGTCTTCATCTGATACAAAGTTCATTACTGCATCCCATTGCACACCATAACACAATGTAGATACTACTGATGCATGGTCTTTATACATATTTTGTGACAAATATACTGCTCCGTTTTCTCCTATTTCGTCAATTGCTTCTCCCCATTTTACATAGTTATATACATACGCTCCTTTTTTACTTACTATGCTACGCGCCTCCGTAATTTCACTTCTTGCTACTCCTATCTCTGTTGCATAACTATCACCTGCTTCAAAACGTGCTATATAAAATCCACCATATTTTTTTACAGAATTACACATTGCGTCATACTCTTCTACTTCTTTATCGTAACCATTTATGTACGGTTCAACATATCTATCATCCGATTCTAATCTTACAAACTGAGTATAATCGTCTACTGGTATCCATACAAATTGGTTTCCTTCGCACGCATAGTCAACGCCTTTATTTGCATCATTAACATTATCTGAAATAACCAAACCTGTATCTTTCGTTCCACCTACATAATAGAACCCTTCTGGTATTGGAGCATACTCTAGTAGTATATCTTCGCCTCCTGGAAAGAAACCAATATTCCCCCACCATTTATCAGCTAATATTTTACCACCATAATCTACGTGTATTCTAACATTATTTTTAGACATATTTACAGTTACAATATTATATATTACTGTAGCCATAGTAACATTTGTATTTTTTATTTTAACATTAAAAGTATCATCTACATTCATAACATATTTATGTTCTATGTTGTTATCCATAAAGTTCAATATGTGTTCTGTCGAATATACTTCTTCGCCTCTTACAGCCTTAACATTCTCACTTCCTGTAGTATTTGCTGGATCAAATCTTACATACCTATGTTCTAATTCAATATCATATGTATTTCCCGTTGTTAAAAGGCGTGTTGCATAATCTTGATACAATTCTCGTGTAATATACCCTTTACTTCTTACCTTATCAACAAAGTCTTGAGTATATCTCACAGCTAGAGCATATGAAATATCATCTTTTTTTTCGTATGCAATATACACAGGAAATATAAACATTATAATTATTGCTAAAATTGCTGTAACAAATTTAGATAAATTTTCTTCCATATTACTCCTTTCATTAACTTAACTTAATATATCCCAATTACCGGACGTCACTTCTTTTAACTTTACATTTCGTTGTAATTCAATTACAGGACGAACATTTATATATATCCATTTTGAAACAGAACCGTCTGAGTTTTCCCACCCAAAGAGAGGTTCTTCTTTTATTTTTCCATTTTGAAGAAACTTCATATTATATTGTAAATACCCAGTTGAAATATCTGCTAGAAAAATCGAAGTTGAACTATTTAATATGCCACGCGCATTATCAGTTAAATTTTCTAAAATATCACCTTCATAAGAATCATTCGAAAGCGTTGGCAAAGCATTAGGGTATTTAACCTTTTTAAACTCTTCTGTACTTTTGTTATAATAATAAAAGACACCATCATTTACGGTAAAGCTACCATACTTATCCCCATTTTTTTCTACTTCTATTTTTTTATATTCGCTACTTTCATTCAACATTTTATTCCAAGACAAATCATATGTATCACCATAACTTTCGTTATTCTCTGTATAATCAATACCTGTTAATCTAACTATATCTTGAAAATTCAAACACCTAGCACTTCCGCTTCACAGCTCCATTTTGACTATCACAATTTGCTAAAATTTGATTAATATGTGATAATTTAAATTCCCTTCCAAATGAATAAGTACTACTCAAAGCACTTCCTATCAATAATATTTTTCCATTATTTGCACCCAACACAGTCCATAAACCACTATACTGATAATTTACTTTATCACCTATTCTTAAAATGGTTTCGCCATCTGTTACGTAAGCATATTTGTCTTCGTTATCTTTTTTCATACTCCATACTTTATCAGTCATATAAACATCTCGTGCTGAAAATAACTCGCCTATAACTGTTATTGAATGAGTTGCTTCATCATTTAAATTAGTAGTAGTTTTTTTCTTCATAACAATAGAGGCATTTGCGTCTATTTTCGCAATTTTTATTTCATTAATATTATTTGTATTATCACTTTTCCACCATGATATAGGCTGATTTTGCATAGTCTCTTCATCGTTAATTGTAACGTATATATCTTCTCTCGTATAATTTCTACGCAAGAAATTTATAAAGTCCATGCCTGTACATGAGATCTCAATATCCCCTTCGTAATCCATAATATTAGTAACTGTAATATCGTCCCATGAATTTAAAGTTTTATCCACAGTAGTTGCCATATTTCTAGCTGTACTTACATATAATATAATACCAGTAAGAACCAACATTATCACAAAAATACCAACAGCAATCATTATAGCACGTATTGCATTATCTTCCATCTTTCCTCCTTATATTATACACATATATGTGACACACACATATATCTATATAATATAGTTAAAAGGGCATATAATTACACATAATTATATGCCTTTAACTTGTCTAAAATATATATTTCAATATAACCTTACTTATTTTAATTTAATACTATTATTTTTTCGTTAAGTTGAAGATATTCCTTTTCTTACAAATAGAATACCCATAACTGTATCAGAATCTTTATCTTTCATTACATAACTGTAATATGTTTGTGTAGCAGATACACCACCTGTACCTTGAATTTTTGCTAAAGAATCTCTTGAAGTAGAGTCTAGCTCTGTATATGCGTTTTCTCCTGTATATGTAACTGCTATACCACCAGCTTTAGCTGTTGTTGGTTGAGCATCTACTAATGCTACGTCATATTTTCCAGTTTTAAATTTTGAAGTATCTTCATTTCCAACTATAACTTTAACAGATAATTGGTCAGAGTTTTCATATTGTTGGCAAGCTGCTATAACATCTGCTCCTGTAACTGTTTTACCATCGAAAGCAGAAGTTACTTGGTTTTGTAAAGATTTTGAAATATTAGACATTTGGTTTCTTGCATTGTTGATCATATCTGTACCGATATTTGTTATCAACAATACTGCTGATATGATTATGATTGTTATAAATAAACCAACACCTATCATAATCGCTTTTTGTGCATTATCCATAATTAATTCCTCCTTTTTATATATGAATAATATATTATATAATATATGTTAAACACTTGAAATGCAAGTGTAATAACCAATAAAATGAAATTACATAGTATTCATAACTTCAAAATATTTCACCATCTGCATTACAGATACCACCATAAGTGGTCCTACGAAATATCCTGCAATTAATATTACCATTGGTGCAAATCCTAAAACTTTACCATAAGAATATTTTCTCTGAACAAGTCTCTCATTTGCTTCCTTACGTCTTTCGTAATAAAAGCTTCTTTCGGTTTCAAGTTCATCAAACGCATCTCTTATTGGAATTCTCTCTACTGCAGATATAAGTCCTTCAACTATACGTTTGAAGTCTTTATGCGGTACTGCGTCTTTAAGTTCTTCCAACGCTTCTACTGCTCCAGATTCATAGTTATTTAACGCAGTTGCAATCGGTTCTTTATATGCATAAGAATATCTTTCAAGCCATTCTAGTATAGTCTGAACATCTACACGCTCAATATACATAAGCATTAAGATTATTGACTGGAATTGCATTATTTCGTCTTCTTTTTCCATTTCTCTAATTTTATTTTTAACAATTAGTATCAAATCTGGAACAAAATATGCAATCCAAGCAACAGCTACTGCAATTATAACTTCCCAGAATTTTAAATATGCACTTTTTACATTTTCAATTTTTCCTTTTATTCTCGCAACGTCTTCATCAGTAACAGATTGTCCTGCCGCTGCAAGTGCTGCTCGTATATCTTCATCTGTAAGCCCACCTTTATCTTTTAGCTCTTTAACAACTTTTGCATCTTTCTCGGAATACAATTCAGCAGCTTTTTGGTCTTCTTCTGATAATTGACCCAAACTTATGAATTCTTCCTCTAAATTTGTGTATACACTTTGCACATCTATGTGATGCATATTAAGTGCAAGTATCAAAACTACTAAAAACGAAACTATTGCATATGTAAATTTATTTACATAGAACCATTCCATTGTAAGATAGGCATTTATACCTTTAATATTTTGCGACTTTCTTAAATACTTTCTCGTATTTTCCGCTGGCATAAATGCATCAACTAATTTATGCACTACAGGTATTTTATAGACTCTTTCTTGCCAACGTTTTTGAGAAATCCTGTCAAACTTAACTTGAGTTGAATCGTCTTTTATTACCTTAAGCGCAAAGTATGATACAAATATTGAAATAAGTATTAGCGCTTTTATTATAAAGCCAAAACTACTTGTATAGAAATTTATAAGTGCTGGGAAATTACTTTGTGACCAGCCTTGCAACACATCTATGAAAAATATAGGTACAATTGCAATTATAGTTAAACTTCTAAATAAGTAATTTATCTTATCTCTTTTTAAAATATCAAGGTACGCATCATTTAATATATTGTTTAAGTTTTTAAGATATACAGACATACCATCTACTTTTCTATCTCCAAGCTCCATAGTAAGATATGAAACACCTGCAAATAGTTTTAAGAATCTATTTGGTGCAACATCATAATATTTTTCAAGTTGCACTTCTGGATTTTCAGCTGTTATTGCATCATGTATTTTTCTTATCTGTGGCATTATTTCTTTGTCTTCTAATTCGTCAATACACTCTTCAAATGCTTCTATAACCATTCCGTGTTCATGAAATGAGTGTCTTATTTCTGTAAATACTTCTGGTATTTGTCTTACTATTTTGTCCGCAACTTTGTTTACTTGAGAATCAATTAAAACATCGTTTACAACAAACACCATTATAATTACAATTAGTGACATCATAAAGTCATCTACTACATTTAAGAATACAAACAATGCTGTAAATACAAATATGACAGATATTAGCATTATCTTTCCAGTTCTTCTTCTTATCTCGTATTCTGTATAATCGTTAACCATTTCAAGCTTTAATCTTGTTTTTCTTGTATAATAGCTAACTATTGGTATCTTTAAAGCTACTAGATAAAATGTTTGAAATACTCTATCAAAAGTATCTTTAAATGAAGATTTATTTTTTATTACTATTTGGTCTTTTTTATATAGTACTTTATTTTTAGCGTATTTTTTCTTAGTTACTAAGTAGTATACTACAACTCCTAGTAATCCAAGAACTCCTACACCAATCATCGCTCCTATAATATAGTATACCACTTATAACTCACCTCCACGCCGTATCTAAGAATTTATCAAATGCTTTGATATCTTCTTCAGCCATGTTTTCACGCATTGCTTCTACGTTTGCTTCGGAGATAGAATTAGCAAAAATATATTCTCCGTTTTTAAATTCTACTATATTTCTATACTCATAGTTTGAAGTTTGAGTTAAGTGTCTAAAATATTCAGTAGCATTGTCCATAAATATATCCATTTTATCTTCAAAATTCTTCTTATTTCTATAGTCGTTTGTATAATGGAACTCTTTTTCTTTTGGCACACACTCTGTAATACGTTCAATAAAACGCGTTCCATCTACGCCTTTTTTCAAATGCACATCAAAGTTTATAACATTTACAACTTGAACCTCAGCTACATCTTCATTATTAAACATACCTATTTTTAATAGTGAGTTTCTAAGCGAAGTTATTAAGTTCGGAAATGTCTTAGCATGGTGCGTAAATAGCGTGAACTTAGACGCAACCTGTGCCATTTGTATCATCCAAGCAGCAACGGGATCAGTTGCAACCTCTCCTAGGATATTTACACCACCATCTGTCTTTTTCTGAACATCTAGACCCATCTGTCCAGTTATTGTCTCAGTTTCTCTTAAAGACAAAATATTGCTTTTAGGATATATTTTTCTTAAATGAAGTTCGAATGCAGTTTCCTGTACACGCATCGTAATTGTTGGATACAAGAATTTCATTATAGCCATAAGTAATGTCGTTTTACCACAACCTTGCTCACCAGTAATTGCAGTAACTCTCGCTCCTCTTATTAAGAATTTAAGTAATTCTACCACATTTTCCTTATTCTTATGTATTAATAATTGATTTGCATCAATTAAAGTTGGTGGAGCAAACTTTCTTACGAAGAATGCCCATGATTCTGCAAAGTTTGGACGCAGTACAACTATACGCGAACCATCTTTCATTTCGTTAATTTTGAAACCAACTGATTCAGAAAGTTGTCCCGGATTGTTGTATTTATATATGTTTTGACATACACGTCTCAACTCTGATTCACTTCCAAAAGATAAAAATTCTAAATACATTGATTTACCTTTATAGAATATCCATACGGAGTCGTACGACATTGGTATTGTTATTTTTCCAGTTTGGTCAAGATAATCTTCCATATCACCAACTTGATCCAAGAATGATGGAGGAATACCAGATACACCACCAGATACACCATCTATGTTTTGGTCACGAATATCGTCTATTACGCTAAAACCTTTGTAATGTTGATATACACGTTGTACTACAATCTCTAATTTATCTTCAAAGTCGATTGTTGCTAATACATTTTCCTTTTCAAATATATCGTCTATCTCTTCAGGAGTAATCCTATATGATGGTACGCCGTTTTCGTCAAGTTTTGGATTGTCCAACCCATACTTTGTAATAAACTCAGACAAAGCATTCTTTTTAAACTGTTTTTTGTATATATGAAGTAATATATCAAATCTATCTTGAGACGTAAGACGTTCTGAATTATCAAAAGGTATAGCATAGTTTATATTTCTTTCTGTAACTTTATATTGGTTACGAAGTAAATCAAACATAAGCGTTTTAACATATTTTTTATCATTTTGAGCGGCATAGCCTGCACCTTTTAATGCTTTTTTTAATTCGTACTTAGTATTTTTTCTTCTTTCAAATTCCTCTTCAGATAGTGCTAAGTCGTAAAGATTCATTCTCGTAATTTCATCAAATTCATTTTTAATATAATCTATCATGCCTTTTACACTATATTTTTGTCTTTCACGCTCTACTTCACTTACCGTTTCTACATTCTTCTTATTCTTTGCAATGTTATATATTATAACTATAACTAGAGCTAATACCAACACTATTAGTATAAAATTAACTATAAATGTGAATGACACGCTTTGCACCTCCCGTTTAAATTCTTACTAAATCTAATATTTTTTTTACTACTTTTCTTGTTTCTGAGATAAAATACCCGTTATAATCATTCGTATCCGCAGATATATTTTTATAGAAGAAACCTTCTACAACATTTCCATCATTACAAGCATCGGCAAATACAAAATTATGTGGTATGCAAAAAACTTGTTCCTTTATTCCATACTCTCTACGAATATTAGGAATATTGTATTTAGATTTCTCTTCATAATTACACATTAAAATTATTTTTTTCTTATCTTTCAAAACTTCGTTATTTTCTAAGGTCCTTAAATAATCATTAAGTAAAGTTACTTCTTGATTAAATGTACAAATAACTAAATCCGCTTTACTTAGTGTCTCTTTTATATACTCTCTTCCTGATGTCTTTGGGAGATCTACCCAAACAATATCATACGCCTCTGATGCCTTTTGAACTATTGAAGGAAAATTTGAAATAAGTAAATCAAACTGTTCCCTACTATTTACATTTGTTCCATAAATTATATCTAACCTTTGCTTTAATATTGGTTTTGAATAATTTCTAATTGCCTCTGGTGTTATTTTGTTACTTGACACAAGACGCGCAAGTGCTGTAAGTCCTATACTAGAGTTTGAAAACACACCTTTTGATATTAACAAATTATAGTTTTCAAATGCAGCTCCTGTTTTTTTTGCTTGCCACTGACCTGGTATCAATATATTTGAATAATCTTCTTCCATTGCCATTAATGTAGAAATTGCAATAGCCGCATGAGTCTGTCCAGTTTCTACAGCTTCAGGACTCCAAAAAACTATTTTTGGCATTAAAATCTCCCCCTCGAATAATTCTTAACCATTTTTCTTATCTCACCTGCTGTAACTCCGCCCAAGATATCAGACGCAACATCAGTAACAAGTGCTGCATATTGTCTTGTATGTCTAGAAATATCTACATAGCCACTAAGCTCAGATTCTAAATCTGCAATTTTATCTTGATCCATGTACGGTAGTTCATATTCAACATCTATCCATTTAACATTCATATCCATAAGTCTAGCTTCAAAATATTTCTGCGATGCACGTGATATATAATACTTAAATACAATTTTTGTCATTTCAATCTTATCTTCAAAATCTCTACCTTCAGTAATGCTTCTTAGTAACTCTTCGTTCCTAATTAAAGAAGCTGTGGTATGCTCTATGAAAAAGAAATATTTAGAAATGCTTTGATCCTTAAAATTCTCATAGCTTTCAGCGTTGTCTATATCCAATATTATATAATCATAGTCATCAGCAACCGAAGTTTTTTTGCAAAGATATTCCTTAATTTCTTCTAAACTTTTAAAGCCAACTGCAAAATCTGTTCCATCAAAATTTACGATTGATTCATCTTGAGCTACATCGAAAGTAGGAATGGTATACTTTATCCTTTTTTCAAGTGTACCATCTACTACTAATACTTTTTTATTCATTATCTTCAATACTTTTGACAGGTTTATTATAAACTCAGATTTATTAACATACCCAATAAACCCTATAATTTTTTGCATGTTTCCTCCTAAATTAAATCAACGAACTACTGGTTAGCTAAAACTTGATTTCTTAAACTTTGTTGTGTAGATATTGAACCAGTTATTCCTGAAACTATTGATTGATAATCATCTGTATATTCATTTTCGAACGCTTCAAGACTTGCTTCCATAGCAATTCTTGCTTCTGTACTTAAACGATCTTTTGCTTGTTCTACAACATATTTATTTGCCTGCATAGCAGCGCTTACAGTAGTATTTGGCTGATATGTACTTTCAATTTTATTATAAGCTTCTACAAAATATCTATACTCAACTGCATATGTAGAAACTAAATCAACTAAATCTGATGAAGGTATTGTAGCAACTGGTAATTCTGTCTCTGTTACCTCTTCTCCATCTTCATTTATCCTTGTTGTAGTTATTTCTTCTGCTGAATATCTAGTATCTATCTCATTAGTTATCTTATCTTCTATGTATTTTCTGGCTTGTTCTTGAGCCACAGCGTCTGTACTTATTTGTGTATCTGGATCGGCATACTCTACAGCATATAGTTTTGAACCTTGCGTCATATATGAATCAACTATTGCACTGTTTAGAAGTAGCAATTCGTCTTCAGACAAATTCATCCAAATAGTAGTTCCAGATATGTCTAGTACCTGCTTTTGAGCTAATACAATATACTCTACTCCACTTGGTACTTGTAGACGTATATCCACATATTCCCCAACAGTAAGCTTAGCAGGCAACAACACTGCTGTTATTTGTTGTGTTCTAACATCCTGAGTAAGTATAGAATCTGCAACCATACTATTTACTACAGTAACATTCTTTGGAATATTATATTTTGCAATTTTTCCAACAAGACTTGCCTCACTTGCAGCACCTATTGGAATTGTAGTTACGTGCACTCTTGCCATAGTTATCATATCTGACGTAATAGTCTCTCCCTGTAACACATCCCTATTAAATGTTGCTACAAACCCTGTAAAATTATCTAAAAAGTTCTTATTTGTTCCTTCCTCATAACTTTTTATAGTATTGTTTGTTATTATAACTATAACAACAACTGCTATTATACCAATACTTAAACCTATTAAAATTCCATAAAGTAATCTTTTCTTTATTTGGTTCATTCCTATCATATGTAAACCTCCAAAATATTTACTAAATAATATATCAAAAGGAATTTAAAATCAAGAGTAAATCTATTATTTTTATATCGCTTAACAAAATGATAAATGTTTGTAATTTGTTTGTAATATTATTGTAACATTGTTTGCATTAGGCTTTATAACAACTTCTTTAGTTATATACATATATTATTTATTTTAGCAATATATTGTAATATATATAAATTCATGGAGGGATAATTTATGTACAAAATCAGTTCACTATTACTTAAAATTCTGGCTTGCACTCTACTAATTTCATTTACATTAATGCCATTATTTAGCCTGCTCCTTGCAGCGTCGCTTCCAACCTTTGCCGTAGTGGAAACAGCACCTGAAACAACTGAGTATATTACATCAGAGTCATCAATTCAGACGGTTGCCACTCCATCATTTAATTTCACGTCTGGAGCACAAATATTAATGGAACAATCAACCGGAAATATAATTTATGCAAATAACGAAAATGAGAAATTGTTACCCGCATCCGTTACTAAAGTCATGACCCTACTTTTAATAATGGAAGCTATAGACAGTGGCAAACTCGCTCTTACAGATAAAGTTACTTGTTCCGCTTATGCCTCCAAAATGGGTGGTTCACAAATATGGTTTAAAGAAGGCGAAACTTTAACAATTGAAGAAGCGATTAAATGTATATGTATAGTGTCTGCTAATGACGTAAGCACTGCCATGGCCGAGCTACTTGGAGGGAGCGAAGAAAACTTTGTTAATATGATGAATGAAAAAGCAACATCACTTGGTATGGAAAATACACATTTTATGAATGCACACGGAATTGACGAAGAAAACCATTATTCGTGCGCAAAAGATATCGCAATAATGTCTCGTGAGCTTGTTACTAAACACCCAAATATATTAAAATATACATCTATTTGGATGGACAGCATTCGAGGTGGTACATTTACATTATCTAACACAAACAAACTACTTAAGAGCTATTCAGGAATTACAGGCCTTAAAACTGGTTCCACTTCAGCTGCTGGCTTCAACTTAACAGCAACTGCAACAAAAAATGATATGTCACTTATTGCCGTAGTATTAAAAGCACCTAGTAGCGATATTAGAAATAACGAAATTACACAATTATTAAACTTTGGCTTTAGCAATTACCAAACCAAAACCTACGCAAAAGCAGGAGATGTAATTCAAAATGTACAAATTGCAAAACACATAACAGGAAATGTAGATATATGCTATGAAACAGAAGTCACTCAAATGCTAGAAAAAGGAACAAGTTCAGAACTCACACAAGAATTAGTACTAAATGAAAATCTAAAAGCACCACTAAAATCTGGAGACATTGTAGGTACAGTAATATTTAAAAACTCAGACGGTACAGAAAACACAAAAGTAAACGCAGTAGTTTTATCTGATGTACCCCGTTCTAATTTACTGGACTATTTAAGATACACATTTAACGCGTATTTATTAGTTTAACGTCAAGGCATCAAGGTATCACAGTGTCATTTGGGACGTTTCTGTTTGACACTACCTATATAATTTATTTGAAATAGTGTCAAACAGAAACGTCCCAAATGACACCTTGACACTGTGACATTAATTCTGCATTTTTAGCTATATCTTTTTAATAATTATTTTTCTTCCATTGCACGCTTTGTTAATCTCTTCTGATCTGTACGAATATATTCTGTACTCGCATTTACCATCAAACCTAATAGTGACAGACTTAGTGTAGTTTGTAACACTTGTATCATATTCTTCAATTACTAAACTTGCTTTGCTAAGTCTTAATGTTTCAAATGTCGTCATAAAACCTAAACCACTTCCGCCATTCTCCTTATGCGTTGTTATAGGCTCTGTACCCAGCTTTAATAACGTATCAATATCAAACTCGACACCAGTGTCATATATGGATAACTCATATGCTCCTTGAACAGCACCAATCAAAACCATTATACTTTTGTACCCATCATTCTTAGCATTTATTGCAATAATTGCATCTTTTATATGGTCAGCAAGTAAAGTTTCAAACTTGTCTTCTGGTATATATTTCTCTAATAAGGGCTTTATACTATCACTTAATTTTAACGTAAAGTCTATATTGCTCTTAATAGCTTCATTTTTCATATACTCCAACATATTATCTATAGCAACCACATTAGTACTAGGTATATGAACTCTAACTTTAGTTTCTTCTGCAAATTGTGATGCTACTTTCTTTGTCTGTTCTAATACAATTGATAACTCACTTGCAAACTCAGCATTACTCTTATCCATGACTTCCCTTATACTACTTTCCAATGACGACAATCTATGGTTGTATTTATGTATAGTTGTAGAAAGCTTTAAGTTTTGTTCTTTTAATTCTTCTATCACTTTCTCATTAGCATCTATTTCTTCTTTTTGAATAGATATGTTCCTATCTCTAATGTTATTCTTGTAATGCTTAGTAATTAACTTATATATTATTATCAAAAAAGTAATACTTACTAAAACAACAATAAAAGGAAGTGCTCTTAATAATTCAGTAGTCCCTTCTCTCTGTGAAAGATCATATAACATCAGTATCAATGTAAATGCAATTATTAATACAAATACAGTACTCCTATTCCCATTGAATCTTTTTATAAAATTAATTCCGTTTTTCAGTCTCTTTGTCTTAAAAACGCAATACGTTATAAACATTGAAATTACAGTTATTAATGCTATATATCCAATATTATAAACAAGTTTTTGTTTTGTAATAAGTAACATTACCAAACTAGCATTAAGAACCGACACAACATACACAGCATATCCAATACAAAAAGCAAAAGCATATGCTAGCCAAAAATACCTTTCTTTTTTGTATTTGTCAAGTGAAAATTGACCCCTTTTATAAATCAATTTTGACCCCTTCAC
>CAYZTN010000014.1:0-23152 GCA_964481385.1 uncultured Clostridium sp. | reverse complement strand
AACGAATATCCGATTTAGACAGATTGTTTTCACGAATTTACGAGGATAACATCATAGGAAAATTATCCGACGAACGCTATTCCAGAATGGCGAGTGAATATGAAACGGAACAGAAAGAACTTGTTTCAAAAGTTGCCGAAAGCGAAAAGCAGTTGGCACAACTGCAAAAACAGACAGTGGATTTGAAAATGCTTTACAAAGGTCTTCAAGAGTTTACCGAATTAAAAGAACTCACACCAACAGTGGTAAACAAGCTGATTGAACGCATAGAAATCCACAATAACGAGAAAAAGCATTCTCACAACAATGTAAAAGTAGATATCTATTTTACCGCTATCGGACTGTTTGATATTCCTACGGAACAAGAATTGTTACGAACAGTTGAAAAACTGCAAGAGCAAAAACAAACCATATCTAAATCGGCATAAAGAAAAAGGGTGTAACCCCATCATTCTGAGGTTACACCGCATTTTCTAAAATACTTCCTTATTTACCCTGAGCATTCCCCATACACAATTCATGTATAGGGAATATATTTTATGCATTTTCTTTGTTTTCTTCTGCTTTCTTTGTGTCAAATATAGCATCAAACTCTGCACTATCTATCTTTTCTTTCTCAATCAATATTTTTGCAGTTTCATGTAATTTATCCATGTTGTCTTTTAATATTTTCTCTGCCTTAGCATATGCTTCTGTAACGATAGATTTTACTTCTTCGTCAATTAAAGCGGCTGTTTCTTCGCTATAATTTTTCTGTGAATTAAAGTCACGTCCTAAGAATACTTCTTCTTGGTTTGCACCATATGTTATAGGGCCTAGTTTTTCAGACATACCATAACGTGTTACCATATTTCTTGCAATCTTAGTTGCACGTTCAATATCGTTTGATGCACCTGTAGATATATCGCTTAGAACTAATTGCTCTGCTACACGTCCACCTAGAAGTGATACAATGTGTTCTTTCATTTCTAGTTTTGAAGCATATGATTTATCTTCATTTGGTTTATACATTGTGTATCCACCAGCCATACCACGAGGTATGATAGAGATTTGATGTACTGTATCATGGTTTTCCAAAAATCTAGAAACGATAGCATGCCCTGCTTCGTGATATGCAGTAAGCTTTTTATCTTTTTCAGATATAACTTTACTACGTTTTTCTGGTCCCATCATAACTTTTACTAACGCTTCTTCTACATCAGACATTTCAATTATTTTCTTGTTCTTTCTAGCAGCAAGAAGTGCTGCCTCGTTTGTCATATTCTCAAGGTCTGCTCCTGAAAAACCTACTGTGTTTTTAGCAATTACTTTGAAATCTACATTATCTGCAAAAGGTTTTCCTTTAGCATGCAACTCGATTATATCTTCTCTTGCTTTTACGTCTGGCTCGCTTACAACTATTTGTCTATCAAAACGGCCTGGACGAAGAAGTGCTGGATCAAGTATATCTGGTCTATTTGTTGCAGCCATAACTATAATGTTTTCGTTAGTTCCAAATCCGTCCATTTCAACAAGTAATTGGTTAAGTGTTTGTTCACGTTCATCGTGTCCACCGCCAAGTCCTGTTCCTCTTTGACGTCCCACTGCGTCAATTTCGTCTATAAACACAATACATGGGTTTACTTTTTTAGCTTCATCAAACAAATCTCTTACACGAGAGGCACCAACACCAACAAACATCTCAACAAAGTCTGAACCACTTATTGAGAAGAACGGTACTTTTGCTTCTCCTGCTACTGCTTTTGCAAGAAGTGTTTTACCACATCCAGGTCCACCTACAAGAAGTATTCCCTTAGGTATTCTTGCTCCCATATCTCTATATTTTTTAGGGTCTTTTAAAAAGTCTACGACTTCAACTAATTCTTCTTTTTCTTCCTTTAGTCCTGCTACATTTTCAAATGTTATTTTTTTAGCAGCTGGGTCAGATAATTTTGCTCTGTTTTTTCCAAAGTTATTTATCTTACCATTTCCACCTCCTAGCTGTTGTGTCATAACAAATAATATTATTACCATTAACACAATTGTACAGATAGTTGGAAGTGCCGCAAAAAATATTGCCCAACCTGATTCTTCTTCAACCGTTAAATCGAACTCGCCTAAAGATATTTTTTCTGTAACCGCTTCCATAAATGCTGAAGCAGATGGTATATCTACCACTCTTACTATTTGGTCATCGTTATATAGCACTTTCGCACTTGTTTTATCATAAGACAAAGTTACGCTTTTAACTTCGCCTGCACTAATTTTGCTCATTAACGTTGTATATGATATTTCTTTTGTAGCATTTGTCTGTAAATATGATAACGCTAAAACAATTATTCCAATGAAAATGAAATAACCAAGTAGCGTTCTTATTGGTCCTGATTTCTTCATTTATTTAGTCTCCTCCTATTTTTATACTTTAACACACATATAACTATTTTTCAACAATTGTGGTAGCTTTTACACATTTAGCGCGTTTGTTTTTCACTATTTCCACATAAAATTTGTTCCCTATTATATATTTTTTACCAGTAATACAATTACCTAAAAGTTTACAAATATCCATTATATGCACCTGCTCAATTCCTTGTGTCGTACCAAGTAGCATATCTAACACTTGTATAACAACTCTAGATTTTAAATTGTCATCCACCTTGCTAAACTTTTTTACGTCTATTACGAGTTCATCCTCGCTCTTAGATATAACTAGAGTTTGCACGATTTGGTTAGTAATACTTTTCAAAGCTAACTCATCTTTTTGTAACACACTACTCATTCTATAAATAGTGTTTAATATGTTTGGGTTTACCGTCTTTAAGTCTGAAATTAAAACATTTCGAATATAGTTTCTAGTATAGTCATTTTCAAAATTTGTTTTGTCTATTGCATACTGAATACCTTTTTCTTTTAAAAACTCCAATATATCTTTTTTGTCTATGTCTAACATTGGTCTAATTATATTTCCGGTCTCATATTTCATACCAGAGATTCCATTTAAACCTGCTCCGCGTATTAAGTTTAAAAGTACAGTTTCTGCATTATCTCCTAAGTTATGTGCTACTGCTATTTTTTGAGACTGAGTTTTTTCTAATAACTCGTTAAAAAACTCATATCTTACACATCTACCACACTCTTCCGTAGATATCTTGTGCTTTTTTGCCTCACTTAATACATCAACAGTTAAAAGAAAAAACTGAATGTCATTTTTCTTACAAAAGTCTCTTACTAAACTTTCGTCATACACCGCTTCTTCACGTATTTTATGATTTACGTGTGCTACATGAATTTTAAAATTAAGTTTATCCTTTAGTTCATTTAATGCATATAACAGTAGCATTGAGTCTGGTCCACCTGAAACGCCAACTACTATACTGTCACCAGACGCTATTAAATTATGTTCTGCTATGTTTTTTTCAATTTTTTTAACTAAGTCCAATGTGCATTCAATTCCTTTCTAAGTGCTATATAAATTTGCAAAACGAGTATATTGACCAAGCCAAGCAAGTTCAACTGTTCCTGTAGAACCTTGTCTGTTTTTGGCAATTATTACTTCTGCAACATTTTTCTTTTCTGTATCTGGATTGTAATAGTCTTCTCTATACAAAAACATAACTATATCTGCGTCTTGCTCAATAGAACCTGATTCTCTTAAGTCAGAAAGTATAGGCCTATGGTCTGGTCTTTGTTCTGGAGCACGGCTTAACTGTGACAAGGCAATTACTGGTATATTCAATTCTTTAGCAAGTATTTTAAGAGATCTACTTATTTCAGATATCTCTTGTTGTCTTGACGCATTATTTGCTTTTGACTCCATAAGCTGCAAATAGTCTATTACTACCATTCCTATGCCTTTTTCTAACTTTGCTTTTCTGCATTTTGCACGAAGTTCAGCTGATGAAAGACCTGGTGTATCGTCTATATATATTGGCAGCTCTGCAAGTTCTGAACTTGCTTTTCCAAGTTTTATCCAGTCTTCACTATCTAGTTTTCCTGTTCTTACTTTCATACTATCTACCGCCGCTTCTGAACACAAAATTCTGTTTACCATTTGCTTTTTAGACATCTCAAGACTAAATATCATAACAGGAACTTTTTGAGACTTTGCAACATATGTTGCAATATTTAATGCAAATGCAGATTTTCCCATAGCGGGACGCGCTGCAACAAGTATAAGGTCGGAATTGTTAATTCCAGATGTTTTTAAATCTAAATCTTTAAAACCACTTTCCATTCCAGATACTGTAGCTTTGCTTTTATACAGTTCTTCTATTTCTTCAAAAGACTCTACTAGCACGTCTTTTATTGATTGATATCCTTTTGTGTTCCTTTTTTGTAATACGTCAAATATTCTCTTTTCAGTCATGTCTACAATTTTGTCTACTTCTTCTGTTTCAGCATAACCGTAAGATATAACATCATTGGCAGCTTTAATAAGGGAACGTAGAACTGATTTTTCTTCTACAATTTTGGCATAGGCTTCAATGTTCGAAGTAGTAGGTACCATGTCTATTAAAGATGAAAGGTAGGACTCAGAGCCAACTTTTTCAAGCATTCCTCTAAGTTTTAGATTTTCTTTTACAGTAAGGAAGTCTATTGGTTTACCACGTCCATATAATTCTAACATGGTAGCATAAATTTCTCTATTATCTTCCCTATAAAAGTCTGCTGCTTGTAATACCTCTATTGCTTTAATTACAGCTTCTGTGTCTACTAACATTGAGCCTAAAACCGCTTGCTCTGCTATTATGTCATTTGGCGGAATCTTTGCTAGTACTACCTTTTCTTCATCCATAAACTACACCTACTATTCTTCTTCTACTTTAACTTTTGCCGTAGCAACTACTCCTTCGTACAATTTTATTTGAGCTTTATACATACCCGCAGTCTTAACTTGCTCATCTAGCTCTATTTTTTTCTTATCTATCTCAATATTTAGTTTTTTTGCAATTTCTTCAGATATCTCTTTTGATGTTACGCTTCCAAAAAATTTACCATTTTTAGCTTTTAACTTAAATGAAAAAGTCTCTTCTTCTATTTTTTCTTTAATTTTAATTGCTTCTTCTTTTTGTGTTTGCTTTTTAAATGCTATTGCAGATTTTTGACCTTTTGTTTCTGCAACTGTTTGGTTATCTGCAAGCTTTGCAAGCTTTCTAGGCATAAGGTAGTTTTTGGCATAGCCGTCACTTACGTTTACTGTATCTAGTTTTTTACCTACACCTTTTACATTTTCTAATAATACAACTTTCATAAAATATACACCTCACTCTACTCAGTTTTACTAAAGTATTCTTTTATTTCTTCTAATAACTTCTGACGTGCCTCGTCTAGTGACACTCCGGCAAGCTGTGCACCTGCAAATGTTAAATGTCCGCCACCACCTAAACGTTCCAATATGATTTGCACGTTAATATCTCCTAGAGAACGTCCAGATATCATTATGACACCTTCTAGTTCACAAAGTACAAATGACGCAAGTATTCCTGAAATAGACAAAAGTTCATCTGCTGCTTGTGCTGCTATAACCGAAATATCTTTTATTTGTTCATTAGTACAAGATATTGCAATTTGTCCGTCTATTATTTCTGCGTTTTTAACTATATTTACACGTGCCATATATGTTTCAAAATCATTTTGGAATAGCTGTTTAATTTCAGTCATGTCTACGCCCATTTTTTTTAGATATGCAGCTACTTCAAATGTTCTTACACCTGTTTTAAAGGTAAAGTTTTTAGTGTCTATAAGGATACCGGAAAAAATAGCTTCTGCCTCTTTTGCAGTAAGTTTTACTTCGTCTAAATACATAAGAAGTTCTGTTACAAGTTCTGCAGTAGACGACGCATAAACTTCATGATAAGTAAGTATTGTGTTTGCTATAAACTCAGGGCCACGTCTATGATGGTCTATTACTACTACTTTATCAAATTCTTCAAAAATATCTGGCACTGCAAGATAGCTTTCTTTATGTGTATCTACTACAACAAGCAAGGCATTTTCTATATCTAGCTTTTTACAGTCTTCACGAGTAATAAACACATCTTCATAATCTGCGTCTTCTGTAAGTCTTTCTATAACAGTCTTTGTAGACGTATTGTGTTTTACATCTAATATTATTTTTGCATCTTTGCCATAAGCCTTTGCAATTTTATATACACCAAGCGCTCCACCTACGCAGTCTAAATCTGAGTTTTTGTGTCCCATGATATACACATTTTCACTTTTAATAATTAAATCTTTTAACGCTTGAGATATAGTTCTTGCTCTTACCTTATTTGTCTTATCCAAGTGCATATCTGAGCCATCATATATATCGAACTTTTTATTGTTTTTAATAACAGCTTGGTTTCCGCCTCTTCCTAACGCAATATCTAGTGAGGTTAAGGCAGATTTGTATCTTCCATATAACGTATCATCATCAAAAGACAACCCTATGCTTATCGTTATAGGAGCATTTACTATGTCCTCAGCTATGTGGTTCATTTTCTCTAGTATTTCAAAAGAATTGTCCTCCAGCTCTTTAACATATTTTTTATCTATGATATATATGTATCTATCCTTTTCAATTTTACTTACAACACCGTTATATTTTGAAACCCATTCAACAATCTCTTTGTCTATTTTAGAAGTAGTATTAAATTTATCTATATCTTCTAAACCTTGTATCACTTCTTCAAAACTGTCTATCACAATACAGCCTACCGTAGTTCTTGTATCGTCAAGCTCTTTTGCCAAAAACTTCTCCTCAGTTTTATCTATAAACACAACAAAAACACCAAGCTCATCTTCTACTGCCAATTCAGTAGAATGCATCACATATGTGTTTTCTCCAATATTAAGACAAGGTGCTTCTTTTTTACTTGTTTTTGTCACTTCATAAGTTATATCAGAAATACTAGCTTTAAGTCCTAATTCTGTACTCTTAGTATTTTCCCAAATTATATTTCCTTGTCCTGTTATATACATAGCTGGTACATCTAAGCGTTTTACACTTTTTCCAAAAGTTTTATTAAAGCTTGTTTCATATTCGTTTAAACGCACACTTCTTAGTTTCAAACCAAAATATATAACAAAAACAGTATAAACTAAAGCTACAGATATAGCTATGATAGCTGTAAGTGAACTATTCATACCACAAGTCATTGTTATAACAATAGCAGTTATAGCAGCAAGATATATTAAAGGTGCTATTATTATGCTAAATATTCTGCTATTTTTTCTTGTTTTTTTACTCATATACTCACCTTTTCACACGCATATATTTTACTATAATATGACACATTTGTCAATGTGAACAATCGAGACATTCAGCGCACAATTTGCACTAAATTTTCAAAAAACAGTGCGTTTTCGAAATTTATAAATCGATTTTGCACTGTTTTAGACATTAGTATGAGCTATTTCCTACAAACACATTGTATATTGCCTTGTATTTGTATGTTTTTTTGTTATGTGTCGTATCTTCTTCAACAATATTCATTTCTACTAACTTGTTTATTGTTTTTGATACTACATTTCTTGAAACTCCACTTTCAACCTCAACTTCCTTTTTTGTAAATACAATTTGTTTCATTATGACTGGCATAATTTTAAAAACTGAATTACCTTTTACATTTTTTATTTTATTCATATCTTCTTTATATATTTGTTTAATTTTATAAATTTTAAATATATAACTATTACATTGCTCTATTACACATTGTAAAAAGAATTTTATAAGGCCTAGAATATTACCTTTTCTGCTTTCATTTAACGCTCTATAGTAACTAGGTCTATATAGCTCAATTACCTCTGATAAAAATAGCATTGGTACATCTCCTGTAAGTTTTGCTAATTGTATTGGTATCAAAGCTCTTCCGAGTCTTCCGTTTCCATCTCTATATGCATGTAATGTTTCAAATTGAGCATGGGACACAGCTAAATTTACGAATATTGGATCAATAAACGAATCATTCATATACTTGTATAAGTTATTTAATAATACAGGTACGTCTTCTGGCACGGGTGGAATAAATATTGCTTCTTCAATTGTTGCTCCTTTTGGACCTATCCAGTTCTGTATTGTTCGTATTTTACCTGGTTCTTTTTCATTACCTCTAACGCTATTTAACAATATCTGGTGCAACTCATTTACAAACTTAACGTTTATCTCTTGCCCTTTTTCCAAATATTCTCTTGCATATTCAATTACCCTTTTTAAATTCTGTATCTCTAAACTTTCATCTGTTTTTGGCATGTATTTTAAATAATATAGATCATCACCTGATATTTGCGTTCCTTCTATTTGTGTAGATTTTAAGCTCTCGCTTAAAACTATCGAATTTAAAAAGAACTTTGAATCAAACTCCAGTGTACTTAATAATGATTTGTACTCTCCGTATTTTTGATTTGCCTCAGATAAAAGATGTAATAGCTCTTTATCCATATTATATGAAATTGGTAATTCTTTTACTTTAATTGGCTCCATAAAACCACCTCTCTAGGTTCTATTTTACAACAAACGCATTTGAAAGTAAAGCAAAATGCACTAAATTTTCAAAAAACAGTGCGTTTTCGAAATTTTTAAATCGATTTTGCACTGTTTTTGACATTATACTTGTATTACGCTTCACTTTTTCTGTTAATTTAATTTTTCAAGCATCCTAGCGGAACTACATATACACCATCTTCTCTTCTATATGCATATTCTGTACCCGTAAGTACCATTAAAAACGATGGCTCGTTCATTTCAGATATATCTACACTGTCTTTGAATTTTAACAAATTTTTTGCTGCCTCGTCTATTGCTTTATCTGAACCCAACTTTATTTCAATAGCTCCCCACTTGCCATTATGCAAGTGGACAACCGCATCACATTCAAGTCCGCTTTTATCTCTATAATAATATACTTCTCCGTCTATATTTTGAGAATATATTTTTAAATCTCTTATACACAAAGCCTCAAATACAAGTCCAAATGTATTAAAGTCCTTTAGCAAATCTTTATCTGTAGCCCTTAATGCGGCAACTACTAAAGATGGATCTACAAATTCTCTTTTCTTACTTGTTCGTATATCCGTTTTACTTCTAAGTTTTGGTTGCCAAGCTTCAACATCGTCAATTATGTATATTTCTTCTAACACTTTTATATACTCCGCAATAGTCTTTTCAGTTACATCAGTATCAGAAGTTGATATATTCTCTCTAATAACAGATAAATTAGCTGTTGTAGAAATATTTCGTGACAAACTCCTTAAAACACTTCTTATTCTTGAAGGGTTTCTTTCCACATTATCGAACGCTTTCATTTCATTGTTTATTATTGACTCCAAATAATCTCTAGATATGGTATATGAGTCTTCGCCTTTAAACTCTATACCTGCTGGCCACCCACCTTTGGCACATAAGAAAGCTATATCTTCAAGAGATAACTTGCTAACCCCCTCTACATCCATTTCTTTTTCAAACAATTCTTTCAATGATACACTTCCCACTGAATCTTTCGACTCATATAGGCTCATTGGTCGCATTAAGATATTTACAATTCTTCCAGTGCCTGTGTGTTTTGGTTTATCTTCTCTTGGTGAAGCAGAACCGGTTAATATATATTGGCCTTTCAAGCCACTATTATCTACACCATATCGTACTGCGTCCCATATAACAGGCACATCTTGCCACTCATCTATTAGTCTTGGCTTGTCTCCTTTTAGCAACAAATCTGGTCTTGTTTCAGCTATTGCCATATTGTTTTGCAAAGTAACTGGGTTTTGCAATTCCAAATAGCTATTTGAATATTGTTTGGCAGTTGTTGATTTTCCACACCATTTACATCCTTTAATGCAAACCGCTCCATAAAGCTTTAATTTTTTTAACAATACATCATCTACAAGTCTTGGTAAATATTCCATAATTTATACCTCCAAACATATTTTATGTTTACATGTCAATATTATACCATTTACTTCCGAGTTTGGCATAATTTTACTTCCGAGTTTGGCAAATATTTTGAATCAAAAAACAGGAGAATTTTTTGTTCCCATGTTTTTATACTATTCAGCTGTATAAGATAGTATTTTACTTTTAAAATTTTTAAAAGCAAAAATATATGTGATGTTATTCAATTATTTTCCATTTCCCTCTTTTAGTGGAACCTTCTCTTGTTATAACATTATATTTTTTCAAGGTTGCTATATTACGTTTGATTACATCACGGCTCACTTTTATAAGACTTGACAACTCTAATTGCGTAATCCTATTATTTTCTTTTATTAATTCAAGTATTTTAAATTGAATTTCTGTAAGCGGTTCTTGGGCGGTTCTTGGGCAGTTCTTGGGCGGTTCTTGGGCAACTAAAGGTATAGTTGTAGTAAATATGTCATCTTCTTTAAATTCCGGTATATTACCTGAATAAATTTGGGTATATTTAACCATATTTCTAATGCCAGAACCAAGTTCATCAGCTAATCCAATCTCTTTAAAGAATCTTGCTATTTTAGGGTTTTTAGGATATGGAGCATAAGAATTTATATTTATTTGGCCCACCATTTTTGCTCTATTGGCATTTTCCGTCCACAGCTTATCTTTTTCTATTATTAACTTTGCTGGATAGGGATTTGAAAATTCTCTGTGTATAAGTGTATTCGCACATAATTCACGAGCGATTTTATTTCTTACATCTATCCTTTGAGTATCTTCGATATAGAATTTATCGTCTAAATGCTTTTCAATAAAGGCAATCAATCTTTCATAGCTTTCTATTAAATTAGTTCTAATATCTTCTCTGTCATCGTATCTATCCAAGTTTTTTACTCTATATATTGCATCTGTTTTATGATGAGGTAATGCAGATAATATAGTTGTATCTTTTCCAAATAACAATATTGCTGCAAGAGTCAATCCTTCTTTTCCTGTGTTTAAATCTTTTTCAATTAAATTTAAACTTCTTAACATTTCTTCATCAGACATATCAGTCCACATATGATTTTTGCTACTGTTATTTATTGCCATCTGTCTAGCTCTTTTAATTAAATCTTCTCTTAAATCTGACATCTCAGTATAAGGGAACACCTTGTTTTCAGTATAAAAATTTTGTTTCCTTGCATATATATTTGCAACCCTTTCTGGTATAGTTACCTTATAATCGCCATCTTCGTTTCTATCATATACAATTCCATTTGTTCTATGGACCATCGAACTTTCATGAACATATATGTGCAATATGATTTTATTATCAATAGTATATTCGTTAACGTTTAAATATACAGTTGGTTCTATTTTTTGAGGGTTATTACACAAATTAATAAAATCTTGTTTTAATGAATCTATTTTTTCCTTATCTATTCCAATAATATTTCCATTATCTGAAACACCTAAAAAGATATTACCGCCATTTCGATTTAAAAAGGCACAAACCGTTTCAAATAAGTTTTTAGGCAATTTATTGTTAGCTTCTTTAAATTCAGTATGTACATTTTCACCCTCATTTATTATTTTTATTAGTTTATCATCTAATTTTTGAAACACAATTATCATTTCCTTTCTAAATTATGTATTTTCTCTATTTAACTTTATTTTTTATATAAAAACAGCTCAAAAAAACAGGAGAATTTATCATTCCCCTGTTTTATACTATTCAGCTGTATAAGGTAGTATAGCTATTGTTCTAGCTCTTTTTACTGCTTCTGTAACTTTTCTTTGGTGTAAAGCACATGTACCAGTAACACGTCTAGGTAATATTTTACCTTTTTCGCTTACGAATTTTCTAATTTTTTCGTAATCTTTGTAATCTATTTCTTGTGTTTTATCTGCACAGAATTGACAAACTTTCTTCTTAGGTCTTCTAAAAGGTTTGTCTTTACCTGTTCTTTTTTTGTTATCTGCCATTTTTATTATCTCCTTTCTATAAAGTAAACTAGAATGGTAATTCTTCAGTTTCCTCGATAGTTATAAAGTCACCTGCATCAGTAGACTGAGGTACTTGTGGTGCTGCTTGAGTAGCATCTACGCCATCTCTTCTACTATCTGCAAAGTACGCATTTTCTACTATGAAATCTGTAGAATATCTTTTTGCTCCAGTTTGGTCTTCCCAAGTTCTATTTTGAATTCTTCCTTCAACTAAAACTTGTTGACCTTTTTTAAAGTATTTTGAACAAAACTCTGCAGTTTTTCCAAAAGCTGTTAAGTTAAAGAAATCTGCTTGTCTTTCTCCATTTTGTCCAACAAATCTTCTATTTACTGCAACGCTAAATGAAGCTACTTGACTTCCTGTTGTTGCTATCACCCTAGTTTCTGGGTCTTTTGTTAGTCTTCCTAAAAATTGAAATTTATTCATAATTACAACCTCCTACTATTTCATTTCATTTTTTGGTTGTTTAAAATTTTCTTAATTACTTAATTATTTTTTTATTACCATTTGTTTTAATACTTGAGTATTTATTCTTAATACTCTTTCGAATTCGCTAATGAATTTTGCCTCAGCGTTAAATGTGAATAAGAAATATTGTCCTTCTTGTTCGTGTTTAATTTCGTATGCTAATTTTCTCTTTCCCCATTCATCAACTGCTACAACTTCTCCGTTTGAAGAAATAAGTTCCTTTATTTTGCTTACTGCGTCTTGAGTTTCTTCTTCAGAAATTTTGTTTGTTAAAATTACAACTGCTTCGTATGAATTCATGTTTCTTCACCTCCTCGTGGTCTTATGGCCCTTAATCTTATGTTAAGAGCAAGGAATCTAACATAAAGAATTATACCATAGAGAGTAAAATTTTTCAACAAAATTGGAAAAATTATGTTAAATGTTATTTAAATGCAGATAATATACATGTAACTTATACAAATTATGCCTCATAGTATATATAAACTGAAAGGAGTTTTTCATGAAAATTGAAAAATTAAATTATAACACTCTTAAAATAATTTTAACCGTTGAAGAATTGAGTCTTAAAAACATAACTATAAAAGACATAGAAAATGGGAAAAAGAAGGCTCAAAATTTCTTTTTTGACATAATTGAAGACTCTTTATATGCAGACGAATTTTTAAAAGACGATACCAAACTTCTTGTAGAAGCAACTGTAAGTCAAGATAGTCGCCTTATTGTTACAATAACAAAATTTGAACATGAACAAGTTCAATCACTTAACACTAATTTTAAAGCAAATAGTACATCTTATGAGCTATATGCTTTTAACAATCTAGACGAACTACTAGAATTTATATGGCACGCTAAATACTCAAACCTTTTCGTAGGTATTAACAGCTTATACTCTTACCAGAACATGTACATATTAATATTTTCAAAAACCAGTACACATTCCGAAAACTTTAAAAAAACGTACTATGCACTAACCGAATACTGCGATAAATATTCTTCAAAGCATTCTCTAATATCTTGTGTAAAAGAAAATGGTAAGCTACTAATAGCTAAAAATGCAATAAATACACTTGCCTGCTATATTTTAGAATAACTGCTTTTTACAACTTGTATATTTCTTTCCTCCATGCCAAATATTGGTATGGAGTTATATTTATATGACATACTAAACTCTAATATCTCTCCATACGGCTTTTTTAGCGTAGGATAAGTAAGTGTAATTCTAGCTATATCAAAGCCTTCATGTTGAAGTTCGCCAAGCAAAGTATCTTTTTCTGAACTAGTAAGATAACCATACTTTTCTATTACATACATATATTTATTTGCAACCGCTTGTAACTTTTGCTGTAATATTAGTGGCGTAATTGCATTTATTATATATGCTATAAGCATACATATAACTACTATACCAACAACTGTAAGAATAGCTACACTTATTGCTGTACTTCCTTTTTTATTCATACCTTCCTCTTTTCTTTAATCAATATACCATAAGTGATAGTTTTACATCTTGATGTATATTTATTTTTCTTTTTGCCAAGCCTTCTAACTTTAATACTGGACTAAATTCAATCGTTATTTTAATATGTATAAATGGAGTTTTATACATTCCATTTGAATGACTTATACATTCACTTTCATTAGTAACAATGTATACTTCGTCAGTAGTAATAGCTGTTATGTCTTTTCTGCCATTTACATATGTTTTAGTAAGCAAGTCGCTTACAACATTTTTTAGTTTATTCGTATTTACGCTATACACATCAAATGCAAGTCCATCTCCATACGCTATAACGGCATTTTGACATATATAAAAGAGAGTAGATTTTATATCCGTTAATGTGTTGTTAATTTGAAAATACTGAATAGACACAGCACCAAGCACAAGTATTAGCACAGTTGCAATTAAAATTGCAGCCACTATAATAAGTTCGCCTTTTTTTCTACTCACAAATTGCTCCTTCTAACACTTTATAACTCCCGGTTTTAGTAACACTTAACACTTGAGATATATCTTTATTCATATTACTTATATAGTCGTCTATTGTATCAAATAACAGTTCTTCTTTAAAAGTATAACCTTTTGCTTCAAATTCAAAGGTAAGTGTATGCGGTTTGCTCTTTCGCTCTAATACTTCAGAACTATTTACATTAAAGAAGTTACCTGTTTTTTCTCTTAAACTTTTCCAACCATAAAGCGTAGTTTTTGTGTTATCTGGAACTTTAAAATATACCAATAAGTTGTTTGTATTACTAGAAATAGTTCCCATGTCTTGCACTGCACTATTATCTACTTTTATTTTAATATTTGTTATATCTTTTTTACTAAATGAGTTTAATATTTCAAAATCTAATAACAAATATCTTCCAGCTTCTGTTATTCCTTGACTATTACTTTTTATGCTTTCATTATTTTGGGCAAGTGGACTTACAACCCATTGTTTTTTGTTTTGGCTTACAATCTCTTTTTTGCTTAATATTTTCAAGGAAGTTTTTTCAATCGGATTGATTTTTTTAGGTTTTATATGAACTACTATGGTCATTTCTTTAGTATCTTGCAAAAGTCCATCAGCTGAAAATTCAGTTTTAACTTGACTTTGCACTTTAATTTTAACTTTGTAATCTTTATTTTGGGGAATCTGATTACGGGATATTACAAGCATATATTTGTTGCCCACACTTGTAATTTTACTGCCACTTGACACACTCACCACACTTTCGTTTACGCTTAATTTTGATACAAATTCTTTAACGTGTTTTGCCTTCGCATATTCTGTTAAATCTTTAAGATTTGCACCATACTCAATTGGTACTGTTATTTCATCATCCAACTCTCCTAAAGTATATTCTTTCTCAGTCTTTAAATAGCTTTCAACTCTAGCATTAGCCGCCATCGGTTCAACTGCAAAGTTTGCCCAGCCAATCCCACCAGACTCCGTTCGTCTTTGTGTAAAAATGCTACCTTTTGTTTTCCACGTTGCTGGTGTTTCTAATCTACATTTATTCAAACCCACTTTTATTGCATTCAAGTTATATTGAAGTTGATCATATGGATCGTTTTTTCCACCTTTAATATTTTGAAACCACCAATATGCCTCTTTCATGTAATTTACCTGTTCCTCAGAATAATATTTATATGCATTGTTCCAAGAAGAAAGTGCGTCTGAAATATTAAGGAAAGTCCATTTCTCAACTGGCGTTGAAGTAACACGGTCTAAAGGAAAATAATAATTGTATATTATGTTTGCTGAATAGTCTTGTCCCAGCACTTCATACTCTCCTCTTACACCATTTTTTTCCATCTTGCCATTAGATAGGTTTTTCCATCTTTGCATTGAAGAAGCTACGCTTTGAGGGCCACCATACACAAACAAGTTATATTTATTATATATTTCTTCATTTATTTCCTGGTTTTTAACATTGTACTGTGGAACTCCAAGCTCACCTATTACATATTTAAAATCTTCAGATATTGCATAGACATTTGTAGCAATTACCATGCAAATAACTGATACCACTACATACATAATTTTTCTCATATACTTTCCTCCTCAATCACTAACTCATAGTACTTGCTCTGAAACGTTATAACGTTTCCTTTATGCTCCACTTTCTTGTAATAGTTTTCTCCATTTTTAGCTGCTACATATCCTTTTGTTATAATTTCTGCAATTTCTTCTTTACCCAAATTACAGTCTGTATTAGCTACCAAATAGTCAGACACTTGATTTACATACTCATTTTCATACAACTTATCTTTAAACTCCGTTTTCCAAAGTTTGTTTATATACATCTTTAAAGCTAGTTCGTCAGTTTCAAGTAAAATATCATAATAGCCATTTTGCAGCTCTTTTTCGTTATTACCGACCTTAACTTGTTTACCCTCACTAATACAGGCCCTATTTGTTACATATTCTGAAATACTTGGTTTTTCATTAACAGAAGATGTCGGTTGATTGTTTGCATAAAAGTTTTTAACTATTACAAATGTCGCTGCACATAAAACAGTAACTATACTTAAAATTTTTAAAACTTGTTTACTTCTCACTTTTTATTTTCTCCAATACCTTTGTTATTTTCCCTACAATTAAATCTCTATCACTTAGCTTATATATTAAATGATTTGTCTTTTCCAAAGCCAATACCACAAACTCTTTAGCGTAATTTTTAGTTATTACCATTATTGTTTTATTTGAGTTTTCTGTAAGATTAGATATATCTTCTAAATTATCTGTTAAATATATAACTGCATTTATTGATTTTAATTCTTTCGGTATTTTGCTTTTTATATGTTTTACAAGTTCCTCGTCCTCTGCTTCATAAACATAACTTACTGCCATACTTATCACCTACCTAGACATTGTTAATGTAAATATTCCAAGCTCTTTAAGACATACAAGTCTTGTGACATCTTCTTTTTTTACTCGTATTTGAATTTGAGTATACAAACCACTTTCTTGTCCTACACTATCAGTTAAGTCAATTACTTCAATACCTTCATATAACTTTGTAGTTATTATGCTCTCAGCCGACTTTGAACTATACTCGGCATTAGTGCTTCCCGTTAAAACCTCAGATACATCTGAATACTTTGCTGTATAATATATATTTACTTTACTTCCTTTTTTAAGTTTATATGAAACTGCGTCATCTGCGTCCGTTACAGGTAAAGAAATATATTCGTATTCTTCAAGATTTTCTTCAATGTTTTTTTCAAACAAGTCTGAAGTTAATATTTGCCCAGCCTTTAAAGCATAGGCAGAATAGCTATTCTTAGGCAATTCGGCTATATATTCTAAATTTCTTTTATCTGTTTTAATAGTAACCATTTTGGTATTTTCCGAAGTTATACTTTCGCCGGTAGCAATACTTTTTACAACCACAAAAGCTTGTTGCTCATCCTCTTTTTTAAGCTTCAAATATATAACATTAAAAATTACTAAAAGAACCAGAGAAATACATAAAGATACCAATATCCTTTTATTTTTCGTCATTCTATAAAGCTCCTAAAGCAGTATTAAACCAACCAGATACTTTAGTCATTGCTGTAGTAAATATTGACTGTATCTGTGGGAAGAATATAGTCGCAATTAACATTATCATTATTGCGGTTATAAGGATGGTCTGTGCTAGCTCAGAACCTCTTTTTTTACTTAACACCTTCTTGTTTTTAGTTTTTTCTTCGTTTTTAATTTCTAACTTTTTCATTTAAAATTTCCTCCTTTTTTCACGAAAATATCATTTCTAAATTATTATTCATTTGTACCAACATTGGATACATACAAAGCACAGCTATATTTAAAAGCATTATTATTGTACCTATTACGAGGTACGTCATTCTTTTTACAGCTTGGCTGTTTAAGTATTTAAAATAACTAAGCTCCAATGTTAAATTAAATCTTTCCAAGTTTTCAATTATATTCCCCTCATTTTCACATTGCATAAGTACCTGTAAAAAAAGTTGTAATTCTTGGCTTTTGAATTTTACAAGAAGTCTTTCGGCTGGTTTTTTTAAGTTATATCCCATTATTTCATATTCATAAACAAACCTTAAAAAGTGTTTTTTAATTCTCTTATCCTGGATATTACTCATAGCAGATTTTAAAGCATCTTTAAATGGAACAAACGCAGATAACTGCAAGATTAAACTTGAGTTTATACTTTTAAGCTCTTTAATTAACTGTACGTTTTGAGATTTTAGATAGCTTTTAATAAGTAAGTTTGGAATAAAGAAAACGATTACTAACAAAACTATAGGGATACCTAAACTTTTGTAATTTACAAAAGACACAAAAAAAACTAAAATAGATAATACATACTTTATACACAAATACTTTTTTACTGTTAACTTAAATGGTAAATCTAAATTATTTAACGAACTTTCCACAGAATTAATATACTCAGATAAAAACTTTGGAAATTTAGTACCTATTGTACCTTTAATTGAATTATTAGACTTAACTTTAAAACTTTGAATGATGAAAATATAATTTACAATTAAAAAGATTAGAATAAGCAATACGACATAAATTTTATTCACCGCCTCTCCTCGTAACTAATTTAACACCCTCACTTTGATTTGTCAACAAAAATCGTACGACCGTATTCGACAAAAGTATTTGTTAAGGAGTAGTGTTTCTTGATACGTAGCGGATATATTTATATAATTTGAAAATATATAATATATATAAAAAGTTGGAACTGTTAAACAACACATTCCAACTCGTTACGCAAAATATATATTTTACATTTATTTTAGTTTAATATAAATTTCTTGAATTAACCAAACTTTGTATTAAAAGCGGATCAACTGCATTTGCATAATATCCAGGAGATTTTCTTACTTCAAAATGCAAGTGAACTCCTGTTGAACTTCCTGTAGTTCCCATTACACCAATAATTTGCCCTTGACTTATATAGCTTCCAACTTCTATTCCGTCCATAATTTCATACAAGTGACCATAAACTATAGAATAACCATTTGAAGGGCTATATATCTTGATGTACCTACCATAAGAGCTTACTCCACCGCAAGTATAGTTTGCGCCTTGAGCTGTATCTGGACATCTACTGTTTTTATTTCCTTTGTCTCTTGGTGTCTCTTTAAACATATCCACTACAGTTCCAGCACAAGACGCTCTAACATAAGAACCTGTATAATATTTATTGTAAGGTTTATCTCCAACGCCCACTATATCTATACCACTATGGCCATAAAATTGTTGAATTTCAGGTCTCCAATATCCATAATAACTTGTTATATATCCATAGCTTCTAATAGGCCAGATGAAATCTCCAGAATATCCTGCTTCAGCACGTAGTCTTTCATATTTTTTTTCAATTTCGGCAGACAATTTTTCAAGTTCCTTTTGCTTACTCTCTAATTGCAACTTGGTTTTTTCTAGACCTATTACAGCAGTCTGTTTATTTGTTTTAGAGATTTCAAGCGCCTCTTTCGTCTTTTCTAAATCATACTTTGCTTGAGCAACTTGTGTCTTTGTTATATCTGCATCCTCTTTTAAATTATTCAAATATTCTTTTTGATTACTCATCGCTTTAAGCTTAGTAGTATCATATTCTATCAACTGAGATAAAACCGTATATTTAGAAACAAAATCCAAAAGTGAAGACGAAGTAAACAACACCTCCCACATATTTACGAAATCATTTTCATATAACGCTCTAAGTCTAGTATTTAGCAAATCTTTTGAACTTTCGTAATTTACAGACATCTCCTGCAATTCACGTTCTAATTCTTCAACTTTTTGCGTAGACTGACTTATTTTTACATCTATATTTTCTATTTTCCCATTGTATGTGGTTATTTTTTCTTCTAGTGTAGATATTTGTTCTTGATAAAGGGCAATATCCGTTTCTATAGTGCTATATTGCTCTTTTACAGACATTTGAGTGTCTTTAATTTCTTGCAATTCTTTTTGCAACTCTTCTAACGTTTCGGCAGCTTCTACGCGAATAAAAGAAGATATTATACAAATACTAAAAACAGCAAATATAACTTTAAATCTATTTTTTCCAAGCATTTCTTCTTCCCGCCCTTCTCAGTTCCTTAGCAGCTTCAAGTTCACTCATTTCTTTTTTATATTTAGATTTATTTACTTTTACTTTAGATAATTCTGGTTCAACTTCTTTTTTATCTTTTTCCGCCTTTTCTTCTTTTTCTTGATTTTTTATTTTCTCTTTCTTTTCTTCCTTTTCAGCTTTCTCAAGTTGTCTTTTGGCTTCTTCTTGCTTTCTTTGTTCTATTTTTTGTTTTGCTTCTTCAATTTCTTGTTGTTTTTTTGACCAAGCGGCATCTTTATCTGCTCTTTTTTTATCTTCTTTTTCTTTACGCTCTTGCTCTTTTTTCTCTTTTATATTTTCTTTAGATTTTGTTTTTTCTTCTTTTATCGCAATTTTACTAGGTTTGAAATCTTTTAAGTATTTTTTTATAGCAATTCGGCTTCCAATTCCACCAAGCATAATTCCTACAATCACGTCCACTCCCAATACTATATACCAAAAAGAACTATATGCAACAAGTCCGAATGAACCTAAATCTGAATTTAATTGTACCACATTGTTATATAACACAATATAACCAAGTGACACAACTACCCATGTAAAGAGAGCCGACCCAACTCCCATAAGCACACCAGATACTACAAATGGATAACGTATAAACTTAGAAGTTGCTCCAATATATTTCATAATATATATTTCTCTTTTATTCGAATATACAGAAAGTTTTATTGTATTTGAAATTATGAACACAGAAACAAGTAACATAACTACACCAAGCGCAATAACTACAATGCTTCCTACATCAGATATTTTAATTACGGTATCAATTATGGTGTCATTATATGCAACCTTATATATCCCTTCAACAGATTCAACGGCTTCTTTCACATTTTCAGTAGACTCCAAATTCTCAAATACAACTATGTATGACCTTGGAAATGGATTAAATGACTCATAGCCATCCAAAAGATATGCATATTCTTTTAATATTTCTTTTGCATCTTCTAGCGCTGCATCTTTATCCAAATACGTAATCGTTTTTACATTAGATATTTGCTTTATTTTTTCTCCAATAGCTTCAACATCTGCTTCGTCAACATCATCAGAAATTAGTGCTTTCAACCCTTGGTTTTCAGTAATTATCTTGGCATTAGTTTCAATATTTACATATGCAATTATAAACAGCGACAGAATTAACATTGTTGCACAAATTATTAACATAGTTGCAAACGTCTTACCGCTATGTTTCTTTAAATTAGAATAACCTTCACCTATTAAGTACGCTCTAGTCCCCATGGCGCGCACCTCCTTTTGTATCTGATACAATTTTTCCTCTACTCAAAGTAATTACCCTTTTATTACTTTTTTCAACGATTTCTTTACTGTGCGTAACCATAAGCACTGTAGTACCTCTTGCATTTATCTCATAAAGTATTTTCATTATCTCATCTGCAGTTTCGTTATCTAAATTTCCAGTTGGCTCATCTGCTATAACTATAGGTGGACGAGTAGCTAAAGCACGTGCAAGACCTACACGCTGTTGTTCACCACCCGATAACTGATTTGGATACTTGTCCTCTTGACCTGTCAAACCAACAAGTTCCAACACATGTGCTACTTGAGATTTTATCTCCCTATTAGAAGCCTCAACCACCCTTAAAGCAAATACTATATTTTCATAAACGGTCCTATCATAAAGTAATCTAAAGTCCTGAAAAACGCATCCCATTTTTCTTCTTAGATATGGAATATCTTTTTCTCGTATTGTTGCAAGGTCGCGTCCGTCAACAATAATTTTCCCATCGCTTGGCACTTCTTCTTTCAATAACAACTTTAAAAGCGTAGATTTACCAGAGCCAGACGGGCCTATAAAAAATATAAACTCCCCATTGTTTATATCAATATTTATGTCGCTTAACGCTACTACCCCATGATCATAGCTTTTAGCAACGTTTTCAAATTTAATCATTTTACAGCTCTCCTTATGAAAAAATAATATCACATATATGCGTAAATATCAATTATATTTTTTTACCAACTATGTAATTTTATTTAACCACTTTTTATGATATAACTATATCAGTAAAAGACTTGTTTGTCAAATATTACGCTGTGTGAATTTATGTAAAAAGCAAGGCCAATTTAACCTCGCTTTATATTATATATTTTACTTAATATTAGCAAGCACCAATTTTATTACTTGCTCTACTGTTTTACCTTCTGTATCTAATGTATCAATTATTTGCTCTATTTGGTAACCAGAATACCCAAGCACTTTAAGTGCAAGGATAGCCTCATTTACAGCAGTATTTGTCTTTGACTTAACAACTTTTTTAGGTGAATTAACTATATCTGGCGTTTCCTTTAAAATCTTATCTTTTAATTCTAAAACAATTCTAGCAGCAGTCTTTGTACCAAGTCCTGGCACTTTAGATAAAAGTGCTGTATCTTCATTTGCAATTGCTACACATAATTCAGATGGTGTCATATATGATAAAATATTTAATGCAGTTTTACTACCTATACCTGATACTTTCTTTAACTTTTCAAATATACTTTGTGACTCTTTTTGTATAAAGCCAAAAATCTGAATACTTCCTTCTTTTATATCTGTAAATGTATAAATTTTTTGAATACTGCCGATAGTTAATGTATCAATATCTCCTTGAGACATATATACCTCATATCCAACTCCACTTACATCTATAACTATCTTTTCCTTGACTTTATCAGCTATTTCTCCCTTAAAATATGCAAACATAACATCTTCCTCTTTTCTTTTGCTACTAATATACCAATAAAATATATGTTTGTCAAATGTAAAATTAAAGCCTGTTATATCTCTTTTTTATACACCTTAAACTCATCTACTAAATCATAAATATTATCGAATTGACCATTTGCTAAAGCATATGAAGTATCCTGAAGCTCGCTATCACTTTCTCCAATAAACTTCACTTCCAACAATACTCTGCTACCATCTTTTTTTCTTCTAACATAACTCGGTTTAACTATACCACTATCACTACATGCCGCAATAGTCGTACACACAATTCCCAAAACAACAATTAAATACAAACAAATCTCAGCTATAACGCTCATTTTTATCACCTAATGTATAATATTCATATATGCTTGACTGTGTTAATAGTAACTCAATATCGTGTTGTCGTACTGTCATGCTGTCATGCTGTCATGCTGTCATTTGGGACGTTTCTGATTGACACTAATTAAGAGGGTGTCAATCAGAAACGTCCGGGACTGCTGAAAAAGTAGCACTAAATTACAGCCAAAATTTTAAA
>CAYZTN010000013.1:0-23906 GCA_964481385.1 uncultured Clostridium sp. | reverse complement strand
TACATTTTAAAATTTTGGCTGTAATTTAGTGCTACTTTTTCAGCAATCCCGGACGCTTCTGTTTGACACAATTTAAATTTGTGTCAAACAGAAGCGTCCCAAATGACATTTTTGTTGATTTTTCCTTGTAGATATAATATAATTTCTGTGTAAAATAGGAGTGAAAAACATGGAACAACCATTAGCATATAGAATGAAGCCAAAAACGTTAGAAGATTTTTTTGGCCAAGAACAAATTGTAGGAGAGAATAAATTATTGTATAGATTAATTAAAGCAGATAGACTATCTTCTGCAATATTCTGGGGGCCTCCGGGATGTGGCAAAACATCTCTTGCAAGAATTATAGCAAATACAACAAAACATAAATTCATAGAGCTTAATGCGACAAGTGCAGGTGTTGCAGATATAAAAAAAATAGCAGAAGAAGCGGGAAATCTATTTTTAAATCCAACTGGTAAAACTATTTGTTTTATAGACGAGATACATAGGTTTAATAAGCTTCAACAAGACGCATTGCTTCCTTTAGTTGAAAAAGGTGTTATAATTCTAATTGGCGCAACGACAGAAAATCCATATTTTGAAGTAAACGCAGCCTTAGTTTCTAGGTCTACGGTATTTAAGTTTGAGCCATTAACACATGAAGATATCAAAAAGATAATAGCACATGCAATAACTGACACAACAAATGGGCTTGGAATGTATAAAATAACCATAGCTGATGATGTTATAGATTATATTGCTGAGCTTAGTGGAGGAGATGTAAGGACGGCACTAAACGGAATAGAGCTAGCTGTAATTACAACAGAAATGGATGCAACTGGCGTGGTAAATATTACGAAAGAGGTAATTGCAGAATCTATGCAACAAAAGAAAATGCATTATGACAAAAACTCAAATGAGCATTACGATACAATTTCCGCATTTATAAAATCAATGCGCGGGAGTGACATAGATGCAACGCTAATATATCTTGCAAAAATGTTAGCGGCAGGCGAAGATCCAAAGTTTATAGCAAGAAGAATTGTTATATGTGCAGCGGAAGATGTTGGACTAGCTAATCCGAATGCGTTAGTTGTAGCAAATGCTGCAATGCAGGCAGTAGCGGCCATCGGAATGCCAGAGGGACGCATAATCTTATCCGAAGCCGCAGTGTATGTCGCAAAATCTAGAAAATCTAATAGTGCATATATGGGAATAAATGAAGCACTAAATGAAGTTGAAAATAACGATATCGGTGAGATACCTATGCACATTAGAAATGCTCCAATAGAAGATATGAAAAAGTTCGGTTATAGCAATGGATATAAATATCCGCATGATTTTGAAGATGGACGAGTTGAGCAGCAATATTTGCCAGATAAATTAAAAGGTAAAAAATATTATACTCCAAAACCTTGGGAGGTAATTTAGTGAAAAAAGATAAATTGAAAAAAGTAGTGAAAACTAGTAAAATAGTTAAGGTAACTGAATCCGACGTTAAGAAGATGCAAAAAGAGCAACTTAGAGAAAAACGTAAAGGAAACTCACAAGATTTTAAGTCCAAGTTAGAGAAGTTTAAATTTACTAAAAAGCACATTATAGTGTTAATTGTTTTATTACTTGGAATAGGTTTGTATTATGTAATGGATAATTACCATAGAATAGGTTTAGTATTGAATAAGGAAATAACGAGTGAAGACGTAGTTTTGATTGATACTATGTATACAGATAACATTGTACTAGATTATGAGGATAAAATTTTGGTGTTTCAAAAAGGGACGCTTACTGCATATAACTCAAACGGCAATGAAGCTTGGTCAAAAAAGTTAGATGAGATATATACTCCGAGTATATGTACAGCTGGTAAATATATACAAGTAACTAATTTTGATACAGGATATATATATATATTAGATGGCCAGTATGAAATATCTAGAATTAAAATAGAAGGAGATATCCTTTCTAGTAAAATAAATAGTAGTGGAACGACTGTAGTTGAGTATTCAACAAGTGGTCTTAAAACAGCGCTTGGTATATATAACAAAAAAGGAAAATTGTTGTATTCTTTAAGACTTACTACTAACACTCTTTCAGACTACGCTTTATCTGAAAACTCAAAATATTTAGCATATTCTTACGCGGATATATCTGGCATAAGTCTTGTTACTAAGGTAGATATAGTTGAGTTGGAAAAACTAAAAATTGAAGGATATAATTTTGAAACTATAATCGCGAAAAATAACGAATTGGTATATAAGATGTATTGGAAAGGTAAAAATTTGAATATACTTTTAAATGATAGTGTTGTAAAATATAACTATGTTAATAGAAAAATTGATGATAACTCAATAAGCGCGATTAACTCTATTAATATGGATATTTGTGATAATACATTAGCATATGTATCACAAGACAGTGCAAGTTCAGCATATTTACTTAATGTAGCAAATTATAATTTGAATTTAAAAAGTAGTTCTACGCTTCTTGAACCACCAAAGTATTATATGTTTTCTAATGGCTTGATATTTGTATGTTATCAAAAGCAAATGGATATATTCAATAAATATGGTACTAAAGTAAAGAGTTATACATCTGATACAGTTATAACAAAACCTGTAATATACAACGATGGAAAAAGTGTAGCAATGTATATTTCCAATAAAATAATAACATTCAATATATAAGGAGGAAGATGTATGGTATTAGATATTATAATAGTAAGTTTAGCCTTGGTTTTTGGAATTATTGGAATAAAAAAAGGGATGATTTCTATTGTAACTAAAATAGTAGGTTTCATTTTAGCTACAGTCTTTGCTTTTATGTTCTATAAGTCGTTAGCCACCTATATTACAGACAATTATGAATTTCCTTCTAAGATAACAGAAAGTATAAAAAATGCTATTGTTTCACAGCAAAAAGAAAATTCAAGTGTAGAAGAGGATGAATATATTAGCCTCTCTAACATTATAGAAAAGTTTAAACTAACAGGCAAAATAGATTTGGACGAAGAACAAGAAAATTTGCCTGAAGAAAAAACTTTAAGTGATGTAATTGCGGAAAAAATAACAATGTATATTATGAATATTATTGCCTTTTTAATAATATTTTTGTGTATAACAGTTATAGCGGCGGTTTTAAGTTTAATACTTGGAGCAATATTTTCACTTCCGCTTTTAAACTCATTAAACAAAACAGGAGGGTTTGCGGCAGAAATAATACTTTTTGTGATTAAATTATGGGTTGTTTTGGGAATAATATCATTATTATCTCCAATGAACTTTATGTCATGGATAGTAGGTCAAATAGATAAATCTTTTATAGTTAAGTTCTTATATAATAACAATCTGCTTTGGCATTTGGTTTATAGAATTAGAATATAAACATTTATTAAAAATAAATTGTTTTCTTGAAATAGTTATAGTATTATGTTAAAATATCAAAATGGAGATGGGGTTTGTGAAAGATAAAAAAGAAAAGAAGCTTATGAAGAAAGCTAAAAGGAACGCGTTTACAAGGTTAACTAAATTATATATAACTGTTGCAATTCTTGGTATTCTAGTATGGATTGCGTTATATAAATTAAACACAATAATGGGAGTTAATGCTACTGTAACTTTAGATGAAAATGGTAATGAAGTGACGACCATTGAGTTGGTTCAAGATGAGCCTAAGAAAGATGTTGTTACAATGTTGTTTTGTGGTACAGATGAAGGTGGCTATAGGACGGATACAATTATTTATATGAAGTATGACACTATAAATAATCAGCTGTATATGCTATCTGTTCCGAGAGATACATATACCACTAATTGGAGAGCTTACCTTAAAATAAACTCAATTTATCAAGGTGGTAAATATACACAAGCACTTTTAGAGGAAGTTCAAACATTGCTTGCGGTTGATCCAATAGATTATTATATGGTTATAGATTTAGATATGATACCTGTTATAGTTGGAAAAATTGGCGGTTTGGAAGCGACGCAAGAAATGAGAGATATTTGGTGGAATTATCAAGAAGTTAATAATTATTATTTTGAATTGCCTGAAAATGGTACAAGGTTGAATTCAGGACAAGTTGAAAAACTTGTAAGGTATAGAAGTTATCTTGATGGAGATATATCTAGAGGAAATATGCAAAAAGCGGTTGTAAAGCAATTAATAAAGCAGCTTATAAGCTCTGAAAATATATATAATTTGCCTAATATAATTAGTGTGGCTGTTGAATCTACTAATACCAACGTTACAGTAAGAGAGGCAATGAAGTATGTAGGTGAATTCAAAGAAATTAATTTAGATACAATAGTTTCAAGTGCTATGCCTGTAATTAATCTGGGTTATTATCCTCAAGCTACAGAAGAAAATCCAACTAATGGACAAAGCTGTGTGCTTGTAAACAAAACAGAGGCAAGAAAAGTTGTTGCAAATTGGGTGTACAAAGCACCTGCAGCAGCAGAATAATATACGATATTGTGTTACTGAATTATGTTTTGGACATAACTCCGTAACACTTTTGCTCTTTTGAGTAGATGTATTATTAACATAAATATTTGTTGTTATTTTTGAGGTGGTGTAAGTATGTTGAATGACAAATGGATTAAGATTATGCTACAACTAGTTGTGGTTTTAGTTTTAATTGGAGTAATATGGTTAGTCTGTAAAAAGTTGCCAAGTAAAACTACAACGGATAATGTAAGATTTAGTAAAGAATATACAAATGTAGGAAAATATAATATATATGTGTATGCAAGCAAAGAAGAAGTTTTGAAAGCATTTGAAGCAGAAAGAGCAGTTGTCTTTTTTGGCTTCCCAGAATGTAGTTGGTGTCAAGCATATGTCAAGCATCTGAATGAAATTGCCAAAGAGTATGGCGTTAGTAAGATATTATATTATAATATTATGAAAGATAGAGAGGAAAATTCTGAGTTTTATGTTAAACTAACAAATATGTTAGAAGAATATTTGTTGTTAGATGAATTTGGTGTAGCTAGAATTTATGTACCGGATGTATATTTTATAAAGTCTGGTAAAATTATAGGGCATAACAACGATACAAGCACTATTTCGGATATGGAGCTGGAAGAGTACTATACTGAGGAAAACACTGAATTATTGCAAGAAAAGCTAAAAGATTTGTTCGTAGAATATTCTAATTGTGACGATAAAAAAGGTTGTTAAAATGTGCGTAAATATTTCATAAATTAAACCTTCTTTGAATATATATATATTATATACAGAGGAGGTTTTTGTGTGGAAGATAAAAAAATAAATAATCACAATATAATTATGGAGAACAGGGAGAAAGCGAATATTACAGGTGTGTTAGATATACACAGCTTTGATGATGAATTAATACTTGCAGAAACAGAAGAAGGAATTCTTACTATAAAAGGAAATGATTTGAAAATGAATAAACTAAATTTAGATAATAATGAATTAATCGTAGAAGGTAAAATTATAGCACTTATATATAGTGATAATACGCAAGAAAAAAAAGGTGGAATGTTCGGGAAAATATTTAAATAGTGGAGCTGATTATGGAGTTGCAGCAAGAGACAATTTCTTTTTTAGTTTTTACTCTTGTAGGTGTGTTTTATGGTATTGTGTTTGATTTTTTTAGGGCACTAAGAAAGAGTAGAAAATGTATAGATATAATTGTATCAATTCAGGATATAATTTATTTTATAATAGTTGGAATAGTATTAACTATTGCAATAAATGCATTTATGATAAACGGCATAAGAATGTATAATATATTTTCAATAATATTAGGTATTATAGTTTATATTAGCGTAGTAGGAAACAAGCTAGTTTTGTTGTTTTTAAGACTCATTAATACCGTTAACAAAATAGTTGCGTTTATATTTACACCATTAGAAATATTTAGACAAATATTTTCAAAACAGATAAATTTTTTTAAAAATATTGTAATTAAATGTTGCAAAAAAGCTTTTTATGTGATAAATTCTAATTATGTAAATTTAAAGCAAAAGAAAAACAATTCAATAACAAATGAGGGAGATATATGTCAAGAGCAGGTAGTGTTCAAAAAAGTGCAAAAAAAAAGAAAAAGTTGGAACTAGATTATATAAGAGTTATTCTAGTTGCTTTTACTGTGTATTTTGTATATACTTTTTTTACACAACAGCTTAGTATAAATGAATATGATGTGAAAATAGCAGATATAGAGTCAAAGATAACGGATGCTAATGAAAGAGTTGAAAAAATAAATGAAATTAAATCTAAAACGAATACAACAGAGTTTATGGAAGAGATAGCTAGGTCTGAGTTAGGACTTATAAAACCATATGAAAAAATATTTATAGATGTAAATAAATAAGACAGCGATTTAGACTGCCTTATTTTTTGATATTCCAAAATTCAATTGTAACTTGTTTACCATCGCATATAGCTTTAACTGTGATATCTGAGTTACTAGTATTTCTAAATTTTAAATCTACATAAGGATAGCATATTGTTGCATCTTTTCCTTGCGCAACATAGTCTACAGGTGCGCTATGTTCATTTCTTTCTATAATTTCCAATTTTGATATTAAAGCTACGTTATACAAAGTAGATGATACTTGGCAAATGCCCCCGCCTACAATCTGAATTATTTTCCCTTCTGCGTCAAAACCAGTTGATTCTGTGTACCCTTGCTCTTCGCTAAAGGGACCTAATTTGTCATTAAAAGAAAATATTTGCCCTACTTTTATTATTGAGTTATTTAAGTAATTGCAACAAGTAATTATATTATGTGTACGTTTATCATCAGGATAAGTAATGTTGGTTGTAAAGCTTGCAATGCAAACGTTTTCTATCTTTTCTTCTTTTTGTAAATTATTAGTTTCTATTTGATTGTTTAATTCATCGTAAATTATATTTTTCCCTTTTCCGTTAGTGTTTTTGTTAAATTTAATAATTGCAAAAACACCTAAACTAATTAATAACACTAAAAGTATAGTTAAAATAGTGTTCTTTTGTTCCATATAACTTCACCTATTTGTATTATGAACAAATAATGCTAAAATAACCGTAGATTAATAAAGAATTTAATAGTTGTCATTAAAGCAGAATAGAAATATTAAAATTATTATTCCTATGATTATCCATAAAGAACAGTTATTGCTGGCTCCAAAAGAAGATGATGAACTGCTCGATAGGTTACATGTATTTGTATAATCATTAGTAGAAGAACAACAGTTATTATTCATATTAATTTTGTGTGATATATCAGTTATAATATATCATACGCCCCTTTCTTTATAATATATTATACAGTGTACAAAATGTCTGTTACTTATTTTGTGAAATTGTATTTTGATTTGCGTGAAATTATTTTGAAGGTAATTATTTGCTTTTTTAAAACAAGTTATGGCAAAATAGAGTTGTTTCATGTTTAAGAACTAGAAACTCAAAACAAATAATGTATAATAATCACAGAGGAACGACAATGATAGACAAATTGAGTCAAAAGATAGTAATGTATTTGCTAAAAGATACGAATTATACAGAAGAAAGACGAGAAATATTGTTATTTGGAGTAACGAGAATTGTAGAAGATATTCCAAAAGCGATAGGTATTTTGGTATTAGGAATTATATTAAATATTTTAAAAGAGATTTTAATAGTAACTATAGTTATTTCTTTATATAAATCATTTGTGGGTGGAGTACATGCCAAGACTAATTTAGGATGTTTTGCGAGTTCGGTTATATTTTATTTAGCAACAATATATATACCTAAAATGGTTGTTTTAAAACATGAAATGTATATTCTTTTGTTTATATTAAATTATATATTTGCAATGTATTGTATTTGGGTTTATGTTCCAGCAGATGTTCCTGAAATACCTAAAGTAGATAAAGTATTACGAAGAAAAACTAAAGTTAAAGCATTTGTAATGTTAAATGTTATATATCTAGCATCTTTGATGTTAATTAATGATAAAAGTATTCAAGAGTTAATAATGTTTTCTGTTTTTAGTATTAATCTAATGACAACACGCACAATGTATAAATTATTTAAAAATGAGTATGGGTATGAAACATTTTTTCCGTACTATGAGTAAAAAGGTAATTAAAGTATCTGCCATGGAGATATTTTTAATTTAAAATGTATAAGGAGGAAAATTTTATGAAAAAACTAATAGCAAAGATAGTTGAAGCTTATGCTAAATCAACAACAACTACAAGCGTATTTTGGTATTTCCACGCACCAAAAGCACCAAAAAGTTTAATAAAATAATTGAATAAATGTAGTAATAAATGAAGTATAAATGAAGCAAAAATATTTAGCCGACAATTAAAGCCATTCTAGTAGGTGTTCTAGAGTGGCTTTAAAAAAATTGTAACAATGTTAAGTAAAAATCAAGCAATTACTTGACATAATATTTGAGAACGTGTTATAATATACAAGGAATTAAGAAGTTACTTTTATTTTAATAAAAAGGGGGAGAAATGGCATGAAATATTTTGAAGGTGATATTATATTTCTTCGGAATGTAGTTTTTAATGACAAGGAAGGTGTAAGAACGGTAGATACAAGGATGGGAGGACATCCATTTGTTGTGTTGGAAGATACTTCTTCTGAAAATAGTGTACAACTGTTGAAAATTACAACTGGTAAGCTTCAAACTGTACCCCAGTATTTGTTGCTACCCAACGCTACTAAACCGTATCTGAAATATTCATCATATGTAAACCTTAATAAGATTTATGTATTGGAAGAAGAAAGGAATATCGTACCGCGGATTTATTTGAAAGAGGCGGAATTTCAAAATTTACTAATTGAATTGGATAAAGTAAAAAAGAGAGTTATCTTCGAAAAGGTATGTTTTAAAATATGAAGATAATTTATGGCAAAGATCGTTTGGGTCTTTGCCTTTTCTATAAATAAAAAGTTTGCGTGCGTTTTATTTAAATATTTGTATGTGATCGAACATAAATCAAATCACTTCATATAATGTTATATGAGGTGAATTTTTATGTCACAATTTAAAATAGGAGATACAGTAGCAAGAAAATCATATAATTATGATGTCTTGTTTAAAATAACAGGAATTAGAGGAGATATGGTTGACTTAGTGGGGATGACTGTGCGTATTTTGGCGGATGCGCCGATATATGATTTAAAATATATAACTAAAGATGAAGAGACTAGAATGATTAATATAAACAACAAAAGATTTGATGAAAGATTAAGTAGGTCGTATTCAGGCATAAAAAGTAGATTTAATTTGAGAAGTGCTAGTACGAGTTATGTAACTGAACAGACTCCAATATATGCTAAAGATGCTATATATAAAAAGCCAGGAGTTGTTTTACATATAGATGGAGATATAGATTATGCAAGAAAATGTAAGGATGTGTATAAAAAAATGGGTGTCATAGCTCATGTATATAACATAGCAGAGCCAGAACAACCGAGGCATGTGTATAATTTACTTACAAAAATACGTCCAAATATACTCGTGCTTACGGGCCATGATGCATTTATTAGAAAAAGAAGTGATATGTACAATATAGATAATTACAAGAATTCTAGGTATTTTGTAGAATCTGTATTAGAAGCAAGACGTTATGAACATTCGTTAGACAACCTTGTTATATTTGCAGGAGCATGTCAGTCATATTATGAAGCTATTATTTCTGCGGGAGCAAATTTTGCGTCAGCACCTAAAAGAGTACTTATAGATATGTTGGATCCAATTATAGTGGCACAAACTGTAGCGCTTACGCCGGTTGACAGATTTGCACCATTAGCAAGTATTATAAATAATACTAGAGAAGGATTAAAAGGAATTGGTGGAGTACAAACTAGAGGTCAGTATAGAGAAGGAATACCTGGTGTATAAAAAAATGAGTCACGAATGGCTCATTTTTTTAACTATTTTGAAAGAAGTTTTGCAAGGCTAGCTTTCTTTCTATCAGCAGTATTTCTTTTCAATACACCTTTAGACCAAGCTTTATCTACGCTACTTACAGCTGCTTTATATAGTTCTTCTGTTGGGTTAGCTTGGAAAGCTTTAACAGCGTCTCTATACGTTTTTCTTACTATTTTATTTTCGTCGTTATTAGATTTGTTGACTTTTACTCTTTTTATAGCAGATTTAATATTTGGCATTTTTGTTTCCCTCCTTAAAAGCACAATTATTCTTATAGCAGATATTTTAGCATAACATTTTACCAAAATCAAGCATTAAACTAAAATTTGATTAGATAACATGATAAATAATTGAATTTTCATATGCTTTATGGTATAATCAGAAACCGATAGAAACATATTAATTATGCAAAATTTGCAAAGAATGAAGACCTACAGATAATTTGAAAGGAGAATTTATGAAATTAAACGGTAAAATCATAGCAATAGAGGGAACGGATGGTAGTGGTAAACAAACACAGACAAGACTGTTAATTGAACGATTGAAAGAAGAGAACTACGAAGTATATAGTACGTCATTCCCAAATTATTCAAGTGATTCTTCAGCACCGGTGCGAATGTATTTAAATGGTGAGATTGGAACTTCACCAAATGATGTTGATGCCAAGGCTGCTTCAATACTTTTTGCGACAGATAGATATATTACTTATAAAAAAGAATTTGAAGACTTGTACAAACAAAAAGATAAAGTTTTTGTTTTTGATAGATATACAGCTTCAAATATAATTCATCAAGGTTCTAAACTTATGACCGAAGCAGACTTTAACGAGGACAAACTTAAAGAGTTTGTTTTGTGGTTAGATGTTTTGGAACATCAAGATTTTAGAATTCCTAAAGCGGATATTACAATATATTTAAATGTTCCGCTTGACTATACTAAAATGTTAAGAGAAAACAGAGTTAACAAAATAGATAATAGTCAAAAACAAGATATACACGAGTCTGATGATGAGTATTTGAGCAGTTGTGTATATACTGGGTTGATTGCTGCGAAATTACTCGATTGGAAAATAATTGAGTGTGTACAAAATGGTGTTATGCGTGATATAGATAGCATAGCAGAAGAAGTTTGGCAAATTATTCTAAAAAATTTATAGGAGGATAGTAATTATGTCAAAATGGGATAACATGTACTTAGACCTTTGTGAGAAAATACTAAAAGAAGGTAAAATTCACCACAACAGAACGGGGATAGATACCTTGCGAATTTTGGGACATTCTTTTGAATTTGATTTGCAAGAGGAGTTTCCTGTATTAAGTGTAAAACGAGTTGGCATCAAAGGACCAGTAATTGAACTTTTGTGGATATATCAAATGCACAGTATTAAAGTTCAAGATTTAAGAGACAGAGGTGTCACCATTTGGGATGAATGGGAAGTCGATGCGGATGGCTATTACAGGAAAGACGGAAAAGAACGCTTTATAGGAAAGGAATATGCTGGAACTATCGGTACCGTTTACGGTTTTGCTACGGGAAAGTTTGAATGGCCTGAAAATAACATAAAGGAAATTAAGAATAATCCTGATAGCAGACGTAATGTAATTGACCTGTGGCAACCTGCGTATTTTGATACTGCAGTCTTACCGCCGTGCGTATATAGTTGCCAGTTTATTGTAGACGGTGATACGTTAAATATTCGAGTAACACAACGTTCGTGTGACGTTGGACTTGGACTTCCGTATAACGTAACACAATATGCAGCGTTTTGTTGCATGATAGCACAAGTTACTGGTTTAAAGCCGGGTAAAATGTTATATCAAATTACTGACGCTCATATATATTGCAACCATATAGAAGGGATAAAAGAGATGATTAGTAGAAGAGCTGACGCGAAGCCTGCTCCAAAATTGTGGTTAAACCCTGAGATACATGACTTCTTTGATTTTGACAATTCGAAAGAATGCAAAGATATTAAGCTTATAGGATATGAACACTTAGGAAAGGTAGATATGAAGGTGGCGATATGATTAAAATTATAGCAGCTGTAGGAAGAAACAACGAACTTGGTAAAAACAATGATTTAATTTGGCATTTACCAGGAGATCTTAAGTTTTTTAAAAAACAGACGGAAGGCAAAATTGTGGCGATGGGAAGAAATACATTTAACTCATTACCTAAAAAACTTCCAAATCGAACTCATATTGTTTTGTCTGATGTTGAAGATTTTAACAAAAGCACAAATGATGTGCAGGTTATGTATGATGTGACAAATTTTGTAAGGAAGTGCCTGTTAGAAGCTGAGGCGAACGATTTGTATATAATTGGTGGCGCTAGCATCTATAAATTGTTTGTTGGCTTTGCTGATGAGATATATCTCACTGAAATTGAGGATTCAGCAGAGGCTGATGTATATTTTCCAAGTTTTAATAAATCTCAATTCACAAGAGAAATTTTGGGAATGGGAGAAGATAATGGAATAAAATACACTCATGTAAGATATTATCATCGAACCACATATGATTTTACATTGAAGATATAGTTTGTAATATAAAAAGAAGGGGAACATAAAAATATATGTTCTCCTTTTCTTCTTTAGTATGTTTTCTGATTAAAACCATACTGCCGGTAAAATCAAGTTAGATTTTAACTGCCCGACCTTTTCCAAGAATTATAACCATTACCTTTAGGGGTAGTAATGTTTAATATTTTGCATATATGCATTTACGCTTTCTTGGTACACTTAAATATTAGTATTTTATTTATCAAAAGTCAATTAAATTTATATTACAATTTTGTTACAAACTTAAGTCAAAAATGTTTTTGCAAAAGATTTGCAAAAAAGCTTGATTTTTTATCTTACATACGCTATAATATTTATGTTGATTTGCGTTGAAGTGGTAGATGGCTATGCTAAGACATAGGGAACTTCCATGGAGCATGTCTGATTTAAAATCGGGCGGCAAGTAGGAAATTTGTATTTGCCAAATGTTAGGGTTTGGCTTTTATCATGTCACAAATTTGAAACACACGGGGTAGTGTACAACTTGCGAGACCTTGAAATTATAGTAAAGGAGTGAATTTAATGGTAAAAACAAATGTATCTAAAATGCGTATAAGATTAAAAGCTTATGACCATGTAGTGCTAGAACAAACAGCAGCTAAGTTAGTTGAGGTGGCAAAAAATAGTGGTGCAGCAGTATCTGGACCAGTTCCACTTCCTACAAGAAGAGAAATCGTAACAATATTACGTTCTCCACACAAGCATAAAGATTCAAGAGAACAATTTGAATTGAAAACTCACAAGAGAGTTATTGATGTTATCGCACCAAACCAAGCAACAGTAGATGCTTTGATGGCAATAGATATGCCAGCTGGTGTAGAAATCGATGTTAAACTTTAATAATATTTAGCAGTTAACCTTTTAAAAGGCAATGACATACCCTATGCTTGATATGACAGTATAAGTTTTACAAAAAAAGTTTATTTTAAAATTTGGAGGGAAAAAATGAAAGAATTATTTGGTAAAAAACTAGGCATGACTCAATACCAAAACGAAAACGGTGTTGTAGTGCCAGTTACAGTAATTGAAGCTTATCCAATGGTTGTAGTTGCTAAGAAAACTACTGATAAAGAAGGATACAACGCTATCGTTGTTGGATTTGCAGATGTTAAAGAAAACAAAGTAAATAAACCTCAAAAAGGTATATTTGAAAAAGCTGGGGTACCAGTTAAAAAATACGTAAAAGAAATAAAAGTTGAAAACCCAGATGAATATGAAATTGGTTCAACAATTACTCTAGATGTTCTAGAAGCTGGTGACCATGTAGATGTTCACGGTGTATCAAAAGGTAAAGGATTTGCAGGTGTAATTAAAAGACATGGCTTACACAGAGGTCCTACAACTCATGGTTCTAATTACCACAGAAGACCAGGTTCTATGAGTGCTGGTACTAACCCAGGTAGAGTATTTAAGAACAAAAAATTAGCAGGTCACATGGGTAATGTAAATAGAACTGCATTAAATCTTGAAGTAATCAAAGTTGACACAGAGAAAAACGCTGTATTAGTAAAAGGTTCAGTTCCTGGTGCTAAAAATTCAGTTGTTAATGTAACAAAGAGTGTTAAATAATTAGGTCAAGGAAAGGAGAAAGAACAATGCAAAAAGCAGATGTATTAGATATAACAGGTAAAAAAGTATCACAAATCGAATTAGCAGATACAGTTTTTGGTGTTGAAGTAAACGAAACTGTAGTACATCAAGTACTAGTAAACTTCCTTGCTAATCAAAGACAAGGTACACAAAGCACTAAAACAAGAGCTGAAGTTCGCGGTGGTGGTATAAAACCTTGGAGACAAAAAGGTACAGGTAGAGCAAGACAAGGTTCTATTCGTGCTCCACAATGGATAAAAGGTGGTATTGCTTTAGGACCAAAACCTAGAGATTATAGATATAAACTACCTAAAAAAGTAAAACAACTTGCTATAAAATCAGTTTTAACTTCAAAATTATCTGAAGGAAAACTTGTAATAGTAGATAGCATGAAATTAGAAGAAGTTAAAACTAAGAAAATGGTTGAAGTATTAAATAACCTTGATGCTAAAAAATCATTAGTAGTTTTAAATGAGAAGAACTTAAATGTTCAAGCAAGTGCAAGAAATATTGAAGGCGTTAAAGCAATTACAGTAAATACAATTAACATATTTGATTTATTAAAATATGAAAAACTAGTACTTGAAGTAAACGCAGTTAAAACATTAGAGGAGGTGTACGCTTAATATGTTATACGCAGAAGACGTTATTATAAAGCCTATAATTACAGAAAAAACATATTCAGAAATGGCTTCAGGAAAATATACATTCCAAACTAAAATCAACGCAACAAAAATAGATATTAAAAATGCAGTTGAAGAATTATTTAACGTTAAAGTTTTAAAGGTTAACACTTTAAGATATGACGGAAAAACAAAAAGAGTTGGAGTACACCAAGGTAAAACAGCAGCTTGGAAAAAAGCTATTGTTACAATAGATACAAATCCTAAGGAAGAAAAGTATCTTGCAAAAGGTGGAAAAGAAACTAAAAAAGCGAAGAAATATAATACAGAAATAGCTGAAATTTCTTCAGCATTTGCAAGCGAGGGAGGAAAGTAAAATGGGAGTAAAAACATTTAGACCAACAACTCCATCAAGAAGACACATGACAGTGCTAGCTAACGAAGAAATAACAAAATTTTCACCTGAGAAATCTCTTCTTACAACTTTAAAGAAAAATGCAGGAAGAAACAACACAGGTAAAATAACAGTTAGACATCATGGTGGCGGTTCAAGAAGAAAATACAGAATAATAGATTTCAAGAGAAATAAACAAGATATGTATGCAACAGTAATTGGTATCGAATATGATCCAAACAGAACAGCAAACATAGCACTTATCGAATATGAAGATGGAACAAAGTCTTACATATTAGCACCTCTTGGCCTAACAGATGGAATGAAAGTTATATCATCTGCAACAGCAGATATTAAAGTAGGAAACGCATTGCCTATTAGCTCAATTCCAGTTGGTACAGAAATACACAACATTGAGTTGCACAAAGGCAAAGGCGGACAATTAGTAAGAACTGCTGGTGCATCAGCTCAGCTTATGGCTAAAGAAGGAAAATACGCACACGTAAGAATGCCTTCTGGTGAAATGAGACTTATACCAGTAGACTGCATGGCTACAATTGGTACACTAGGAAATACAGATAACGAAAACGTAAACTACGGTAAAGCAGGTAATACTCGTCATAGAGGTATTAGACCTACAGTTAGAGGATCTGTAATGAACCCTAACGATCACCCACATGGTGGTGGTGAAGGTAAAGCTCCAGTAGGACACGCAGGACCAATGACTCCATGGGGTAAACCAGCACTAGGATACAAGACTCGTAAGAAGAATCACAGAACTGACAAATTTATCGTAAAGAGAAGAAATAGAAAATAGGAGGATATGAACTATGTCAAGATCACTAAAAAAAGGACCTTATGTAGATGCTAAACTTCTAGCTAAGATTGAAAAAATGAATGAAACAGATAGCAAAGAAGCTATAAAAACTTGGTCTAGATCATCTACTATATATCCACAAATGATAGGACACACAATAGCAGTTCATGATGGAAGACGTCATGTACCTGTATATGTTACCGAAGAAATGGTAGGACATAAATTAGGCGAATTCGCTCCAACAAGACTTTTTAGAGGACACGCTGGAGATAAGAAGAGCAAAGTTAATTAGAGTTTGAAATAGGAGGAACCATAAACATGGAAGCAAGAGCAGAATTAAAATATGCAAGAATAAGTGCAAGAAAAGCTAAAATTGTTCTAGATACAATTAAAGGTAAAAATGCACAAGAGGCAGTAGCTATTTTGAGATATACAAATAAAGCTGCAAGCCCTATCGTTTCTAAGATACTTAAATCTGCTATGGCAAATGCAACAAATAATCACGGAATGAACGAAGCTAAGTTATATGTTGCAGAAGCTTACGCAGGTCAAGGTCCATCAATGAAAAGGGTAATGCCTAGAGCTCAAGGTAGAGCATACAGAATTAAGAAAAGAACTAGTCATATAACAATAGTTCTTAAAGAAATGGAATAGGAGGAGCACACAATGGGTCAAAAAGTAAGTCCACATGGTTTAAGAGTTGGCATAATTAAAGATTGGTCTTCAACTTGGTACGCATCTAAACAAGACTATGCAAATAATCTTGTAGAAGATAACAAAATTCGTGTATACTTGAAGAAAACTTTAAAAACTGCTGGAATTTCTGAAATCAAAATAGAGAGAAAAGGAAATGACGTACGTGTTAGCTTAAATACTGCTAAACCTGGAATGATTATAGGAAAAGGCGGAGCAGCTATTGAAGAATTAAAGAAAAAATTAGACAAAATGACAGGTAAAAATGTGTCTATAAACATTGTTGAAGTTAAAAACATAGATATGGACGCAACTCTAGTAGCTGAAAATATAGCAGCGCAACTAGAAAAAAGAATTTCATTCAGAAAAGCAATGAAACAAGCAATGAGCCGTACAATGCGCGCTGGAGCTAAGGGTATAAAAACTCAAGTATCTGGACGTTTAGGCGGAGCAGAAATTGCAAGAAGCGAACATTATAGCGAGGGAACAATTCCTCTACAAACATTAAGAGCAGATATCGATTATGGATTTGCAGAAGCAAATACTACATATGGTATTATTGGTGTTAAAGTTTGGATATATAAAGGTGAAGTTCTACCTGTTAAAAACAAAGGGGGTAACGAATAATGTTAGTACCTAAAAGAACAAAATTTAGAAAAATGCAAAAAGGTAGAATCAGAGGAAATGCAACTCGCGGAACTAAAATAGTACACGGCGAATATGGTATAGTTGCACTTGAACCTACATTTATTACAAATAACCAAATTGAAGCAGCCAGAGTTGTAATCTCAAGATATACAAAGAAATTTGGCAAAATGTGGATAACAATATTCCCTGATAAGCCAATTACTAAAAAGCCTGCAGAAACTCGTATGGGTTCTGGTAAAGGAAATCCAGAATACTTCGTTGCAGTAGTAAAACCTGGTAGAGTAATGTTTGAAATTAGCGGACTAGATGAAGCAACTTCAAAAGAAGCTCTAAGAAAAGCTATTCAAAAGCTTCCTATTAAATGTAAAGTAGTAAGCAAGGCTGAACAAGCTGAGGGAGGTAAGGCAGATGAAGAATAATAACTTAAATGATTACAAGAAAATGGATGAGAAACAACTTACAGAAGAACTAAAAGCTTTAAAGCAAGAGTTGTTCAAGTTAAGATTTTCTTTATCCCTAAATGGATTAGATAATCCTCATAAAATAGTAGACACTAAGAAAAACATTGCTAGAGTAAGTACTATTTTAACAATAAAGAAAAATGGTGGCGAAGTTGTAGTAAAAGAAGTTAAAGAAAAAGATACTAAGAAAGCTACTAAGAAAACAGCAGCAAAGAAATCTACAACTAAAAAAACAACAAAAAAAGCAGCTGAAGAAGCCCCAGCTGAAGAAGAAAAGTAGGAGGTAAGACAAAGTGGAAAGAAATATGCGTAAAACTAAAATTGGAAAAGTAATTTCAAATAAAATGGATAAGACAATAGTTGTAAGAATTGACACTAAGTTTAAACATCCGCTTTACAACAAAATCATGACTGATACATTAAAGTTAAAAGCTCATGATGAAGAAAATATTTGTGGAATTGGCGACACAGTTGAAATTATGGAGACAAGACCACTAAGCAAAGATAAAAGATATAGACTAGTTAGAATAGTAGAAAAAGCAAAATAGAGAAAAGGAGGATCCTACTATGATACAACAACAATCAGTTGTAAATGTAGCTGACAACACTGGCGCTAAGAAGCTTATGTGTATTAGAGTTTTAGGTGGTCACCATAGAAAATGGGGAAACATCGGAGACGTAATCGTAGCTTCTGTTAAAACTGCAACACCAGGTGGCGTTGTAAATAAAGGCGATGTTGTTAAAGCAGTTATCGTAAGAAGTAAAACTGGACTTAAACGTCAAGATGGTTCATACATTAAATTTGACGAAAATGCAGCAGTTATTATAAAAGATGATAAGACTCCAAAAGGAACTCGTATCTTCGGACCTGTTGCAAGAGAGTTGAGAGATAAAGATTATATGAAAATTATATCTTTAGCACCAGAAGTACTGTAAGGAAGGTGGACTAAGATGATAAGAAATATTAAAAATGAAAGTAAAGTAAAACTTAGAACAGGAGATACTGTTATAGTAAATTCTGGTACTGAAAAAGGCAAAAAAGGTAAAGTAATTAAAGTATTAAGAGCAGACAATAAAGTTATAGTTCAAGGTATAAACGTAAGAACAAGACACGTTAAACCAAGACGTCAAGGTGAAGAATCTGGAATACTAAAAATTGAAGCACCTGTAAACATTTCTAAAGTAAATTATTTCTGTGAAAAATGTGGAAAGGGTGTAAAACTTGGAGTGACTGTTAATGCAAACGGAATAAAGACTAGGGTTTGTAGAAAATGTCACACAGAAATTAAGTAAGGAGGAGAACTAAAATGAATCTTAAAGAAAAGTATGAAAAAGAGATTGTGCCAGCTTTAAAAGAAAAGTTTGGTTATACATCAGTTATGCAAGTACCTCGTCTTACTAAAATTGTTATAAACATGGGTGTATCAGATGTTAAAGATAACTCAAAAGCATTAGATATTGCAGCTGCAGACTTACAAACAATCACAGGTCAAAAACCTCTTATAACAAAAGCAAAGAAATCTATCGCTGCTTTCAAATTAAGAGAAGGAATGAACATTGGTTGTAAAGTAACTCTAAGACGTGATAGAATGTATGATTTCGCAACAAAGTTATTTAACGTAGCATTACCAAGAGTAAGAGATTTTAAAGGACTTCCAACAGCGTCTTTTGATGGACGTGGAAATTATGCATTTGGTATCAAAGAGCAGATGATTTTCCCAGAAATTGAATTTGATAAGGTAGATAAAGCTCGTGGAATGGATGTTATATTCGTAACTACAGCAAAAACTGATGAAGAAGCTAGAGCACTTCTAGAACTTCTAGGACTACCTTTTGCAAAGAATTAGGAGGAATTAGAAGATGGCAAAAAAATCAATGATAGCAAAACAACAAAGAACACCTAAATTTAGCACTCGTTATTATAACAGATGTAAAATATGTGGAAGACCACATTCTTACATGAGAAAATATGGTATCTGCCGTATATGCTTTAGAAATCTAGCATATAAAGGTGAAATGCCAGGTGTTAAAAAGGCAAGTTGGTAAGGAGGGTACAAAATGAACTTAACAGATCCAGTAGCAGATATGCTTACTAGAATAAGAAATGCATCAAGAGAGCGTCATGAGTTAGTCGATGTACCTTATTCTAAAGTAAAGATGGAAATAGCAAATATTCTTCTAGAAGAAGGATATATAGCAGCTTGTGAAGTAGTAGAAGATACTCACAAGATAATCAGAATAACACTTAAATATTTTGAAAACAAGTCAGTTATTAAAGGATTAAAAAGAATTAGTAAACCAGGTCTAAGAATGTATGCTGAAGTAGAAAATCTACCAAGAGTACTAAACGGACTAGGTACAGCAATAATTTCTACATCAAAAGGAATAGTTACAGACAAAAAAGCTCGTGAACTAAATGTTGGTGGAGAAATAATGGCATACATTTGGTAAGGAGGAAGGTATTATGTCAAGAATAGGAAATAAGAAAATCGCCTTATCAGCTGGTGCAGAAGTAACAGTAGCAGGAAAAACAGTTACTGTAAAAGGTCCAAAAGGATCTCTTGCAATAGAAGTTGTAAAGGGAATTGATGTTAAAGTAGAAAACAATGAAGTAATAGTTACTCGTGAAAATGATAATTACAAAGCACTTCACGGTTTAACTAGAACTTTAATTGCCAATATGATTACTGGTGTAACAGAAGGTTACAGCAAACGTTTGGAAATAAACGGCGTTGGTTACAGAGCAGCAAAGCAAGGTAACAAACTTGTACTTACTCTTGGATATTCACATCCAGTAGAGTTCGTTGATTCACAAGACGTTACATTTGAAGTTCCAGACCCAAATACAATTATAGTAAAGGGTATAGACAAACAACGTGTTGGTCAAGTGGCTGCAGTTGTTAGAGAAAAGAGACTTCCAGAACCATATAAGGGCAAAGGAATTAAATATGCTGATGAGCATATAAGAAGAAAAGAAGGAAAAGCCGGCGGCAAGAAATAATGAGGGGAGGAAAAAACAATGATTAGTAGAAAAACAAAATCAGATAAAAGAGATGCACGTAAAGCTAGAGTAAGAGCAAAAGTTTATGGAACAGCAACGTGCCCAAGACTATCTGTATATAAAAGTTTAACAAATATATATGCACAAATTATAGATGACGAAGCTGGAGCTACTCTTGTTTCTGCCTCAACTTTAGACGCTGAAGTAAAAACTAAAGCATCTAATATTGAAGCTGCCAAAGAAGTAGGCGCATTAGTTGCTAAGCGTGCATTAGAGAAAAATATCGAAACAGTAGTATTCGATAGAAATGGTAACCTATATCACGGAAAAGTTAAAGAGTTAGCAGAAGCTGCAAGAGCAGCAGGACTTAAATTTTAAAGGTAGGAGGAAAAATAATGCAAGAATCAAAGCAAGCAAGAGAAAACAAACCACGTAAAGAAAGGGCACCAAAAGAAGTATCTGAATTCAAAGAGAAAGTTGTTTACGTAGGACGTGTTGCTAAGGTTGTTAAAGGTGGTAGAACTTTTAGATTTAGCGTACTTGTAGTAGTAGGAAACGAAAAAGGTAAAATTGGTGTTGGAACAGGAAAAGCATCAGAAGTACCTGAAGCTATCAAAAAAGCTACAGATGCAGCTAAGAAAAATTTAATTACAGTACCTATTGTAAATGGTACAATACCACACGAATATGATAAAAAACTTAATTCTTCTCGCGTTATAATGAAGCCAGCACCAGCAGGTACAGGTATTATTGCAGGAGGTGCAGTAAGACCAGTATTAGAGCTTGCAGGTATCAAAAATGTTACTGCTAAAACATTAGGTTCTCGTAACAGCAGAAATGTTGTATTAGCAACAATTGAAGCTTTAAAAGAGATGAGAACTCCAGAGCAAGTAGCACTTGAAAGAGGAATTGATATCAAAAAATTAATGAAATAATGTGAAGAAGGAGGTAAAGCTTATCATGGAAATGCAAGATTTAAGACCAGCATATGGTTCTACTTCAACAAGAAGAAGAGTTGGCCGTGGAATTGGTAGTGGTTTAGGAAAAACTGCTGGTAAAGGACACAAAGGTCAAAAAGCTAGATCTGGTGGAAAAATTAGAAGAGGATTCGAAGGAGGACAAACTCCATTATATAGAAGAATTCCTAAACGCGGATTTAATAACGCAGTATTTACAACAGAATATGCAATAATCAATGTTTCAGATTTAGAGAAATTTGAAAATGGAACAGTTGTAAATATGGAACTTCTATTAAATGAAGGAATAATAAGAAATCCAAAAGCAGGGTTAAAAGTTTTAGGAAATGGAACTTTAACAAAGAAGCTTACAGTTGAAGCTAAAAAAGTATCTAATTCAGCTCGTGAAAAAATAGAAGCTTGTGGTGGAAAGATAGAGGTGAAGTAGTATGCTTGAATCTGTGAAAAATATATTTGTTGTTAAGGATATTAGAAAAAAGATTCTATACACTCTTTTAATAATAGTGTTATTTAGAATTGGTACATTCGTAACGGTACCAGGCATGAATAAAGTAGCATTTTTAAATGCTGTAGATACTTCATCTAACGGTATAATGGGAACTATAAACATAATTTCTGGTGGTGCGTTTAATCGTTTTTCAATATTTGCAATGACAATATCACCATATATCACAGCGTCAATTGTGCTAAACCTTTTACAAACCGTAATCCCAAGTTTGGAAAAACTTAAAGATGAGGGTGAAGTAGGTAGAAAAAAATTAGCAAAATATACTAAGCTTTTAACTATTGTTTTTGCAATAGTTGAAGCCGTAGGATTGTATTTTAACTATAAATCATTTTTGCTTGTTCCAATGACTTATGGAGCAGGTCAAGTGGTTGGTATGATTTTGTTCGTACTATGTTTGACTGCGGGAACTGCACTGCTTATGTGGCTTGCAGATAAAATAACTGAAAATGGTATCGGCAATGGTGTATCTGTAATAATTTTTGTAGGTATAGTTTCAGGTGCTCCAGGTGCAATAGTTTCACTTTCAGAATATGCAGCTGGTGGAATAGGAAATATTATTGCTGTTGTAGCATTAGTTATAGCTTTTGTAGTCCTTCTAGCAGGTGTTGTATATGTGCAACAAGCTGAAAGAAGAATACCAGTAAACTATGCTAAAAAAGTAGTTGGAAGAAAAATGTATGGTGGTCAAAATACACATATACCTCTAAAGGTAGCAATGGCAGGTGTTATGCCAGTTATATTTGCAATGTCATTTTTGATGATACCAGCGACAATAATTCAGCTAGTAACTAAAGGTGCAGCGACAGGATTTTGGGGAGTTGTATTAAAAGTATGCTCTGCATCATCTGAGTCTGTTTGGTATTTAATAGCTTATGCTGTAATCTACATGATACTTATAGTAGCGTTTACATTTGTATATACTATGTTTACAGTAAATCCTGTAGAGATGTCTAATCAATTAAAACAGAATGGTGGATTTATTCCAGGAATTAGAGCGGGAAAAAATACAGCAGATTATATATCTAAAGTGCTTAAAAATATTTGTTGGGCAGGAGGATTTTTCCTTGCGGTAGTAGCAGTGCTTCCAATTGCTCTACAAGGTGCAATGCCAGGAATAACAGTAACATTTGGTGGTACGTCAATACTTATTGTAGTAAGTGTTGCGTTAGAATTGTTGCAAACAATTCAGTCACAAATGGTTAGCCGTCACTATGATGGTTTCTTAGATTAAAATATATTAAAAAAGCGTCTAAATTAGTTTAGGTGCTTTTTTGTGACTAAAATATTACAATTATATAACAATTATTATGTAAGGTTGACTTTTTTTTAGTGTATACTGTCTGCGAGGAGGGAATTTTATGGGAAATAAAATGAAAAAAGGAAATGCAGGAGTTGTATTACTTATAATAATATTATTCGTAATAATTATTGTAATGGGTGTCTATATTGTAATAGATAAAACTTGTTTGGCAAATGGTGGTAATAGAAATGGAGAAAGTAATGGTGGAAATACAAATGTTGTTGCTAATGCTGATGGCATGGATAATAATCAAGTCTCAGATGAAATTAAAAAGGAGAATGCTGATTTTTTTGACGAATATTTAAAAGCATTTTTACCTGAATATTCATAAATAAATACTTTCGATTATCGTGGGCTCCTCCCACTGTCTTTAGGCGGTGGGAGGAGCCTTATGACAAATTGTTAGTCTTTATCCTTGACTTTCGATATATTTCTGTATAATTGCTGATGATACTTCTCCAATGCTACAAG
>CAYZTN010000012.1:13506-27063 GCA_964481385.1 uncultured Clostridium sp. | reverse complement strand
AATCCAAGTCCTGAATTTGCTCCTGTTATAATAACTGTTTTTAAATCATTCATATATAACCTCTCTCCTTTTTATTAAATTTACCTCTCCCGATAAATTACTACTTTTATTTAGCATATTTCATATAATATCTTATATCAGTTTCTTCAATTATATTAAATCCTAATTTTTTATATAAAGAAACTGCCCTGATATTTTCCTTGTACACCCATAAATATACAATCGCATTATTTTGTAAAATGTTTTTTATTATATCTGTTCCTATACCTTTATTTCTATATTCTTCGTCTAAATATATTTCTTCAAGAGTTATTCCATCATCTTTTTCCATTAAAAGGCAACATCCTACCTTTTTATTATCAGACAAAACTATATTATACCCCTCTATTTCCATTGGTATATGTTTATCTACATATTTATTGATTTTTAATATTTCTTCTTCTGATAAATTGTGAGCATAACTAAAAATATTATATAATTTAGCGTCTTTTATGTATGGCATGTCGCTATTTTTTGCACTAATCAATTTATATTTCATATAACAAACCTCACATGATTTGATTTACACTCTGAGTATATACCAACCACACTCGAAATTCAATACAGCGCTACGGTAAAAATAAAGGCTGATATAACCTGCTTATCGTAGAACGAATATATGCAAATTATGATTTGAATTACTTATTAACCGACTTAAATAACACTCTTAGCATTTTAAATAAGCTTACTCTTTAAGCCATACTAATTTTAAATTTACTTTTTCTTATTTATCAAATACTTATCACACAAACAATACACACCAACAAGAGCTAAGGCTACTACTTCGCCTATCAACATTTTTAGTATAAATGAGTTTTCATTTTGACTTCGATTTTGGTTTTTCAAACCACCAAACATAGACGCTTCGTTATACTCTAGCTCACTACCACCTTCATAGCTATCTATCTTAGTATATAACCCATTTGCTTCAGTACCCGATATAACTCCACCAGAATATATTTTAAATGAGTCATAATTTAAGTTCTCACTGCTATATAACAAAGTTGAAATATCTTTACTTGTTTTAAACGCTGTAATTATTTTATCGTTTTCATTCTTTATTACAATTAAAGTGTCTTTTTCAATTTTAGCCTTAAAATTCACATAGATATACTTTTGAGTAGATTCGCTAGCCACTCTATCTGCCATATTTCCAGTAGCAATAACCTCTCCGCCGTTTATATATGTTCCCGTCTCTGAATCTAGTCCAGCATCGCCACTTTCCCCATGTGCAAAAGCAAAAATATTTCCGCCGTTTATTGTAAGAGAGCCGTTTGAATCAATGGCATCTCCTTCATCTCCTTCATCACTCACAATAGCTACAAGTGACGCTACATCTATTGTTAAACTATTTCTTACATTATTTCCAGCACTGCTTGCAGTAGTTGTGTTTAAGCAGTCGTCTTGTGCAAATATTTCATAATCGCCAGTTCCGCCACTAAATGTTAAATTGCCTTTTGTTTCTATTCCTTCTTTGTTTTTGCTAGTAACTTTTAAATATCCTTCACCTTCAAAATACAAATCGATATCTGAGCTTATTGCTCCGCTTCCTTTATAGAAGTAATATGGGTCGCCATCTTGCAAGTCTTCTCTATCTGCTTTAACTGTCGCAAACAATATATTATCTAATTCAGAAGCAGTATACACCCCGTAATATGAACTGTACTTTTCATAGTTTGAAAGTGCATTACCTGAATAGTATGAAGTATAGCTTGCTAACTTGTCAGACGGCATTAAGCTAACTTTTTTAAACTTTCCGCCTTCAATAAAGTTATTAGTACCTGCTTTAGTTTTAATTGTAACTATGCAGTCAGTATACGTTATATCTTTATTATACACATAAATTGCTGGTGCTTTTTTACTATCCGTATCAATATCTACATTATTTAATATAACATTTAGATTACCTTTAAGACCATTTGTGTTTACAGCAACCATAAATCCAGTAGTTTTTCCTGTTAACTCAACATTTCCCACCGCACATATATTTAATACTTCTATATTTAAAGTTTTAACATTAGCATTATTCGAATCGCTTTCTATAAAATCGTCTAAATCCGGACTTTTAACACTAGATACACCATCAAACAAAAAGCTTGTTAAATATATCTCTGGAAGCTTATTTGAATTATACTTCTCCAAAAATTCTTCTAGCGTATCATATTTTGTAATACTTTCATAAGTTTTACCGTCAAATGATATTTCGCTTGTCTCTATATTAACATATGTCGTACTGGTAGCAGCATTTACATCAAACGAAAATAAAACTACTACAGCTAATAACACAAATAAACATTTATATACACTCTTCATATTCTACCTCATTTTAATATCTTGGTTATCCTTTTTATTGTCATCTGGCACGCTATTAGGTTTTTCTGGAACACCAGTACTATCAGTACCATTTATGTCCATCATACCGCCTCTAGTACCATTTACATCAAACATTTGCATGTCCATTTTATTGTTATTTGAATTATTTGCCACTGTATAAACATATATTGAAGCAGTTGAAATAATTGCTCCTAAAAGTAGACCTACTAAAAATATAATTATTTTGTTTTTCATATTCATTACCTCACTTCGTGGCAATATTATCATTTTAAAGCACAAAATGCAATAATTGTGGTAAAAAATACATAATGATTAAATAGTGTCATTTGGGACGCTCTCAAATGACACTCGGCTAGAATTGAATTATATTATATAACAACAGTGTCATTTGAGAGCGTCCCAAATGGCACTGCTTAACACGTCTCGACAACTACATCATTACTACGCTATATAGCATGTCTACATAATTTGAAAATTCGCCTAAACAGGTATCATCTAGCGTAAAATTAAATACTTTTTTAGTATTACTAGTTATTACATATACACACGCAAAGTACACCGCTTGACTCATCTTTACAAAAGCTTTTTTGTGTGTACCGTCCATTTTTAGCAGTTCTTCTTCATAACACGCACCACAAATTATATTGTTATTTGCAAATGAATAAAAGTATTCTTTAGACTCACTATTTATTACTTGTTTTCCACACACGCTACACGTAACAATATTTGGCATATATCCCAAAAGTGAAATAAGCTTTAGTTTAAAAATTGCTTCAACAAATTTAGCTGGCATTTCTTTGTTTTCAATTACATACATTGTGTTTAAAAATAGCGACAATGCCTCTTTTGCCTCCTCTGCTTCGCATATAGCTTGCATTAACACTTTAGTAATACTGTATGCTGTCTCTAACTTATCATAATCTATACGTAAATTATAGAAAGTATCAATAATCTCTGCCGAATTTATATGGTAAAAGCTTGTCCCTTTATATAGCACAAATTCGCTATATACTAAAAATTGGCAAGGGGCTAAAAGAGAGCTATTTGTCTTTTTTGCTCCCTTTGCCATACAAGACACTTTACCTAATTCGTCAGTAAATACAGTAAGTATTTTATCATTATCATTGTACTGCACTTCCTTCAGTACTATTCCCTTCACTTTTATTAGTTTCATTTACTTCCTCATTTTTTGTTACATTCATTTTATATTTCATATAGTCTTCTACTTTTCCAGTTTTCTCAAATTCGCTCCAAAGTGCATCACTTGACATACATATCACCTAGTAATAGTTTACGCAGTAACACACATTATATACTGAAAACTAAGTTATATAATACACTTTTTTAGCGTATTTTGTCCTTTATATTAGAAAGATACGCCTCGTTATTATCCCAGTCAGGTCTTACTTTAACCCAAATTTTAAGCGTCACTCTTGCTTCCAACATTTTTTCAATATCGCGTTTGGCGTCTGCTGTAATTTTTTTAAGCATAATTCCATCTTTTCCAATTATTATTGGCTTGTGTGATTCTTTTTTACAAATTAGAGTTGCTTCTATATTCCAAACAGTATTGCCATTTTCTGTAGTTCTGTCTTTCATTTTGTCTATAACTACGTTTATTCCATGAGGTATTTCTTCGTTTAAAAATTTCAAAGCTTTGCTTCTTATTATTTCAGACACAATATCCCTCTGGGAAATATCTGTAATATCGTCCTCTTCGTAGATAAGCTCGCCTTCTGGAAGCACTTCTTCTATCGACTTCATAAGAATATCTAAACCATCTTTTTTATGTACGGATATTGGTATTATATCTGCAAAAGCTCCACCAATACTTTCAATATATTTGTTGTATTCGTCTATTATTTTTAATATATTTTCTTTTTTTATTTTATCTACTTTATTTATACAAAAGATTATTTTTTTATTCTGCGTGATTATATTTTGTATTATTTTTCTATTTGCGTCATCTAACACAGGCTTAGTTCCATCTATTATGTATAATATTACATCAACAGACTCTGTTGCAACTTCTACCCCTTTCATCATATAGTTTCCAAGTTTATGATGTGGCGTATGTACGCCTGGCGTATCTACGAATACAAATTGTGCTGTGTCCGTAGTAACTATTCCTTTTATATTAAATCTAGTTGTTTGTGGCTTTGGTGTAATTATTGATACATCAAACCCCACAAGTTCATTTACCAAACTAGACTTTCCTGCATTAGGTTTCCCTACTACTGCTATAAATCCTGATTTCATTTACTTACTCCTATCACACTTTCAAATTCTTCCTTAACTTCCTCCAGTTTTTCTATTGTTACAGCTTCGAATCTAAGTGTTACATCTGGCCCAGTTTGTGATGCACGAACAAGTGCCCACCAGTCAGCTTCTTCTACTCGTACCCCATCTATTGTAGAATAGTTATATCCTTTTTCTATGGCATGCTTTTCTACACGTTCAACTAACGTATATTTTTCTTGTTCAGTAGAACGTACTTTTATTTCTGGTGAAGAATAATATTTAGTTATTCCTTTTTGCATTTCAGATAATGGTACATTTGTATGCGACATAAGCTCTACAAGCCTTAATCCCGCATAAACACCATCGTCAAAACCCGACCATTTATCGTTATAGAATACATGTCCTGAAAATTCGCCACCAAGTGAAAAGTTTCCTTCTTTCATTTTATACTTAATGTATGAATTTCCTACCTTGTATCTTTCATATGTACCACCAAGCTTAATAATCTCGTCTTCAAGCGCCTTTGTACATTTTACGTCAAACAATATTTTCTTAGTTTTATCTTTCTTAAGAATGTCTCTTACCATTATAATCAGATAATGGTCAACTGGTATATACTCTCCTTTTTCATCAATTATCCCAATTCTATCCGCATCTCCATCAAGTGCCAATCCTACATCTGCATGGAACTCTTTAACTGCTTGTTTTAACATTTCTGTATTTTTCTCTACACTTGGGTCTGGATGATGATTTGGAAACGATGCATCACTTGTATCACAAATATATTTTACATCTAAAGTTTGAAACTTATTAAATATTTCCTTTACAAAAGCTGCAGCTGTACCATTTCCAGGATCTACTACCACTCTTAAATGTCTTGAACCTAAACTTATACTTTTCATTATTTTTTCTATATATGGATACAAAACGTTTACTTTTTTTACACTCCCTTTGCCCTCTTTAAACTCTGCGTCTAATATATACTCTCTAAAATCTTGTATTTTCTTACCAAACGCATTTCCGCTTTCGTCAAAAGCAAATTTAAAACCGTTGTATTCCTTAGGATTATGGCTTGCAGTTATCATAAGACCTGAACACACATTTAAATATTCCCAAGAGAAATAATACATAGGTGTTGTAACAAGTCCAATGTCTATAACGTCAACTCCTGTTTCTATTAGCCCCTCTATTAAAGTTTCCTTTAACACATCTGATGACGCACGGTTATCCATGCCAACAATTGCCTTTGTTTTTCCTAGGTCCTGAATATAACTTCCAAAGGCTTTACCTATTGTATAAGCAGTATCTTCAGTTAAATCTTCGCCATATATTCCTCGAATATCATATCCTCTAAATATTTCTTTTTTTATGTTTCTTTCAATTTTCATATATCTTACCCTTTCTATTGAATTTCATTAAATTTTTTAACTCCATAAGTTTCTAAAAATATCCAACCAATACAAGAGACCACTGCACATATACCAGAGGCGATTCCTAGTATTATTATTGAATAATCTAACTTTAATTTATATGTTATATATATTACAAGTATTGCATAAAGCATTCCTATTAATATACTACAAATCGAACTTGCACTTTGCTTTACTATCGCGATATCACTAGCCTCTGTTTTAGGTAACATTATGTTTACAACTACACCTATTACAGCTAGCATAAATACATTTAGTCCTATAGATATTGCAAGTATAATTATATCTATGGCGCTTAATTCTAATGCTATAGCTGCTATCACCACACTCAAAAAAGTAGGAATAAATACAACCATAAAGTGAAATACTATTTTAGCTAAAAATACGTTAGAAATGTTTACAGGAAGTGCCTTTAATAAATTTATACTCTTGCCTTCTATAGAAATGGCTGATGCAGATATATTCGATGTACTAATACTCATTGCAGCCATTATATAAATAACTAATGGCAATAGATCTCTTACCTTTGCGATAGCTTCTGCATTGTTTTTTAACAAACTAGATATATCTACCCCTTTGATAGCTAGATAAACTGCTCCTACTATCAAAATTGTTGGCCCAACTATTGTGTTTAATAAATATATACTCGACCTGAAATATCTCTTTGCTTCTTTTACAAGAAGAGCATCAAATACAGAACGATATTTTGCTTTTTTAAACTCAAACTTTGCTTTTGAATGATTTTCAGATAATTTAGATATTATGTTAAAGTACATAAAGCTAAATACTAATACAAAAAGCGCTAGTGGAATTAAGTTTATTGCAAGTATTATTAAAAGGTTTAACCAGTTTAAAGCATCAATAGATTCTATATATAGCCCTAAAGGATAATATATTTGTTTTAGTGTTATATATATATCCTGCGGTTTATTTAAAAGCTCATTTAATTTATCTGATAAACTAAAACTTACATAAAAAGTTACTCCGAACGTTATAACAGATACAATTATTTGCATCATATTTTTATTCTTAAACCTGGATGATATTAGAGTTGCAATATATCCTAATATTGTACCTACTATTACTGGAAGTATAGGTATTGCTATAAGCATAACTATTGATGATATTATAAGGCTCAACGTTATACCTTCATAATGCACATATACCACTAAAGATGGTAATAACACTATTGCTGTCCAAATATATTGCGAAAGCATAAGCTTAATTATTCTTGAAGCTAATATAACTCTTTTTTCAATAGGCAACGACAAAAGCAAGTCATTATCTTTTGATGTAAATAGCATTCCCTGCGACTTATATATAGTGTTCACAATAGATAATATAAGTGATACAAATATCATTATAGCTAACATTACATATGTATATCCCTCTTTATGCAAAGGTCCTGCTATAAGATCAGCACAAACGCCAATACAGTAAGAAAATGCCGCCATAACAATAATAATAAAAGTATTCGTGCTAATTTTTTTAAATTTATTCTTAGTCACATCCATATTTAAGATATTTATACTATGTCTATCTGCTTTAAGCAGTGTCCAAATTTTACTAATCATACACTACACCAACTCCAAGAATACATTTTCAAGTGAAGTATCCCCTTTAATTTCTTCCATATTACCAATCTTCACTATTTCTCCAGACTTAATAATAGCTACTTTATCACATAATCTCTCCGCTACATCTAGTATATGAGTTGAAAAAAATACACTCGTACCATGTGTGCATAGTTCTCTCATTACCGCTTTTAAATCATATACTGCTTTGGGATCAAGTCCTACAAAAGGCTCATCTAACACTATTACTTTGGGATCATGAATAAGAGATGCTATCATTACAAGCTTTTGTTTCATACCATGAGAATATGTAGATATTTCATCACCCAAATATTTGGTCATACCAAACATATCGGCATATTTTTTAAATCTATTAAGTCTTAGCTCTTTAGACATTTCGAATATATCTGCTATAAAATTTAAATATTCAATCCCTTTTAAATTGTCATATATATCTGGGTTATCCGGAACATATGCAATTTGACGCTTGCATTTCATAGGGTCAGATTTAATGCTTGTTCCATTTATTAAAATATCTCCCTCTTCAAAATCTAATATTCCAACTATAGACTTAATTGTTGTTGTTTTACCAGCACCATTGTGACCAATAAAGCCAAATATCTCCCCATCTTTTACTGTAAAAGAAATATTATCTACTACCTTTTTCCCACTATATGATTTGCTATAATTTTTAATCTCTATCATTCAAAACACACCTCTTTTTATGTATTATATATGTTTTATATATTTTTTTCAATAATTTTTGCATTTATTTGTTTACTTTTAAACTTTCTTTTGCTATAATAAATATTGTCTTAAGTGGCCCATTGGTCAAGCGGTTAAGACGCAGCCCTCTCAAGGCTGAATCATGGGTTCGATTCCCGTATGGGTCACCAGTAAAATTTATAAAAAACCTTGTAAGCTAGTATTCGCTAGCATTACAAGGTTTTTGCGATTGCCTATTTGATATTTATCTCAGAACATCGTACAAGTTGTCTTGATTTTATGTCTACTATATGATATACTATTTATGAGTTAATTATATACTCTATTATAAATATAAAAGATGTAGGAGCATAAAATGAAAAACAAACGCGCAATCGACCTTTCAAACTTTTCTGACTTAGAGATTTATCTTTTGATAAGAAACGGTTCTCTTGACAGGTTTCCAATTGATTTTCTAAACAAAGATACTTGTAAAGTTATACTGCGGTGGCTTTGCTTAAATCATTATCATCTAACTAGAAAAGAAATTTGTCATTTAAACCAAACTTTTCTGTTTAAAAATTTCATCGGAGGTTTTAGAAAAATATTTTCATACAACATGTTTTCACTAATTCAATATTCCTTCGAGGATTTAGACATAAAACGCTGGGAAACAGCAAAAGTACCAAATGGTTTCTGGAAGGATAGACAAAATCAAAAAGAGTTTATTGAATGGTTAGCAAAAAAAGAAAACCTTGATTTAACTTCTTTAAAAGACGTTTCTAAAATCAGTGCCGAAATGATAAATAGGTACGGAGCATCTAAGGCTAGAAGAACAGCAGGTGGAGTTTATAGTCTCATAACCAGCGCAACCGGAGATAGATTTCAAGAATGGGAAATTCTAAAACTGGACGTTTGGACGGAAGAAAAAGCTATAAAAGCAGTAAAATGGCTTGTTGAAGAAAAACTTAAATGGTCTGACGAACAAGTATACGAAAATCTTACAGCATCTGTATTTCAAGAAAATCACCTAGGTGGACTACTTGAAAGATACTGCAACAATAGCCCTATTAAAGCGATAAACCTAGCTTATCCTGGAAAATTCAAGTCTCTAAAGCATTCTAAGTCTTAAGCTAAACATCACTCGTAATAAATTACGAGTGATGTTTTCTATACTAATTCAGACTTTTACTTTCTACACAAAATCTTATTCCTGTTTTCTCTGAGTCATCTATCATAACCTCTGTAAAACATGGTGTACATGTAATGTCTACTCCTGTAGGTATCATAAAGCCTCTAGCAATAGCTACTGCTTTTACCGCTTGATTTATTGCGCCAGCACCAATTGCCTGCATTTCCACCTTTCCATTTTCTTTAACCAAACCTGCTATTGCGCCAGCTACACCATTAGGGCTAGACTTAGCTGATACTTTAAGTAATTCCATATTTTTTCCTCCTTTGTTACTTTGTATTTACTACATTACTATTATACCTAAATAACATACACGTTGCAACATTTTTCTACATTTTTTTACAAAATCTCTAAAGTGGAACCTCCAACTATAAGTCTTTTTGTACCAAATCTTTCAAAATGGATTTCCGCAATCAAAGTATCTTCTCTATTATCTAGTGATAATATTTGTCCTTCACCAAACTTTTTATGCTTAACTCGCATTCCTATTTCATACTCTGAGCTATTTTTCGAGCTTTGTTCTATTTTTATCTTACTAGCACCGCCATTTACATTTTTTAAAAAACTTGCTACATCTATTCCAATATTTGATGTTTTGTTTGATGTACGTGACATACTTCTTGACTCAAACATAGCATTTGCACCGCCACTTCTAATATATTTTTGCGTTGCTCCGTACTCATCATCGTTATACCTAGACTGAGTCTTATTGTATCCGTTATTTTTATTATCTAACGCTACTTCAGAATAATTCTCATCTGGAACTTCGGTTACAAATCTTGAAGGTGTTGTATAAGTTGTAGACCCATACATTGTTCTTTGTTTTGCCATAGTAAGAGTTAAATGCTTCTCCGCTCTTGTTATTCCAACATAGCACAAACGTCTTTCTTCTTCAATATTATCTTCATCTATTGCACGTCTAGATGGAAATAGTCCTTCTTCCATTCCTACCATAAATACTACAGGATACTCCAGACCTTTTGCATTATGCATAGTCATTAGTGTTACTGCGCTTTCGCTATCGTCAAGATTATCTATGTCTGAAACAAGTGCAATGCTCTCCAAAAAGTCTCCTAGACTATTGTCTGCAGACTCCTCGTCAAAGTTTTTTGCTACACCAATAAATTCATTAATATTTTCTATTCTGCTATCACTTTCTTTTGACTTATCTTTCTCTAACTCAGCCATGTAACCGGTATGTTCTAACACTTTCATTATAACATCGGCATTAGACATACCGCTATCTTTTGCTTGTACTACTGTTTTAATTATATTTTTAAATTCTATAAGCTTCGAGCTACATCTAAAACCTGCTACTTTTATATCATCTTCTAAAACCTCAAACATGCTAAGTCCACTTTCGTCAGCAAGTTCTCTTAGTTTATCTACCGTAGTATCTCCTATTCCTCTTTTTGGTTCATTTATTATTCTTGCAAATGCAACATTGTCCTTTATGTTATTTATAAGCTTTAGATATGAAATGATGTCTTTAATCTCTTTACGGCTGTAGAATTTAAGACCACCAATAATTCTATATGGTGTGCCTTCTCTCATGAATACTTCTTCTATTGCACGCGATTGTGCATTTGTTCTATATAACACAACAAAGTCTGAATAACTATATTTATTCTCCCTTGCCATTTTATCTATTGTGTCTACTATATATTGTCCTTCATCATATTCATTTTTAGCAAAGAATAAATCAATCTTATCTCCCTCATCATTTTCAGTCCAGAGTGACTTATCTATCTTAGATTTGTTATTCTTAATAACTGCATTTGCAGCTGCAAGTACTGTTTTTGTGCTTCTGTAATTTTGCTCTAATTTAATTACTTTTGCGTTTTTGTATGCTTTTTCAAACTCTAATATATTAGATATATCCGCACCTCTAAAGCCATATATACTTTGAGATTCATCTCCTACCACACAAACATTTCCATGATGTGAAGCTAACATATATATTATTTTAAATTGTGCATGGTTTGTATCTTGATACTCGTCTACTAAAATATATTTAAACTTATTTTGCCAATATTCTAGTCTAGAAGAATTTTCTTCAAATAGTCTTACAGTTAAAAAAATTAAATCGTCAAAATCTACTGAATTATTCTTTTTAAGAAGCTTCTGGTACTCTGTATATACCTTAGCAATTTGTTCTTCACGGTAGTCTCCTGTAGCGTCTCTTTCATAATCTGCTGGCGTTTTTAACTCGTCTTTTGCTTTACTTATGCCGCTTATAATAGACGTAGCGCTAAACTTGTCCTCATCGATTCTTAGTTCTTTTAACACTTGCTTAATTAGTTTTTGTTTATCTTGTTCGTCTATAATATTAAAGTCTTTTGTATACCCCAAATATTCTATATCTCTTTTTAATATTCTTACACAAATGCTATGAAATGTTCCAAGCCACTCTACTTTTACATCCTCACCTACTAAAGCTTCTACTCTTTCTTTCATTTCTTTAGCCGCTTTATTAGTAAATGTAACTACTAATATTTCCCAAGGATTACAAAGTCCTTGCTCTATAAGATAAGCAACTCTATGTGTTAATACACGCGTTTTACCACTTCCAGCACCAGCTAGGATAAGCAAAGGCCCGCCTGTATACTCACACGCTTCACGTTGCACTGCATTTAATTTGTTTAATAATTCACTCATCGTTTTCCACCTCTATTATTCCCCCATAGTCTATTATGTCTAAGCCTTTAAAGTCATGAAATTCCAGCCCCTTACTCTCAATAAACTTTTGTATTTTGTTGCAATTTACAAGATTTGTTTTGTCACCAAACAGAATTACTTTATCTTGCAGTCTTACCATTGCTCCCCCTATAAAACCAGACATATCTGAATATTCAAAACGCATTCTTTCTTCGTCAATAAATATAGTGTTAGTTCTTTTTAATAGTTTTATGTCCGGTTCAGATACATAAAGCACATCTAATTCTTGCTCTAACAAGCTTCTTGCAATGCCAATATCCGAAACAATGCAAGATTCATCTGTCAAAATACATGTGCTGCATTTAGAATAACCTTGCTCAACCTGTATAAGATTGTAGCCAGCACCTTTTAAATATGCGTATACGTTTTTGTCAGTATATTTAAAATTGTGTACTGCATTCATACCAATTAAAGCAATGTTATATGGTATATCTTCTGGATACGCGCTCCCCACTTCAGCATTACCAACCAGCATATTAAAGCCATCTATCAATTTTCCTGGTGCGCAAAAGCACTTAGTGTCCACTTTTAAGTAATATATGTCTGGATGAGAAGATACCTCATCATACGTCTTTAAATTGAATTTGTTTTCTATAATCTCATAGCCCAAAGACTTTATATATTCTTTTTCGACTTTTCTCATTCTAAAGTCAACAATACAAAACTTAGACAAAATTATCACCTGGTAAAAGTATACAAGCTGACAATTTTTTTGTCAATGAGTTTTAGCGTGATTTCCTTAGAAAAAGTTTTCAAATTTAATTTAAAATAGACAGGTAGTTATTCTATCTTGTAAACTTAAAGATATTACTTGTTTTATAAAACGCAAATCTTCTATTTTGTTTATTCCAAAGCACTTTTTACCCAAGTCTTTTATAGACGCTCCCAAGTGATACATCTCTTTTTCGTCTATTATTACAAACCTATCATGAAACTTATTTGTCTTAAGAACGGTTAATTTAGGATACTCTTTATTAAACTTCTCAATGTCTATTTTTTGTATATTGCTTTTATCTGTTGTAAATATTGTAACTTCTACTTGTTTACTCTTTTTGGCAAGCATTTTTAAAACACTATCACTTGCATAATTATCTATTATACAAATGCTTTTTGTTGCTTTTTTAATAATATCTACAATCAAGCTATATGCATCATATATTTGTCCTTCAAAAAATATTCGCTGTTTTATATTTTCTTCTTGCTCTAACTCATTAAATACTTTATCAAATTTTTTATCATGTTCTAACAATTTATACTCAACACATGTTAATCTTTCAAATAATTGTCCATTTAAAGACAAGAACTTTCTCATTTCAACAAATGC
>CAYZTN010000012.1:0-13406 GCA_964481385.1 uncultured Clostridium sp. | reverse complement strand
TATATGCATCATATATTTGTCCTTCAAAAAATATTCGCTGTTTTATATTTTCTTCGTGTTGAAGTTCATTAAATACTCTATCAAATTTTTTATCATGCTCCAGTAATTTATATTCTAAGTTTGTTAATCTTTCAAGTAATTGCCCGTTTACAGATATAAATTTTCTCATTTCTATAAATGATTTTATTATATTGATACTAACTTTTATAGCTATATCATTTTTCAGAACACCTGCCAGCATTGCAATTCCTTGCTCTGTAAAAGCATATGGTAAGTACTTTCGATGTTTTCCTCTACCCTTATCTTCTTTTAATTCATTTTCTAAGGTTCCAAAATGGAACCTTAAAGATTGAAATTCACTTTCTGTTAACTTAAAACAAAATTCTTCTGGAAATCTCTCAATATTCCTTTTTACAGCTTTATTTATATTTTTTGTTTCGTAATGATATAGCATCGCAACGTCACTATCTAGCATTACTTGTTTTCCTCTTATGGTATGTATCATGCTTTTTATATCTTGCTCATAAGTATTAGCCTTAATTATCTCATTATTACTTTTTTTCATTTTCCATATTATCACAACCTCGTGCCAATATTATAAAACAAATGTTCTTGCGCGTCAATACTTTTCTTTTATAAATCGTACGACAAAGTTCGACAAAAAATATGGCATAAAAAAACTAGAGGTCTTCCCCCTAGTTTTAATCTCCAAATCCTATTCCCATAGCTCTAGCAGTTTTTACTACAGGATTTGTTTCCATATCTAATAATCTTGGTGCTCTTTCTTTTGGATACTGCATTTTAACTAATTTATCGCTTTCCATACCAACAATATATCCAGACTCACCTGAGTTTAAAAGCTCAAACGCATAATTTCCAAGTTGCACAGCGAGAATTATATCTTGAGCAGAAGGTGTACCACCACGTTGAATATGTCCTAATACTGTATGTCTACATTCGATTCCTGTTTTTTCTTCAATTTGTCTTGCTAACTTTTCTGCCACTCCACCATATCTTACTTGGTCAAAACTATCTTTTAAAACTAAAGATACAGAAGATTTTTTACCTATTTCTTTAGCGGCTTCAGATACAGCAACTATCGCATATCTTTTATACTTTGTAACTTCTTCAATTTTTTGACACACTTTATCCAAATCATAATCTAATTCTGGCAAAAGTATTACATCTGCAGCAGATGCAACACCGCTATATAGCGTTAAAAAGCCAGAAGTTCTTCCCATTATTTCTACTGTTATTACTCTTCTATGCGAAAAAGCAGTAGTTCTTACACGAGATATTGCCTCTTTAACTGTTTCTACAGCTGTATAAAAACCAATGGTTGGCATACTTGCTATCATGTCGTTATCTATTGTCTTAGGAATACCTACTGTAGGAAGCCCTCTTTCGTCAATAACTCTAGCCGAATCTAACGTACCGTCCCCGCCAATTACAATAAGTCCTTCCACTCCCGCTGCTCTTAGCTTGTTTATTCCATCATCAGTTTTATCTTCGTACTTCATATTCTTTTTATCTACAAGATAGTAAAATGGGCATTCTTTATTTGAAGAACCAAGAATAGTTCCTCCAAGCTCTTCAATATCTGCAACATCTGCGGGTAAAAGTTCTCTATACAATCCTTCTACAAATCCTTTGTATCCATCTATTATTCCTAGTACTTTAACATCTTTTTGATAAGCACTAAGTACTACAGACTTAATCGCAGCATTAAGTCCTGTACAATCTCCACCTGCTGTCATTATAGCTATTTTTTTCATAAGTTACCTCTCTCCTTTTCTAAAATGTTATTGTTTTCTCACTAACTAAAGTATTATCTATGTATATTTTAATTTTCGCTGTATTAAAACCATTTACACTCACGCTAGTATCTGTATATGGCTCAATCACAATCTCATCATATACTATATTTGTTACACCCTCTATAGTAGCTTCAACTTTAACTGAAATTTCTCCAGTTTTATCTGCTGCTAGAGTGGATATCGGTATTTCTACCATAGCAGTTTTTTGAAGTCTGTTTATTACAAGTTCGATCATTGTTCCTTCTTCTACTTCTGAATTTTGTTTCAAACTTTGTGTTAAAACCACACCATCTTCTTTACTCATGTCTGTATCATAAGTTTCATTTACCACAAGTTTTAATTTATCTAATTCCGCTTTTGCGTCAGAATATGGCTTGCCTAATACACTTGGAACAATTACTTTCACTTTGCCGTTTCCTTCACTAACCTTTATCTTAACTTCAGTTCCTTTATCCACAATCTCACCTTTTTTTACATCTTGCTCCATTATTATATTTGCTTCTATTTTATCACTTTTTTCGAATTCAAATTTAGGAGTTAAGCCCATTGATTCTAACTCGTACTTTGCTACTTTGTAGTCTTTACCTACAACGTCTATCATTTTTACAGTTTCGGCACCTTTACTTATATTTACTTCAATCTTTCCGTCAAATATTTTTTCGCCTTCTTCAACTGATTGATAAACAATTATTCCAGCCTCATGTTCCGCATCATTTACATATTTTCCAACAGTTAATGTAAGTCCTTTTTTAGAATACTCTGCTTTTGCTTCCTCAAAATTTAGCCCTACGAGCTTTGGCGCAACAACCATTACATCTACATTTTCTACTGGCTTTTTAGAGTTTATTGTTTTTATAAGGCGAGCTGTAAGAATTCCAAGGCCTGTGAGTGAAATAGCCGCAATAGCACAAATGCTTACTACCATAACTGTTTTTTTGGAATTCTTTTTCTTAGTTTTTTTATTATTATCTCTCATACCTTTACGTCCACCAAATTCAGTTTCACCAAGTGTTGGCTTATCTTCAGGTTTTACTCCTATTATTGGAACAACTTGTGTAAAGCCACTAGACTTTTTCTCTTCGGGTTTATAGAAAATATGAGATGGATTATTTATTGCAGCAAATATATCATCTAACATTGCACTTGCCGTTTGATATCTATCTGCTGGTTTTTTAGCCATTGCCTTTAATATAATATCGTTTAAAGCAAGAGACACACTTGGCTCCAAATCTTTGGGAGCAGTTGGTTCTTCTTGAATTTGCTTTAATGCAACTGTAACTGGTGTATCTGCATTAAAAGGCAACTTACCGGTCGCCATTTCATACATTACAACTCCTAAAGAATATATATCTGACTTTTCATCTGTATAACAGCCCTTAGCATGTTCTGGTGAAAAATAATGTACTGAACCCATTGTGCTAGTTGCACTTGTTATTGTTTCTTTAGAACTCATTTTAGCTATTCCAAAATCTGTTACCTTTGCAATGTTATTTGACGTTAAAACAATATTTTGTGGTTTTATATCTCTATGTACAATCTTAGCATTATGTGCAGCTTCTAAGGCTGACGCTATTTGGCTCGCATATTTTAATACGGTATCACTTGGAAGTTTACCTTTTCTCTCAATCTCGTCTTTTAAAGTATCCCCCTCTAAAAGTTCCATTACAATATAGTTTATACCGTTTTCTTCTCCAACATCATATACTGATACTATGTTTGGATGTGTAAGACTTGCAGCAGACTGAGCTTCTGCTCTAAAACGTTTAACGAATTCTAAATCTCTTGAGTATTCGTTTTTCAAAACTTTAACAGCTACGTACCTATTTAAAAGCTTACACCTCGCTTTATATACCATAGCCATTCCGCCTTCACCAATTTCTTTTAAAATTTCATATCTCGCACCTAGTGTCTTTCCAACTAAGTCCAAAGTACTCCCCCCTTATACTTCTATATACATAACAGTTATGTTATCCATTCCACCGTTATTATTTGCCTCTTCCACTAATTTTTCACAAACGTCTTCTGGCGAATTCTCTAATATAATTTTATGTATTTTTTCTTCACTAACACATATATATAGTCCATCGCTACAAAGCAAAAAACGTCTGCCTTGCACATTATATAATCTTTTTACGTCAAAAGTAATCGACTTAGTTATACCTAGAGCTTTAAGTAATACATGTTTATCTGGGTGTGTTTTTGCTTCTTCTTTTGTAATAATTCCGTCTTTTACTAAAGCATTAACATACGTATCATCTTCCGTTAACTGTTCTAGCTTATCTTCTTTAACTTCGTATATTCTAGAGTCACCAACCGTAGCTACATATGCCATAGAGCCATCTACAACTAACAACACTATCGTTGTTCCCATATCTTTATATGACTTATTATTCTTATTCATTTCATATACACATTTATTTGCATACTTAACAGCCAAACTTATTTGTTCAGAATTATCTTTGATATCATTAGATACAATATAGTTATCTTTTAAATACTCTATTACTTTATTTGCAGCGATTCTACTTGCAACCTCGCCACTAGCAGCTCCGCCAATGCCATCTAATACAACATATGCCGTGCATGTGTCACTAAAGCTGTATGTTGCAACAAAATCTTCGTTATTTTCTCTTCTTTTTCCTATATCAGTTTTTGCGTAAAAAATGACAATGCACCTCCTTAAATTCTATTCTCATAATTACGTTTACATGAATTCTATCATATATATATTACTATTTCAAGCATTTTGTTCATATTATATTTTCCAATTCTTTAGTGTTAAAATAAGCAGCAAATTCGCTGCTTATACATTATTTTTCCTTTGCTATACTAAAATCTAGTACAAATTTGCAAAATTTGTTATTTGGATTTCTACTTAAAATGTAATATATTAACTTAGTAATGTAGTAAGCTATTATTGCTCCTACAAGTCCTACAATTACACCACCTAAAATATCTGATGGAAAATGCGCCATTAAATAGTTCCTAGACATTCCCATTAACACTACAAATATAAAACCTGTCCAGCTATATTTTTTATTACAACACAAAAACAATGCTGTCATTGCTGCCATTGTAGCTGTTGCATGTCCTGATGGGAACGAAAAACCATCTTCTACCACAGCTCCTGCTGCATTCCACCAAGTTGCATAAACCGCGCTATATTCAAACGGTCTTGGACGTGCAATTATGTCTTTTAATACAAAATTAGTAATAATTGCTCCGCACGCTATTGCACCAAACATACATATTCCTAATTTCCTTGTTCTTTTAAATAGCATAAATATTATTGCAAGCACAATAAATACCAAGCCCTTCTCAGATAAAAGGCTAATTACTTTAAATACAGGTGTAAAAAAATCTCCTGCGTTTACAGCTAGCGTATGTAGCCAACTTAAAATAGTATAATCGAAATCATTAAATGTTGTATTTAACCAACTTGCAACACTTGTTAATTGTTCCATCGATACATTCATTATTATTTTCCCTCCTCGTACCAATATTATATTACAAACCTCAAAATAGTCAATGTTATGCTTTGTTTCCAAGAAAATTTTATAAGCTTTTACTATAAAGAGTTTTATCTTTCTATACACTTTTTCTATTCTTTAGCATACTTTTTTAGCGCTACCTTAATTTCAAAATACACTATTGTATTAAAAACTCCTTAATCATACTAATTATTCCACAAAATAGTGTTACGAAAAACAAAATCTAATATTTTTTCATATATTTTCTCATCTCAACTTTTTACATATAAATATCTATATTTTGATTAATTTTTTTCATATCGAAATCATTTATATCATAGTCACCCATTTGAGTATTTTCTTTGTTAAATATTTCTTCTAAGCCATAGTTTCCACCGCAATCGTCGATTATTCCAAAGCCTTTCCCAGACAGAACTCTAAATTTTCTAAAAGAATCATACCCTTCATTTATTTTAGCTACAGTTATATTAAACACCCAATTATCTCCAAAATCATATATCACTTTCAACCTTTGTTTTTCCTTTAATTCAAGATAATTCAAATCTTCCATTTCAATTATTTCATTTTCCAGATATTCTTTACCAACCTTAATTCTATATGAATGGGATAAATCTCCACGCATTGCAATTATAACAGCTCGACAAAAGCGGTTCAATTTCAAGTTACTATCTGCAGTAATTTTCCTTTTAATTTCTTTATCAAATCCAGCAAGTGTTATATTCATTATATAACTTTTAGGTTTTATTTTATCTCTAGCCACGTTCAAATATTTATCAATATCACTATTTATTTTTCCAATATCCAATTTTTCGTAGTACCCATCTATTTGTTTTAACCTCGATTCATGTAACGTTTTACAATTGTCATTTTTCAGCAAATCCAGATATGTTTTGATAAACTGTGAATTGACGTTTTCTATTAATCCTTTACCACGTCCAGATTCCACTTCAAAATCTTTCTCGAAATATCCGTTTTTAACATCTTTTATTTTTATAACGATATCCCAGTCAGCAGCAAAATCATAGTTTAGAAGCAAGGTATCTCCCACTTCAAAGAATACGTCTTCCATTGTTAAATCTTTCATCATTTCTTCAAATGAGCTATCATACATATAACAACCAGGGCCTAAATATGTATATTCATCATTTACAACAAGTTGATATAAATGTTTACAGTTGCCGTTCATTGCCAATATAACATACTCACAGAATTCTTGTAAAGTTAACCTATCATTTACCAATATCTGTCTATTTACTTCTTTTTTTAATCCTTTTAAATATACATCCAATTTTAATTTCATTTCAACCTCACACCTACATAAATTATATTACAAATATACAATCTGTCAATGATTTATTTAAATATTTAACATGACAAAATAAAACAAGCTTTGTAAAAAAAGTCACAGGTGCTACAAATGGAGTGCTTTCTTAGGACACTTATCTATACAATTCATACATAATATGCATTCTGTGCCGTTTTTTCTTGACCTTGAATTATTCTTCACATCTACATCCATTGGACAGTTATTTTTGCATTTATTACACTTTACACATTTATCTTCATCGCATTTTATTCTGAGTACCGAATATTTACTCGCTGGTTTTAGGAATACAGTTATAGGGCAAATGTATTTACAAAAAGCTCTGTTGTCTTTTAGAACAAATGCTAAAACTATTCCTACAGTGTAATAAATAGCATTTCCTACCACAAATGCCCAAAACATTATTTTATCTAAGTTATCTACTTTGAATATAAACAAAGAGGCAACAAAAGATAAAGACAAAGCAAACACAATATAACGTATAAACCCAACTCGCTTTCTTTCCTCTTTATGCACTTTGTATGGCAACAAATCTAATACCATGCCTGTCCAACAAGCATATCCACACCAACCTCTACCAAAAAATATTGGACCTAGTATTTTTGCCACTAGATAATGAATTACAGCCGCCTCAAACACGCCTAAAAACAAGTAATACCAAAAACCTTCAATCTGCATATTCTCATTGCAAACTATTCCTAAATACACAAGCATATATGTTCCAACAGCAAACTGCACTACATTTCTTGCAAACTTTACTTTACGCACATATAGGTAAACGCCTACAGCAAGACATGACCCTATATATGAAAAGTTAAATAAATAGAATGTATTCTTAGTAAAAATAGTTAACACAGTTGCAACTGTCTCAAATATTAGCCATAGTACAACTATTTGCCAGTTATCTTTAAACCACTTTTTCATAGCTTTTACCCCTTTAAAACTTATCGAAATATTTCACCGCTATACTCATATATTCTTTACTGTCAACACAGCCACGCACTCTAAGTGTCCGTGTAAACGGGAATAAATCTACAAAATCAACCGATTCTAGTTTATATGTGTCTTCCAATAATTTTAAATCCCTTGCAAGAGTAGCCACGTTACAACTTACATACCCAATTTTTTTAGCATGTATCTTCTTTAGCGTTTCTATACCTTGTGCGTCTAATCCTTTTCGTGGCGGATCAACTACAACTGTGTCAAATTTTACACCTTCATTTTCAAGTCTTGCAATTTCTTCGGTTGCGTCACCTGGTATGTACTCTGCATTTTGAACGCTATTTATTTTAATATTTTCTCTTGCCATTTTAACAGCTTCTTCTACTATCTCCACTCCATAAACCTGACTTACACTGTCGCTTAAAAATATTCCTATGCTTCCCACTCCACTATATAAATCTAACAATTTGTCTTCTTTTTTAAGTTTCAACTTTTCCTTCAACACGTTATATAACACTTCTGCTTGAACTGTATTTACTTGAAAAAATGAATTTGTACCAATTTTAAATACTTTATCTCCTATATAATCTGTAATGTAGTCTTTACCATGTACGGTATATGTTTCGTCCGTTAATATAACATTTGTATTTTTGTCATTTACATTTATACAAACTGATTGTATATCTTGTGCTTTTTTACACACATTTGATATGACGGTCTCAAGACGCTCGTCACTTACATATTCTTTTCCGTTTACTACAAACACAAGCATTACTTCGCCTGTATAAAAACCTCGTCTTAACAATATATTTCTAACAACTCCTGTATTTGTTTCCTCGTTATATCCGCTAAGTCCTGAATTTTTAAGTTCAGCATATACAATTTCTACTATTTCATTTAGCCTACTGTCTTGTATTTCACACTTCTTAACTTCAACTATATCGTGTGTCCTTTTTGAAAACATACCAAGTGTAAGTGTTCCTTGTGAGTCTCTTACAGGATACTGTGCTTTGTTTCTGTAATTATATGGAACCCCCATACCATAAACTTCTGTATGAGAAAAGTCTACAGCCACATTTTGTTTTCTTAATGTATTAATCGCATTTTTTCTTTTTATATCTAAAAGTTTCTCATACGAAATGTGAAGTCCCTCACAACCTCCGCATTTTTTATACTCACCACAAGCAGGACACATTCTACTATCTGACTTAGATATAATCTTTTCTATTTTTCCAAAAGCAAATGAACTATTTACCTTTAACACCTTTATTTCTGCTTTTTCACCTTGAATTAAACCTGGTACAAAAACTGGCATAGAGTCAATTTTACATATTCCCTCCAAGTCCATCCCGTTATCTACAACTTCTGCTACATATATATCATTCTTTTTCAAAATATCACCCTAAAATATATTGTACCAAAATATATAGAAAAGCACAAGGAGTTATTCACCCCTTGTGCAAAATAATTAGTACACTTTAGTTATACCGGTATTATTAAATCTTACTGTTTTACCTTTAATCATTGCATATGTTGTAGTTCTTTCATCAGCAAAACACTGTACCATATTATCTTTTGCAGCACTTGTGCCATGGAAAAACAAAATGGTATTCTTAAGGTAGCACCTATCTAACAGATACTCTAAGTCAGAAATAGTGGCGTGCGATGAAAAATGTCCAACCTTATACATCGAACAGTTTTTCTTTAATTTCATTCCCTTGTACATAACCTGTGTCCCTTTAGGAATATTTACTATGTTACTAACACATTCAGATACATACGAACAGAATAAAATATTTACCCTAGAATCTTGCAAAAGTTTGTCTGCATATATTGCAAACGAACCTTGAGTAAACTGAGGAGAAGTTACCATTAAAAATGCCGGTCTATTGCTTGCTAATACATTAAAAACTTCATCTCGCTCCTCCATACTTATTGTTTTAAAATTACTAGGTAAGTTTAAAGTTCCACTTCCTATTATTCTTTCATAAGCATTAAGTGCAATAATTCCAGAAGTAGAGTCAAAGTAAATCTTATGCTTTGCTAGCTCTTTACCTATTTCCTCGTGTTCCATGACATATTGCAGTTCTCTTAGAACAACAAGTGGCCTTTCGACTGCATTTACCATGTAAATCATTTTTTTGTTATTTTTGATTGTATCCTCAATAAGTTTCAGATGTAATTCATAATCTTTTGTAACATCTCTTACTGCAGGAGAAGCACCATAAGTTGATTCTGAAATAACAAGATCAATCTTCTTTAATACATTTTCTGGAACATAGGATTCAACGCCCGTTACAACATTCCTTTCGGCATAATCTCCTGTTACCATAATATTAAGTTCTTCTGACTTGTATTTTAAAGTAATGACCGTTATGGCAGCACCTAACATATGACCGTTTTTATAAAACTTTATACTAACTCCCTCGCAAGGAGAAAAAGCGGTTTCAAACTCTACACCTTCAACTTGTTTCTGAAGTTTATTTACATCAGACCTTGAGAAAAGCAGTTCAGGTTTATCGTTCATAATATCTTTTGATACAAACTCAAAACGCCGTTTCTTTTTTCCTTTAAAGTTTAACTTATTACGCCTTTCTGTAGAAATAGTCTTTTTCCTTTTTTCTCGTTCCTCTTTCCATTCATTCATTTTTTTGTTAAAGTTATCTAGCATAATGTCGGCCGTAAAACCAAGCATTATAGGGAACATAGCCTTACTCTCAGCGGTAGTATATACTTTACCACTAAAACCTTCCTTCATAAGATAAGGAAATCTGCCAATGTGATCAGTATGAAAATGTGTTGCGATCGCAAAATCTATCTCTTCCGGCTTATATGGGAACTTTTCATAATTATTAGCTTCCCATTTATTTTCTTGGAACAGGCCACAATCTATAACAAATTTAACATCCCGTCCATCAACCCAATTTACTTTAATAAAAATGTTGCTACCGGTTACTTCTTCACTGTATGAGGAAGCGTATCCCCAAATATTAGTACCTGTGATATTCAAAACTAATCCCTCCAAATTTAATTAAATTTGCACCTTAGGTATTGCCTGGTTATATTCTATCATTTTTAGCTTTATTTTACAACATTTTTACAACAATTTACAGCAATTTGTAACTATACCAAGTTCGTATTTATTACTTAAATATCTTTCCACTTGTTACGACTTTTCTATTTATCCAATTTAATATAACAAACAAAACGGCTGCAAGTATTAAAAGTGAAGCAAGTAACGGCAATACACCTTTTGTAATCACAATAGAAAATAACTCTTTAAATACTGTTATCTCTATCATAAATATTACAAACATTGAAACAAACAACAAAGTTCTAATACATTGTGCTCTTTTTGTATTTCCTTTTGTACCCGTATTACCATTTCCTCTCTTTAGCATTTTAAATATATCTAATGGCTTACACAAATTAGATAATAACATCATTCCAATAAAACCTGTAACCAACACGCATATGCTTGAATATACTTCAGGACGTATACTAAGCCTGCTACACAAAGCAACTGTAGCAATTATACAAATAACATCAGTTACAGCCGTTCCAAGTGCTTTAGATATAACGTTCTTTAAGAAATTACCTTTTACTCTTTCTTTGTTTGGTTCTAATGCTAAGACAAACGAAGGTATTCCTATTGTTACTACGCTAATTAAAGTTAACTGTATCGGCATATATGGATATGGCATACTTGCAACTAAGAAAAACAAAGCAAGAATGCTTGAATATATTGTTTTAGATAAAAACAACGTTGCCGACCTTTCAATATTGTTTATTGTTCTTCTTCCCTCTTCTACAATTCTTGGCATAGCTGAAAAGTCTGAATCTAGCAATACAAGTTCGGATATGTTACGTGTTGCGTCGCTTCCAGACGCCATAGCTATACTGCAGTCCGCCTCTTTTAGTGCAAGTACATCGTTTACTCCATCACCCGTCATTGCAACAGTATGGCCTTGTTTTTTTAACGCCTTGATTAGCTCCTTTTTTTGTATAGGTGTTACTCTACCAAATATTGTATATTCTTTTGCTGCTTTTTCCAATTCTTCGTCCGTAGTTATTTCTTGCATGTCTATATATTTATCATGATTTTCTAGTTCTACTTCACGTGCAACTTTTGCTACCGTTAAAGGACTATCTCCAGATATAATCTTAATATCTACGCCTTGCTTTTTAAAGTATTGCATTGTATCCATAGCGTCTTTTCTTACAGCGTCACTAATTAATACAAGTCCTAACACTTCTAAGCTTTTTGGAAGCTCTCTATCTTGAAAATCACTGTCTGAATGTGCTAACACGACTACTCTATAATCTTCCGAATACTTTTCAACAATGTCTTTGTAATCGCAATACAAATCTTTTAATACAAACTCTGGCGCACCCATTACGTAGCTTCCGTGTGTTCCAAAGTTTACACCAGACCATTTCTTTTGTGAAGAAAATGGCATTTGCTCTTTAACTGTCCACATAGCTTTCTTCGTATACTTTTCTCTTATTGCATTTATAGTGGAATTGTTATCTTCTAATGCTGCACCAATTTCCGCTAAAATACTTTCTAGCTCACTTTTTGTTTTAGATATTTCTACAATATCTGTTGCTTTCATTTTGCCTTCTGTAATAGTTCCTGTTTTATCTAAGCATAAAGTATCTACACGAGCTAAAGACTCTATACAGTATAATTCTTGCACAAGTACACGTTTTTTAGATAGCTTTATTACACTTACCGCAAGCACTGTGCTAGTTAATAAAATTAAGCCTTCCGGAATCATACCAATTACTGCAGCTACTGTATTTACTACTGCATATTTTATACTGTTTCCGTCCAAGTTATATTGATGTAAAAATAACAAAATACTAATAGGTACTATTGCAATAGATACAACTTTTACAATTTTATTTAGCGACCTCATTATTTCTGAATTAGGCTCTTTTAAGTGTTTTACACCACTAGATATTTTTGATGTATAGTTATCTTCTCCAACATGTATAACTTCTGCTTTACAATTACCGCTAACAACAAAGCTTCCTGAAAGTACCGTATCGCCTTTTGTTTTATACACGCTATCCGATTCCCCAGTTATAAAGGCTTCATTTACTTCTATTGAACCTTCTAACACAACAGAGTCCGTTACTATTTGGTCTCCTGTTTCAATTAAAAGCACGTCATTTGTTACAATCTCGTCTATAGCTATTTCTTTAACATTTCCATCTCTTAAAGCATTTACTTTTACCTGAGCTAGTACAGATAATTTATCTATTGCTTTTTTAGACTTAATTTCTTGTATAATGCTTATTGCGGCATTAGTATATATTATTATTAAAAACAATAAGTTTTTGTATGAGCCTACCAAAAATACCGCTATTGCGAGAATAATATTTGTAAAGTTAAATAATGTAAAAATATTTTCTGCAAATATTCTTTTTATACTTTTAGTAGGTGTAGAGGTATCATGATTTACCTTACCTTCTTTTATTCTAGCTTCTACTTCCTCTTTACTTAGTCCAAAGTTCGCTTTATCTTTTTCTTTATCTTTCATTTTCTTTTCCCTTTTATTACCTTATTCTTAAATACAAGTAGCTGTACATATACCATATTTATTACGTAACTTGCAAAAATATTATATACTAAAACGCAAAAAAAGGAAATGCTAACACACAACATTTCTCTATTTTAATGTATTATTATGAATATATTGCTTAGTTGTGTCATTTGGGACGTTTCTAAATGACACTGTTTAATTGTTTCTCAATAAGTAGTGTCATTTAGAAACGTCCGGGACTGCTGAAAAAGTAGCACTAAATTACAGCCAAAATTTTAAA
>CAYZTN010000011.1:0-27415 GCA_964481385.1 uncultured Clostridium sp. | reverse complement strand
ATTAATTGAGTTAATCTGCGAATAAACATAGTTTGTTCTATTTTCATCAAGTTCACCACCTATTACCATTATTATAAAATATTTATGTAAAATAATTTATTTTTTTACCAAAATTATAATAAAAATATTGACATTAACCAAAAGGTAATATATTATAAAGATACAAATTAACCAAAAGGTAAAGGAGGAGAAAAATGGAAAAAACATTAACAAAATCTAACATGTTAAAAGCTAAACGTGTTGAACTTGGTTTTAGTCAAACTGATGTTGCAAATGCACTTGATGTCACATTAGTTACTTATCGTTTTAAAGAAAACGGTATAAAAGATTTTTCACAGTCAGAGCTTTATCGATTAAGAAAAAAGTTAAAATTATCTGATAAAGAAGTTTTATATATTTTTTTGAGCGAATAATTACCAATGTGTTAAAGTACTTGCTGAATAATATCAAGTACACATAAAAAAGTAAATCGTATTTTAGACACAAAAAATGCGACTAAAATACGCAAATCAAAAAAGGGGTGAAAATATGACACTTGGGGAGCTTATAAAAACAATAAGAGAACAGCATAAAATGAGTCAAACTGAATTTGCAGAAATCTGTATGAGAACGAGGGACTGGCAATATTTGATAGAAACAAATAGTAATAGAACCAAAGTAACTAAACAAGATTTAATAATGCTTTCTGAGGGGTTAAATGAGCCACTTTTAAAAACTTTAGCTGTTGGTATGACTTATGAAGAATTGCAAAATGCGATTAGATTTTAGGAGGGAATATGATTTATATATGTAAAAGATGTTTTGGAAAAAAATACCCATATCAAAAATGTTGTCCTCACTGTGGAAGACAGTCATTTGGTAAAGGTAAAGTATGGCACAACATAAAAGACTGGTTCAGAATTGAATATATAGGTAAATATGCAAAATCTACACACAGATTTGGAATATTTAGTTATGCCATATTTATATTGAAGTTAAGATTTGGAAATCTTAAAAATTGATAAAAACTTGTCAGCCAAGTATAAAAGTTTTTGTTTGAAAGCTTGTTTCTTTTGTTGCTTGTGCCACGGATAGAAATGTCCGCAATTGTCACAGCGAACGGGCAAAACATATTTTGATATATTTGGATATCTTCTATTTAATTTTGGTATAGGAAGTTCCCAATTACAATTAGGACAAAAGCTAATAACTTTTGAACCACAAAAATGGCAAAATTCTTGCTGGGCTGGAATATTTGAAAACAAATCAATTTTGTGACCTTTTAAACAAATTTTTACATAATAATCATTTTTCATTAAAAACACCTCACTTTCGAGGCGATTATACAATGGGAAATTTAAAAATTCAAGGAGGGAATATGGAAAGAAATGAATATGAAATTATTGTTTCAGCACTTCAAGAGCGAATTGAAGTACTGAAACAAACGAGAATACAATATTTTGCATTAGGTTTCGCAATTGCCACATTAATTGCGGTATTCATTAAATAAAGCAAACAGTGAAATTATTATTGCAATTATTGAAAGATGATTATTAATTAAATAAGTTTTTAATTTATTACTTCTTTGTTCGCAATATAGCATAGCTTCTTTAGTTAAATAGTATTTTTGATTATTTTTTATTAAATAGCCACGAGCCATTAAACTATTTAAAATCACATCTATATCATGAATGTCAAAATTAGATGTTACAAACAAAGCACAGATAGTTTCAAACGTTATTTCTGCTTGATTGTTTCGTAAGTAATAAGGATAAATTTGTTTAAGTAAATAATTGCCTTTTCTAAATATAGTTCTATTTTTTAACATACAGTAGCCTCCTTTCGAGGCGATTATACAATTAAATTTTATAAAAAACAATTAAATTATTTTGAAAGGTGGTGAAATTATGAACATTAAAGAAATATTAGAAAAAGAAGCTAATAATATTAGTGAGCAAAACAGCAAGATATTATTAATTGAAAATGAGCTGACTCCAGCAATGCACGAAATGTATTCTCACAATGTTGATATGCTAATAAAAATAGCTGAGGTAATTAATAAACTAGAAATTAAAGAGAAAGTAATCAATTGGTAAGCAATGGATAAAAATTTTTAGGGAGGTGGTAGATATGACAAATTTAGCAGAAATAACACTGTACAGTGCAGAAGATGTAAGCCAGTTCTTAGGCATTTCAAGAGCAATTGTTAATCGAATGTGCAGAGAAAGAGTAATTACAGCAAGAAAAGTTGGTAACGAATGGAAAGTTACCAAAGAAGCTTTAGAAAAATATTTAAAAATTAAAAAATAAATGGAGGTGAAATTATGGTGTTATTAGTAGTGCTTTTAATTTGTTCAATGTTAATGCAAGTCGCAATGCTTTTAGCAATTGATTATCAAAAACGTTGTATTGAAGATTTAGAAACAAGGCTAAAAAGATTAAGACGATTACAAATTGAAGAAATTCAAACTATTATTAGACGTTTACAAGAAATTCAAAATGAAAGTTTTGAACCTGCAAGTAAAGATACAGTTATGAGAAATATCTTAAATGAATATACAGCAGAATACGCAAAGCAAAAAAGAAAACTAGACGAGTAAACATCTAGTTCCCTAAAAAACTTATACTAAAGATAACTAACTAAAGTTTAACATAATTTAATTTGAAAATCAAGAGGTGTAAATATGAAATTAGATAAAAAGCTATTAGATAAAGTTTCAAAAATAACGTGTTGGCATTATGACGAAGATTTAATAGTAGAAGAAGTTGAAGATATTATAGAAGATTTGCTATTTAAAATTGAAGAATTAGAAGAGTATATTGAAGATTTAGAAGAAGATAATTTTATACCAACGTATACTTCTGATGAATTTATGTATGCAAATAGAATGTGTTAGGAGGTAGAGTAATGAATATTTATGAAAAATTATTAGCGATAACAAATGAAATTGGGACAGTTGCAAAAAACTTAGAAGTCGCAGTCGGGAAAACACAATACAAAGCTGTTGGAGAAGCTGACGTGTTGAAAGCAGTAAAAGAATTGGAAAAAAAATATGGTATATATTCTTATCCAAACTATCGAAGAATTGTCGATAGTTCAATACTGAAAACTAGAAAGGAATACAACGGACAAGTTACAGAGGGTAATCAATTATTTATGAGAATAGAAGTTGAATACACATTTGTTAATGCTGAAAAACCTGAAGAAACAGTCAAAATAATTACATACGGAGATGGAGTGGATACACAGGACAAAGCTCCTGGCAAAGCAATGACGTATGCTGACAAGTACGCACTTTTGAAAGCATATAAAATAGTAACAGGAGAAGACCCTGACCAAAGTGGCAGTCCTGATACTGTTCAATATAATGCTGACAAAGCAATTGATAATACAAAAACAGAGGCATTAAAAAAGGCAGTACAAAATAAAGGCTTAACTGAGGAACAGCTGGTTAAAGGTTTAGCTCATTGGAATTATAAAAGCTTAGCAGAAATTAAAGAAAAAGATTATATGGAGATATACCAAAAAATTTGTGCTTAGGAGATGTTTAAATGAAATTTACAGGTCAATTATCAGATGTAAGTATAGATTTTAAAACGAATAAACCTAAAGTAACTTTTATTATGAATGAAAGGTCAGCACTTGAAAGTTTAGACGAGATTAAAGACTTAGACAAGCTTAGCATAGAAGCTAAAAAATACCATCAAAAACGTTCTTTAGACGCAAATTCGTACTGCTGGGTTCTTATTGGAAGACTTGCTGAAAAATTGAATTTGAAGCCGATAGACGTATACAAAAAAGCAATTATTGAAGTTGGAGTATATGAAGTTGTTCCAATAAAAGACGAAGCAGTAGAAAGATACATTGAAGTTTGGGAAGATAATGGACTTGGTTGGCTATGCGAAACGATGAAATCTAAATTAGATGGCTACACTAACGTTATAGCTTGGTATGGTTCAAGTGTTTACAATAGTAAAGAAATGTCTAAGCTTGTAGATAACATTGTTGAAGAATGTAAAGAGCATAACATTGAAACGTTACCACCTCAGAAATTAGAAAGTATGAAAGCGAGTTGGGGCAGATGAGCATTGATTATTCAAAAATGGCATTTCCTAAAGGCTTAAAAACGAATTATACGGGTTGTACTAAAGACATTAGTAAAACTAACCGAGAAGAAATAAAAAAGCTTTTTAAAGGCAAATGTGGGCTTTGTGGACAAGCTAATGGAGTACACATACATCATATAATTTACAAAGCAGAAGATAGAAGTAAAATAGATGATTTTAATAATTTAATTTTATTGTGTTTAGATTGCCATTTAAAAGTTCACAACAATAAAAAATATTGGCAACCTAGACTACTTAAATTAAGAGAAAAAATAGGGAGGAGTTGATTATTATGAATAAAGTAGTTTTAATGGGCAGACTTGCAAAAGACCCTGATGTTAGATACACACAAATAAATAACACAATGGTAGTACAATTTCCACTTGCAGTAAATAGAAGATTTGCTAGACAAGGTGAGGAAAGACAAGCAGATTTTATTAATATTGTTGCTTGGGATAAAACAGCAGAGTTTTGTAGTAAGTATTTTAAAAAAGGTCAACAAGTTGGAATTATAGGAAGATTAGAAACAAGAAATTACGATGATAAAGATGGAAAAAAAGTCTATGTAACAGAAGTAATTGCAGAAGAAGTATATTTTGCAGACTCTAAAAAAGAAAAAACAAATCCATTCGCTAACGCACCTGCTAGTAATGAATTTGCTCCTGTTACTGATGAAGTATCAGAATTACCTTTTTAAAGTAAATAATTTGAAAGGAGAATAAATATGAAAATTAAAGTAAATAAATTTGAAATTGAAAATGAAGAAGATTTAAAGAAGTGTATTAAAAGATTGCTAAACATGGCAACAGAGGATGAAGAAGAGATAAAAGCGAAAAGCAAGTTATTTGATGAACTTAATGATACAGCTGAAAAAGTACAAGAAATGCTTGAAAAACTTTTGGAAGAAGATGAAGAAACAGTTGAAGAGTTAGAAATGATGTTAGAAGCAAAAAAATATGAATTAAAAACTTATGAAAAAATATTTGAAAAAAGAAAAAGTCATTAATTTTGCTAGTATAACTAGCACATAATAATAATTCTCTATGAAATAGGTGCAGGAGCAAGTCAGGACTGCAAAATTTGATTGTTCCTGTGCCTGTTTTTAAAATTACAAATGAGAGCAGGTGCAAAGTGGAAAGAACTAGTTTTATATTCTATAAAAGTTTTTATGAAAGTATAAAAGAACTAGATAAAGAAGTTCAGGTGGAAATATATAATGCAATTTTGAGCTATCAATTTGAAAACATAGAAACTGAATTAAGCGGAGTTGCTAAAGCTATATTTACGTTGATAAAACCACAATTAGACGCAAATAACACAAAATTTGAAAATGGTTGCAAAGGTGCTGATTTTGGGAAAATGGGTGGCAGACCTAGAAAAGAAAAACCCCTAAAAAACCCCAAAGAAACCCCTAAAAAACCCCTAAAAAACCCCAAAGAAACCCCTAATGTAAATGTAAATGTAAATGATAATGTAAATGTAAATGATAATGTAAATGTAAAGGGGGAGTGTGAGGGGGAAAAACAAACAAGTATCACTGACACGCTTTCTGAAGCTGAAGCTTCTTCAAGCGATGATATGTCGTCTTTAAAATCTCAAAAAAGTAAAAGCAAGAATGACACTGCAAAAGCCAGCAAGCACAAATACGGTGAATATAAAAATGTGTTGCTGAAAGATGAAGAATTGCAGGCATTACAAGAAGATTTTGCAAATTGGGAAGAATTAATTAAATATTTAGACGAGTACATCGAAATGAAAGGCTATAAAGCAAAGTCACACTATCTCTGTATCCGAAAATGGGTTGTAAAAGCAGTAAAAGAGGAACAGCTTAAAAACTTACAAACAAGCGAAGACTCTTGGGCTGAGTTTTTGAAAGGGGAATAGAATGACAAGAACTGAATTTGCTATCAAAACAAAGTTGCTAGAAGATTATTACGCAAAAAAAATGAATAGTGCTCAAGCACAATTTTGGTATGACGAATTAGGATGGTGCGATGTCGAAAAATACGAGAAAGCTATTAAACATTTATGTATGACATCAAGATATATGCCACTTTTAGGCGATGTTATTGAATGCATAAAAACAATACGCAATGCTAATAGCGAAGAAAAAAACAAAGAAAAATGCGAGTTATGTAAAGGCACAGGCTATATTTTATACAACAAGGTCGAAAATTCGAGAACGTATCAGTATGCGTGTTTATGTGTGTGTAAAAACGCAGAAGGGCTTGAATACAACGGTATGACAATAGCTGATAAAGAACATAGACAGCCGTATTGTATAAAAAGCTCGCAAGAAATATTTGGCGATAAATTGCAAAAGACAAAAACTGAGTTGCAATCTAGTGTAATGCCACAAAACGTTAACAAGTTAATTAACGATTTGGGTAAGCAATTAAGCTTGTAGGAGGCGATAGAGTGATACAAATTAACGGTAAAAATTACGAGGTGATAAAAGTATACCCTAACAGGACAAATTCGCTTAAAGACTTAATTTTGTGCGAAAATGAGTATGGCTATAAAGAGTGTTTTCACAGAATAGATTTGCAAAACAAATCGGCTAAAAGGAAGCCACGTGAATGGAAGGAAGAGGAAACAGATAAAATGCGTGATTTACTGTCAAAAGGTTATACTCCAACTGAAATTTCAAAAGGACAATATTTTACAAATAGGACAGAGGGAGCTATATACAATAGAGCGACCGAGATTAGAAGGGGGAAGTACTAATGATTAAAATTGAAATACCAATGAAATTACCAAGTTTGAACAACTATATAAACGAATGCAGAAAAAATAAATTCGCTGGAGCAAAAATGAAGAAAGAAATCGAGGACGATATAGGCTATTTTATAAACAAATTGCCACATTTTAAAAAGCCGATAAGAATAAATTTCACTTGGGTTGAAGCAGACAAAAAGCGAGATTTTGACAATGTTTGTTTCGCTAAAAAATTTATTTTGGATGCATTACAAAAGACTGGGAAACTCGAAAATGACAATCGCAAATGGGTTGTAGGTTTCACGGATAGTTTTGCACTTGGAAATGGCTATAAAGTTGTTTTAGAAATTGAGGAGGTTAAAGAATGAATAGACAAGAACGCAGGAAGTATGAAAAACAAGGTTTTAGTCAAAAATCTATTATGAATAAATACAGAAACGATGCTTATGAGCAAGGTTTTAAAGATGGAATTAAGCATAGTTGTAACTGCATATTGATGTTGACGGCATACGCAATTAAAACTCACTTGGGATTAGGCAAGAAAAGATTACCCAAATTAATGCACTACATAGAAAATAATATTACGTCTTTTTCGTCTGGGCATCTATCAATTGAAGATATATCGACAATACAAGAAGAATTAAGAAGTGTAGGTTGCGAATTTAAAGTTTAGGAGGTGACTTAAATGAAAATAACAAAACAAGATTTCCGCACTTTAAATAAAATAAAGAAAATGTGCGACAATACAGAATGCGAGAAATGTCAGCTTGCGTTATCAGATTCTTGTATAATAAGTGATGTGCCGTGTTGGTGGCATTTAGAACTTGTAGAGGAGGAAGAACAATGACAGATTATGAACATATGATAATAAGTGCAGTAAGGTATGCACTAGGCAGAATGACATACATAGTGAGCTTAACAGTTGACTATGTTTTAAGAGACATAGAAAACGAGAAATTGTCTGACAGGTGCCTAAATGTAATAATGAATGATATAAGAGATTGCGAAAATTATGGGATGGACTGCGACAAACAAGAATGGCTTAAATTGTTGAATAGAATTGGGGAGATTAAAGAATGAAATATGATAAAAAAGAAATAAATGGACTGACAATATATCCAAAAGAAAATGAAGAATTAAAACAAAAAATAGAAAATAAAATAGAAGAGTTAAATAAGAAAGAAAAACAAGAGTTGAAAGGAACAAAAGGACAGGACAGGTACTATATCAAGCAACAATATATGTATAAAAAAAATGTTTTAGAAGAATTAAGAGAAGATATGGAATTTTGGGGAAAAGAATGTAAAAATTTTATGGAGGATATAAGCAATGAACAGTGAAGAATTAAAAGAATTGTTGGACTATATTCAAGAAAATAATTCTTGGGAAAAAATGTGGGGTTGTATTGAAAGAGATAGATATTGCTTTAAATATATCAAAATTTCTTATGATACGCGAGAAAATCTGCCTGGCGAAGACCATGTTTGGAGTATTTGTTTAGATAATGGCAAAGACTCAAAAATTTATTTAAGAGACAAGACCTTGCAAGAATGTAAGGCTATCTTAGATTTGCCGATAAAAGAAATCGAAAATCTATTTAAAAAAGGAGTGTGAAAAATAATGACAAATAGAGAGTGGCTATTAAAAGAGATACAAAATGCAAGTGACGAAAAACTAGCAGAAAGCATTAGGTTGTCAAATTTTACGGACCATTGTAAAGGAGATTGTAACATATTGGGATGTATAGATTGCAAACTAGAATGGCTAAAACAAGAACACGAAGAACCAATAGTTTTATCCGAAGCAGAAAGAGCAATTCTTGAAAATTTAGATAAATGTTATAAGTGGATAGCGAGAGACAAGGACGAAGAATTATTTATTTATGCGAAAATGCCTGCAAAAGGAAAGTCGGTCTGGATTAGTAATGGAATAAATTTACACTTTTGTATGTTTAATCAATTGTTTCAGTTCGTAAGGTGGGAAGGCAAAGAACCATACAGTGTAGAAAAATTACTCAACAATTAGGAGTTATAAATTAAATAATTGAATGGAGATTTATTAAATGGTTGTACTTCAAACACTTAATAGAATTATTAAAAATTCAGATATAAACATCGTAATTGAAAACAATTTAACCAAAGAAATGTTTATAGAATATGAAAATGAATTTGAATACATATGGAAATTTTATAATGATTACGGAAAAGTTCCTGACAAAGAAACATTCTTATCTAATTTCCCGGAATTTAATTTAATTGAGGTTAATGAACCTGATAATTATCTAGTTAATACTTTAAACGAAGAATATTTATATTATAAAACCGTTCCAGTTGTTCAACAAGTTGCAGAATTATTAAAATCTAATTCCGATGAAGCTGTGAATTATCTACTTAAAGAAATTCCTAATTTAGCATCATTACAAAAAACAAGTGGCATAGATATTATTCAGAATTCTGATATGCGTTTACAAGAATATCAGAACAAATTAAATGGGGATAATAATTCATATATTACAACAGGATTTGAAGAATTAGATGACATATTTAAAGGATTTGCTAAAGGAGAAGAATTGGTTGTTTTATTCGCTAGAATTGGACAAGGTAAAAGCTGGATATTGAATAAGATGTTAGTGCATTCTTGGCAAATTGGATATAATGTAGGGTTAATAAGCCCCGAAATGAGTGCAAATAAGATAGGATATAGATTTGATACATTAGCAGCACATTTTAGTAATAAAAATTTAGTTTGGGGCAAAGAAGAAAACGGATATACAGATTATTTACAAAACTTAAAAAATAAAACTAACAAATATATTGTAACAATACCTCAAGATTTTAACAGAAAAATAACTGTGAGCAAAATAAAATCATTTTGTCAAAAAAATAAAATTGATGTATTAGGAATAGACGGTATAACTTATTTAACAGATGAAAGGTATAAAAAAGGAGATAATCGTACAACAATGCTCACAAATATATCTGAAGATTTAATGAGTTTATCAATTGAATTGAAAATACCTATCTTAGTAGTTGTGCAAAGTAACCGTGGCGGGATAAACAAAGAAAATGAAAACGAAACCCCTGACCTAGAAAATATAAAAGATTCAGATGGCATTGCAGCGAATGCAACAAAAGTTTTAGCAATAAAACAGAAAACATCGGATAATGTATTACAATTAACAGTACGAAAACATAGAGATGGAAAAACTGGTCAAACATTATTATATCAATTTGATTTTGATAAAGGAATTTTCAATTATATTCCAAGTGAAAATGATGGAGCTACTAACGAAAGAAGAAATGAGAAGGTTAATCAACTAAAAAAGGAATATTCAGATGAGGAGGATGTGTTTTAATGAAATTATATTTAACTATTGCACTATTTGTGAGTATCATTTTATTGTGTTATGTATGTTTAGGATTTGAATTGACATTGTTAACATTACTAATAGTCAATTGTTTTATTAATTTAATGAGGTGATATCATATGATTAAAATAAGTGATAACTACTATAATTTAAGTTTATTAGATATTATAACCGAATTAAAAAATCAACTTAGCGCACAGTCAATATTTTTATTTAATAAAATAAAAGAGCTACCAAACGATATAATGGTTAGTTGCCCATTTCACAAAGAGGGGCAGGAGAGAAAAGCAAGTTGTGGGCTACGAAAAGAAGATGGGTATATGCATTGCTTTACCTGTGGTGAAAGTTTATCTCTAGTTCAAATGATAAGTAGATGTTTTGGAGTTAATGACCTAGGACAATACGGTCTTACCTGGTTAAAAAATAATTTTTTAGGAGATATATTGCAGGAAAGAAATATTAACTTAGATGTAAGCAGAAAATTACAAAATAAAGTTAATACATTTGTATCAGAAAAAGAGCTTGAACAATATAGATATTATCACCCATATATGTATAAACGAAGATTAACAGATGAAATAATAAATATATTTGATGTTGGATTTGATATTAATACAAATTGTATAACATTTCCAGTTAAAGACGAATATGGTAACTGCTTATTCATTGCTAGAAGAGCAGTAGATTATAAATATTTCAATTATCCATCTAATGTGGAGAAGCCTGTATATGGATTATATGAGCTTAAAAAATATGGAAAAAATGTTGACAGTGTTATTATATGCGAAAGTATTATAAATTGTTTAACTTGTTGGGTATACGGGAAGTATGCAGTAGCATTAAACGGCACTGGTACACAATATCAATATCAGCAGCTAAAAAAATTAAATTGTAGAAAATTAGTATTAGGGTTAGACCCTGATAATGCAGGAAGAAAAGCTTCAATTAAACTGTATCAAAATTTAAAAGCACATAAAATAATAACGTTTTTAAAAGGTATTCCCGAGGGAAAAGATATTAATGATTTATCCCAAGAACAATTTGAAAATTTATTTGAAGTTTTTTAAAATTTTAGTTGACTTTTCCATTTTTATAATATATTATAAAAACATATTAAAAATAAAGATTTTACAAAAGAAAGGTTAAAAGGTGATTATTATGAATGAAACATTAGCAATGATGAAATCTATTTTATTAGGTTATGAAAACGACATTACTTTTGAGCAGTTATTGAATGAGTATAGGCGACATTTGAATCCGAATTATTTAGCGTATTTATATATAAGTAATTATGGAGTGATATATCAAACAAGTCGAAATTATTCAATGCTGAATGAAGATGATAAGGCAAGTTTTTGTTTACAAGAATTAGATAAATGCTTGCATACATTTGATACCACAAAAGAAGTCAAATTCATAACCTATTTTTTAGTCTGTTACAAAAACAGACTTCGCACGGAAAGTGAGAAGTTATCACTCAATATAAATAAAGCAAATTATGTAACGTCAAACTTAGAAGATTATAAAGATATATTACAATATGATGATGTATACGATGTGTTAGATTTAGGAAATTATAATTTGAGTAATTCACAGTTATTACAATGCCGATTAATTGAACAGGGGTATTCATTTAAAGAAATTGCAAAATTATTAAATGTTTCTATTCAATACATTTATCAGCAAAATAAAAATATTTCAAAAAAAATTAAAAGTTTACTTTAAAAAATTAAAGAAATTACTATATATTATATGTAGGAGGAAACAATATGAAATATCTTTTAAAGAAGATTTCAATATGGCTTTTTAGGAAAGCTTTTGAAATAAAAAATTAAACTATAAGGAGGAAAAAAATGGAACCAGTACAACAATTAAAAATTTCAGCAACATCGAACCCAAATTCAGTAGCAGGTGCAATTGTGCCATTAATCAAAGAAAATGAATTTGTAGAAATGCAAGCGATAGGAGCAGGAGCTCTAAACCAGGCAATCAAAGGAATTGCTATTGCAAGAGGGTTTGTTGCACCTTTAGGAATTAATCTAGTATGTATTCCTACATTTGTAGATGTAACTATTGATGGCGAATCCAGAACTGCGATTAGATTAACAATTAGAAAATTAAAATTTTAAGAATCATAGGAGGTTAAAGGTATGGCAAGGTTTACATATCAAGAAAGTGAAAATTATGGTACACCAAAATCAAGTTTCTTTTCTTTGAAAGACGATAAGGACACCGCAAAAATAAGATTTCTATTCAATACATTAGACGATTTATGTGGAGTTACTTGTCACGAAGTACAGGTAGGAGATTGGAGAATTGATGTCGAATGCTTAAGAGCTTATAATGAGCCTGTTTCAAAATGCCCATTATGTGAAGCAGAATATAAATTAAAAACCATGTTATTTGTGCCAATTTATGATGAGGACGCAAAGGAAAGTAAAATCTGGTCAAGAGGCAAAAAGTTCTTTGATAAATTATCGAGCTTGTGTATGAGATACAATCCAATTGTTTCTACCCCATTTGAAGTTGAAAGAAATGGTAAAAAAGGAGATACATCAACAACTTATGAATTATTTCCAATGAGAACTGATAATAGCAGAGTTGAAGATTTTCCAGAAATAAAAGCAGAGGGAACAGCATTTCAAGTTAAAACGTATAATGAGCTAAGAGAGTTTTTAAGAACTGGACAATTTTCATCGAATAATGCAGATAATACAAGACAAAATAATAGAGATAACTACTCGAGGGAAACTCCAGCTACTCCTGTTCGTAGACGTCCTCAATATAGTGAGGAGGATACATTTTAATGGGGTTATTCGATTTGCCAAATATAGCGAATAGTAAAAATTCAGATAAATCTATTTTAAATAAAACAACAAAAAAAGTAAGTCAACCAATCATTAAAGGCAAGGGAAGTTTATTAGATAAAATAAATCAAATAACCTCCGAAGTGAATACAAAACTAGGCGAATATATATCAAAATACGAGTGCATAAGAACAGAAAGCGACCTTATTGAATATATAAATAAATGTATTGAAAATGGAATATGCGCATTAGATACAGAAACAACAGGATTAAATCCAATGCTTGATACGATTGTAGGGTTTTCATTATATACTCCAAATCAAAAAGGAGTATATATACCCTTAAATCACATAGATTATATAGATAAGTCGAAAGTTAAAAATCAATTATCACAAGAATTTTGTAAGTGTCAATTAGACAGATTAAAAAATTCAAATGTTAAAATGATAATGTTTAACGCAAAATTTGATATACGAGTATTAAGAAATCAATTAAAGGTATATCTTGAAGCTTATTGGGATGGGTATATTGCACAACGATTATTAAATGAAAATGAACAAGAAAATGGATTAAAAGCATTGCATAAAAAGTATGTACTAAAAAATGAAAAGGATGCTTTCAGTTTCACAGAATTATTTGATAAAATACCATTTAATTTAATTCCAATTGATTCAGCATTTATATATGCCGCGAGGGACGCAGAAATAACATTTGAATTATATAAATATCAAGAACAATTTTTAGACCCATCACAACAAAAATGCAAAGATAAAGATTTAACAAGAGTTGCAGATGTATTTAGAAATATAGAAATGCCTTTAATAAATGTTGTAGCTGATATGGAAGACACAGGCATTAAAATAGATTTAGATTATCTACATAATTTATCGAAAAAATATAATGATATATTGCTAGAAAAAGAAGCTTATTTTTATTCATTATGTGATAAATATGCAGATAAAATAAATGAATATCGTTTAAAAAATCCTAATAATAAATTGGGGACAATGATAAACATAGCAAGCCCAACACAGATAGCAATTCTATTATATGATATATTAGGAGAAAAGCCCGTACCAAGGCAACCAGCACGAGGAACAGGAGAAGAAGTATTAAAAGCAATAAATAACGAATTTTGTAAGGCGATATTAGATTATAGAGAAGTTGCAAAACTTATTTCAACATATATTGATAAAATGGAAAATGTAATAAATCCTAATGACGGAAAAGTGCATTGTAGTTTTAATCAGTATGGAGCAAAGACTGGAAGATTTTCGAGTAGCGACCCTAAGAATGCAAATTGGGGTCATAAAATTAGGTTAATTCAGGGAAGGGCAATCGCATAACCCTGAGCCAAGACACTCATAAAGTTATCTAAGGGGGTATGTATTATGAGAAAAATTCATTTTGATGATGTAACTATTGATGCGATTAAACAATTTATTGAGCAGGGACATACAAAAAGAGAAACTTGTAACCGATTTACTATTAAGATAGATACTTTAAATCGAGTTATGAGAGAAAATAAAATTGAACCTTTTTATATAAATAAAAGAAATAATAATTGTTTACAACCAATATCTAATGAAACTAAAAATTTAGTATGTAATTTATTTGAATTAACTGATACTAGATTACACGATATTCTTAAAGATGCTAATATTGAATATTGGCAATTACAAGAAATTTTAAATGCTAACTTCACACAAGAATATATAAATCGTAGAAAAGCGAAATTATATAGAAATAGTAAGTTAGGAAATAAAAATCCAATGCGTGGCAAATACCAAGAACTACATCATAATTATAAAGGGTTAATTGATGATGGTAATGGATATTTAATGTGCTTAAAACCTAATTGGTATACTGGACGTAAAGGATGTAAACATATATTTTATCATCATTTAGTTATATGCCAATATTTAGGAATAACTCAAATACCCAAAGGATTTGTTGTACATCATATAGACGGTAATAAGAAAAACAATGATATTTCTAATTTAGCTTTAATGCAAAACGGAGCACATACTAAGTTACATCAATTACAAAATAGAATGTGTAAGGTGCAGAGACTATCCGATAATGGAGTAGGAATACTTTCCGAAACGCCTAACAATAATCGTAGTTACTTATTTTGAGTAGCTAGGTTATCGAAGATATAGTCCAAAATAAAAGAATTTGCAGAATATCCCTAGCCACAATAAAGACATAAGAAAGATGTTTGTAGCAGAGGACGGAAATGTTTTAATATCCTCAGACTTTAGCCAACAGGAGCCAAGGACTCTAGCTCATATGTGTCAAGATGAAAATATGATAAACGCATACATAGAAAATAAAGATATGTATAGTTGGATTGCTTCATTTATATATAATGTACCATACGAGCAATGTAAAGAATTCAATCCAGATGGTAGCAAAAATCCAGAAGGAAAAGAGCGAAGAACATCCGTAAAAAGTTTGATATTGGGTCTAATGTATGGAAGAGGAATAGGAAGTATTGCAGAACAATTGAATGTGTCAATTAAAAAAGCACAAGAGATAAATGATAAATTTTTCAACAGTTTTCCAAAAGTTCAAAGGTATATACAGCAAACGCAAGACAATGCTAGAAAATATGGATTTGTAGAAACAGCTTGGGGAAGAAAAAGAAGGTTGCCTGATATACAATTACCAAAATACGAATTCGATTTCAGCAAACAACAGAATAATAATTTTAATCCTTTAGATTTTGATAATAATTCAGAAGAATATATAGACTATCAAGCAATTGATAAGTATACAAAACTAATGGATAGAGCTTATGGAAAACAAGCGAAAGAAGAAATGAAAGCAAAAGCAAGAGCTGAAGGCATAACAATAAAAGATAATGGTGGATACATTGCAGACGCTGAAAGACAGTGTGTTAATAGTGTAATACAGCGGAACAGCGGCTGATATGACGAAAAAAGCAATGATAATGATAGGAAATGATGAACAACTGAGAGAATGGAATTGTAAATTAGTATTGCAAGTACACGATGAAGTTATAGCTGAATGTCCTATTAAATATGTAAAGCAATGCGCAGAAAGATTATCAAAATTAATGATAGAATCAGCAAAAGAAAAAATATCTGTACCAATGAAATGCGATGCAGAAGCAACAAAAGAATGGTATGGTAAAGTTATAGATTTGGAGGAATTAGTATGATTGAAAAAGTAAATCCAAAACACCCAGATAAAATAGCAGACAGAATAGCTGGAGCAATAGTAGATTTGGGATATACACTACAAAAAACCCCAAAGATAGCAGTTGAGGTGTTAGTAGGGCACGGGAACTGTAAAATTATAATAGAAAGTTCGGTTGAATTTAATGAAACAGATATATTTGATATAGTATATAGAATTACAGAAACAGAAGATATAACAATTGAAATAATATTAGTAAAACAAGATGAGCATTTGGCAAAGAATCAAAGTACAAAAATAAAATGCGGGGATAATGGGATATTTAAAGGAATTCCATTAACTAAAGAGGAAAAAGAAATATCGCAAATAGCGAGAAATATTTATAAGATGTTTCCATACGATGGAAAATATATACTTGCAAATGATGAACTAATTATTTGTCAAAGTAATGCGGGTAATAATAAATTAAAAGAACTATACCCTAAAGCAACTATAAACCCACTCGGAGAATGGACAGGCGGACTAAATGTTGATAGTGGGGCTACAAATAGAAAACTTGGCTCTGATATGGCTCAATCAGTAACAGGCGGGGGGTTACACGGAAAAGACTTATCAAAAGCCGATGTATCAGTTAATATATATGCGTTCTTAAAAGCACAAGAAGTTAGAAAACCAGTTGAGTTATATTGTGCGATTGGGGATGAAATTATTGATGGTAAGCCATATGAAGAAATTGTTGGGATAGCAAGAAATTATATAAAACAAATTGGAGGTTTTGAAAAGTTTGCAGAATGGGGGTTATACTAAAATTGAGTAACTTATTTGAGTTTGAAAATGTTGGGGCTAAAATTAATGACAATGCTCAAAGTAAGCCCAAACTTAATAATTCTGAAACTTATACAAGTGCAATTGGTATGACCCAGCAATTTAGATTTTGCCCAAATCCATTTAGAATAGATATGTATAAAGGTTGTGATTTTGGGTGCAAATATTGTTTTGCAAATAGTAGTAATGTTAAAGGCCATGATGGTTGGGCGCTTGCAAAATTTAAACAAATAGAAAGCACATTTAGAAAAGCCTTAGGTACAGATGAAGTTTCAAAGAATGTTACAATAGAATTATTGAGAGCTAGAGTTCCATTACATTGTGGGGGTATGTCAGACCCATTCCAAAAGAGAGAGTTTGAATATAAATTAACTTATAAGCTTATTGAATTGTCAAATAAATATCAATACCCAATTTCGTTTAGTACAAAAGCTTGTGATTTACCAGAAGAATATTTTGAAATATTAGACCCTAAATTGCATGCTTTCCAAGTTTCAATAATGGGTTGGGATGATGATTATATTAAGAAATATGAAACAAATACTCCAACCGCCAGTCAACGATTAGATTTTGTAAAGAAATTGCGAGATAAGGGGTTTTGGTGTTCGATAAGAATACAACCTTTGGTTGATATCGAACAAGCTAAAAAATTGGTAGAACATGCAGGAGCATATCCAAGTTATATTACTGTTGAGCATTTAAAGATTCCAAATGATAATATAGACATCAAAAGATTATTTATAGATGAATATTCAAAAACTAATTTTTACAAATCTCCAATGAATTTTAGAAATATTGAAATTTACCCAACCACTAAAGAAGAAAATATTGACGCAATTAAACAAATTGCGAATTCAAATGGAGTTTTAATTGGGGTGGGTGATAATGATTTACACCATTTATCTCAAAGTAGATGTTGTTGTGGAATTGATACCATTGGGGGGGGCTTCAATAATTATTTAAAATATAATTTAACATATTTTGTTACAGGTGATAGTAATCCAGATGAATTATGGGTTCCAAAATGTAATTGTAAGCAGTGTTTTTATTCATCTGCTGTTAAGTGTGAAGAGTATAGATTTGTGGATTACAAGAATATAACAAATAAATACATAAATGATTATAATTGGTTGGTATATGACACAGCATATTCTAATGTAATGAATAAAATATCAACACATCATAAGAATAGATTATTTTAAAATTTGAGGTGTAAAATGTTAGAACAAATAAAATGTAAAGAACAATATATTGACGATAATTTTGCATTATATAATGGGGATAGTTGCGAAGTATTGAGAGCATTACCTGATAATTCAATACATTATTCAATATTTAGTCCACCATTTGCAGATTTATATGTATATTCAGATGACGAACGAGATTTAGGAAATTGCAAAAATTATAGCGAATTTTATGAGCATTTTAAATATATTGTAAAAGAATTATATAGAGTTATAAAACCTGGGAGATTAGTAAGTTTTCATTGTATGGATTTACCCTTAGCGAAATACAAAGATGGGTTTATAGGGTTGAGGGATTTTCCAGGAATATTAACTCAATTATTTGAAGAATCGGGATTTATATATCATAGTAAAGTTACAATATGGAAAGACCCAGTAATTGCAATGCAGAGAACAAAAGCTTTAGGATTATTGCATAAACAAATTAAAAAAGATAGTGCAATGTGTAGACAGGGTATAGCAGATTATATTGTAACAATGCGAAAACCTGGTGAGAATAGTGAACCAGTAACACATACAAATGATACATTTCCTGTTGAAATATGGCAAAATTATGCTAGTCCAGTCTGGCTTGACATAAATCAAAGTAAGACATTACAACGAGAAAGTATTCGAGATGAAAAAGACGAAAAACATATATGCCCATTACAATTAGATGTTATAGAAAGATGTATTAAATTATGGACAAACGAAAATGATATTGTATTAACCCCATTTTTGGGTATAGGTAGTGAAGTATATTCTGCAATTAAATTAAATCGTTACGGGGTTGGTATTGAATTAAAAAATAGTTATTATAATCAGGCAGTTTCAAATTGTAAAGCAGTAAATAAAATTAAATCACAATTATTATTTTAATATGAGGTGTTGAAATGCAGGAATATAATGAATTTATAAAAAATAAAACAAAAGTAATTATTGATAGTGGATTTGATATTGAACTAAACGAGCTTAATGAAAATTTATTTGATTACCAAAAATTGATAATCAGGTGGGCATTAAGGAAAGGTAGATGCGCATTATTTGAAGATACAGGTCTAGGAAAAACAATTCAACAATTAGAATGGGCTAATCAAGTTCATAAGTATACTAATAAGCCAGTTCTTATATTATCACCATTAGCTGTTGCAAGTCAAACAGAATTAGAGGCACGAAAATTTGGAATTGAAGCAAAAAAAATAGAAAATAATGATGATGTTATAAATGGGATAAATATAATCAATTATGAGAAATTACACAAAATAGACCCAGACCAATTTATAGGTGTAGTATTAGACGAAAGTAGCATATTAAAAGCATTTACTGGAAAAGAAAGTATGTTGTTAATTGAAACATTTAGAAAAACACCATATAAATTAAGTTGTAGTGCTACACCATCCCCAAACGATTATACAGAAATAGGAACACAGGCTGAATTTTTGAATGTGTGCGAGAAAAGAGAAATGTTATCTCTATTTTTTATAAATGATGCATCAAGTGGTATTGGTTGGAGATTAAAAGGACATAGTGAAGAAGAATTTTATAAATGGATTTCTAATTGGGCGATATTATTAAAAAATCCAGATAATCTAGGGTTTGATGGTAGTAAATTTATATTACCAGAATTGAATATGCATAGTGTAATATTAGATAGTAAGGTAGACGATGGATATTTATTTGGAGTAACCACTGCTAAAACATTATCAGAAAGAAGAGCTGCTAGAAAAGAATCTTTACAAGATAAAATTGAAAAGATAAAAGACATTATAGACGATAATCAAAATGAAAAATTTTTAATTTGGTGTAATTATAATGATGAAAGTGAAATGTTAAAAAAAGCTATTCCAAGTGCTTATGAAATCAAGCGGGTCAGATAAGGATGAGCATAAATCGTATGGGATGATAGAATTTGCAAAGGGAAATATTGATTGTTTAATTTCAAAACCATCAATTTGTGGATTTGGTATGAATTGGCAAGTTTGTCATAATATTATATTTTGTGGGTTATCTGATAGTTTCGAGCAATTTTATCAAGCAATCAGAAGGTGTTATAGATTTGGGCAAACTCAACCAGTTAATGTTTATATAGTTATGTCGGAAAAGGAACTATCTATATTAGATAACATAAAAGAAAAAGAAAATAAGCATCAAAAAATGTCAACTAATATGATAAATATTGTAAGCGAAAAACTAAAAGAAGATTTACAAATTGAAAAACATATAGATAAAAAAGATGAATATCATCAAATTGTTAGATTACCAGATTTTATATTTAAGGAGGATTAAAAATGAAAATTAAAACAAGTATATTACAAGAAATGGTATCAAAAGCTATAAAAGGAGCGTCATTAAATAAATTGATACCAATAACAAGTTTATTAGCAATAGAATTAAAAGATAATAAAATAACATTAAAAACAACGGATGGAAGTAACCATTTGTATATTACTCAAGCATTAGATGGAAATTACGAAGATTTTTATTCAATAGTTGATGCAGATATATTTGCAAAATTAGTAGGAAAAACAACTAGTGAATACATAAATATTGAAATACAGGATAAATATTTAGAAGTATCTGGAAATGGAAAATATAAATTAGAAATACCAATAAATGCAAATGGAGATATAATCGAATTCCCGACATTTGAAATTGGAGAAGAACATATTAGTCAAAAAATATCAGGATTACAATTAAAAGAATTATTGTCAACTTTAAAAGTTGCAGTAGCTAAAACAATGGAAGTTCCTTGCTTAACTGGATATTATATAGGGGATAACCTTATATCAACAAATAGAGAAATGATATGTTTTATAGATAGCAATGTTACAACTGAACCGATTTTAATTTCAAGCGAAATGGCAGAATTGTTACAATTATTAAATAATGAAGAAGTTGAAATGGTAAAAGTAGATAATAAATTATTATTTGCAACTGAAAATATTAAAATTTATGGTAAAGAATTAGAAGGAAAAGATATATATCCAGTAGTTCCAGTTGAGAATTTATCAAAAACAAGTTATGATAATAACATTCAAGTTAATAAAACTGAATTATTAAATGTACTAGATAGAATGGCATTATTTGTTACAGATTATGATAAAAATGGAGTATATTTAAACTTTACTAAAGATGGATTGGAAATTCAAAGTCAAAAATCAAATGCAACAGAACTAGTTGGGTGTAATAATTCGGATATTGTAGAATTCCAATGCTTAGCAAGTATAGAAATGTTAAAATCACAAGCACAATCAGTAAGTACGGAATTGGTAAATATTTATTATGGTCAACCTACATCAATAAAAATTGTTGATGGAAATACAATAATGATTTTATCTTTAATGCAAAAGAATTCATAGAAATAAGTTAAAGCTAACACTCTATGCATAACCGCAATTACTTCGTTCAATAGACTTGAACCTTACAACTTCGCAATTCAACTAAATCCGGAATAATAATGTTGAATGGAAAGAAATTCGTGTATGTATAAGTGATTCTAGATTATGAAGATACACATCGTAAAGGGTAGTGTGATTGTGGTTACGTATAGAGTGTTAGTTTATTTAATATAGGAGTGATGTATATGGCAAGAAGTTCATTAAAAAATATAATGAGACTTATAGATACTGCAAATGAAACATTACCAATTGAAAAGCAATTTTTGAATGATTTGATTGCAAGTATTGAAAAATCTAATACTTCGTATAAACCCAGTCAAACGATAAAACCATCTTCAATGAATTGCGAAAGACAAATAGTATATCAATTATTAGGGGTTGAGCCTGAAGATAGTGGAACAACTTATCAATTAGAAGGTATTTGTGAGAGTGGTACAGATAGACATATTAGAATACAACAAGCAATTGAAAAAATGAAAGAAACTATAAATACAGATTGTGAATACATAAATGTTACTGATTTTGTTAAACAAAGAAATATACAAGACTTAGAAATTGTTGGACAAAGTGGAATGGAAACAAAGTTATATAATAAAAAATACAATATGAGTTTTATGTGTGATGGAATAATAAAATATAAATCAAAATATTTTATATTTGAATTTAAAACAGAAACAGCAGATAAATTTTATAAAAGAACAGAAGTTGATGAAAATCATAAAAATCAAGCAACTGCATATTCATTAAACTTTGGAATAGACAATGTGTTATTCGTGTACGAGAATAGAAATACCTTAGATAAAAAAGCATTCATTATAAATATAACGCCTGAAATGAAAGAAGAATTAGTTGGAAAGGTTGAATATTGTAATGAATACGCATCGAAAATAAAAGTTCCACCTAAGCCAGAAATAATCAATAAGAAAGCTTGTAGCTATTGTAAATATAAAAGCAGATGCGAAAGTGGGGGTTGATAATATGATTAACGCAATAGACAATGGACAAAGTGAATGTTATCAATGTAAACAACAAGGCAAATATTCATTAACTTGGACTAGTTTTCTATACAGAATTGAACAAGACAATTATAAACATTTATATTGTTATGAGTGTGCTAAACAATTGGAGGAATTAAATAATGTCAATAAATAGAGGTAAGCAATTTGAAAATCTAATTCAGGAACAATTAAAAAAAGTACCTGAAATTAGTATTGATAGATTATATGATGTAACAACAGGGTATAAAAATCAGAATAATCCTTGTGATTTTATAGTTTTTGACCATGGAACTCAAAATTATATAGAATGTAAATCTGTCCATGGGAATACATTAAATTTTAAATCCCATATAAGACAAAACCAGTGGGACAAATTACTTCAAAAAAGTTATGTACCAGGTGTTAATGCTGGAATACTAGTCTGGTTTATAGACAATGATGTAACATTATGGTTAGATATAAAATATTTACAAGATTTAAAAGAGAATGGATATAAATCGTTTAATGTTGGTGATGATGGATACGATTATAAATTAAAAAGTATTAAAAAAAGAATATTCTTCGAATATGATATGGAAGATTTTTTAAGGAGTTTGAGATATGAGTAGAACCTTTCATTGTTTCTTTGAACAAAGTGGAACATTTAAAAATGAATTTAAAAAATTAGGTTATAAAGCTTATGATTATGATATTTTAAATGATTTTAATCAAACTGATTATATTATAGATATATTTAATGAGATACAAAGAGCGTATAATGACGAACGTAGTATATTTGATAAATATGACCCAAACAGAGATAGTATTATAGCTTTCTTTCCTTGTACTAGATTTGAAGACCAAATAATTATGGGGTTTAAAGGACGAAATGGGCGGAACTAAAAATTGGGATGATGAACACCGATTGGAGTATGATTTGAAATTACATAAAGAACTATCAAAATTGTATGAGTTGATAACAAAATTAGTGATAATTTGTATAAGAAAAAAAATACCTTTAATAATTGAAAATCCATACAGTACACAGCATTATTTGGTGAGATATTGGGCAATTAAATCAAAAGTTGTTATACGAGATAGAAGTACCTACGGAGATTATTATAAGAAACCTACTCAATTTTGGTTTATTAATTGTGAACCTACATATAATTTTATATTCGGAGAAAATTTAAGAAATGTTGATGTTAAAACTATAAATTCCGTTAATTCAAAAGTAGAAAGAAGTTTAATTGCCCCTATATTTGCAAATAGGTTTATAAGAGAGTATATTATGAGTTCTAAAGAATTGGAGGAATTAAATGAGTAAAGATAATTTATATGCTTTAACAAGTGATATTGATACTGGAGTAATAAAAGAAATGCAAGAAATTGTGTCAAAAAATAGTGATACAATCAATGAAATTGTTAATCAATTAGTTGCCGATTATTGCAAGAATTTAGATGATTATGTTAAATATATAAACAAAGCTATACAAGACCAAGAACACCCAGTTACTGCTCAAGAACTGGATGATTTTGTTATTCAACTTCCTATTTTATTATATTTCGCAGGAGAAGCTCAAGAGAATTTAGGTATTAATGAAGATATTGCGAAAGCTAAAAAAATGGAAAAATATAATAACATTTATAATCAAGTCAATGGGACTATTGCGGATAAAACAGCAAAAAGTGAAATAGCAAGCCAAACAGAATATCTTACTCATATTATATATAATAGAGCGTATAAAATAGTGAAATCTAAACTTGAAGCAGCATATGAATTGTTAAATAGCTGCAAAAAAGTTATCAGTCGAAGAATGACAGAGAGCGAATTAGCAAATATGGACGAAGGAAGATTTAGAAATAAAATATAGGAGGTTTTATATGTCAAAACTTGATATTCTTATAAAGGAAATAAACAAAAATTTTAAAGAAGATATTGCAAGTAGAGGAATACCAATAAAACATTTTGAAAAAATACCATTTTCAAGCCCACTTGTAAACTATATGACATATGGAGGAATTCCAAGAGGCAGAATAATAGAATTTGCAGGGGAAGAAAATGGAGGAAAAACAACCACAGCATTAGATATTGTAGCTAATGCTCAAAGATTATTTTTTAAAGAATATGAAGATGAATTAATTGAATTATCAGAATTACAAAAACCCAGTAAAGAGCAAACTACTCGATTAAAATATTTAGAAGATAGAGGAGTACAAAAAGTAGTATATTGTGATTGTGAAAATACATTGGATGACGAGTGGGCAAGAAAATTAGGAGTTAATACAGATGAAATGATATTATTAAAACCTATGAGTCAAACAGCAGAACAAATATTTGAAATGCTATTACAAATGATGGATACAGATGAAGTAGGGTTACTTGTCATAGATAGTTTAGGTGTTATGTTATCAGCACAAGCATTTGAAAAAACAATGGAAGAAAAAACTTATGGAGGTATTGCTTCCGCATTAACCTTATTTAGCAAAAAAGCAGAATTATTATGCACAAAATATAATTGTACGTTGATTGGGATAAATCAAATGAGAGAAGATATGAGTGGATATGGACAACAGATAACAACTGGAGGTAAAGGATGGAAACATAATTGCTCCCTTAGACTAATGTTTAGAAAAGGAGATTACATAGATTCAAACAATAATAGCATTAAAAGAAGTTCAACAAGCCCTGCAGGTAATTTAATTGAAGTAGCAATTGCGAAAACAAAAGTGTGCAAACCAGATAGGAGAAATGGATACTTTACATTAAACTATACAAATGGAATAGACATTTTATCTGATACAGTTGAATTGGCTTGTTACTACGATATAATTCAAAAAGCTGGAGCTTGGTATAGTATTATAGATACAGAAACTGGTGAAATAATGCAAAATGAAGTTTATGTAGGTACAGATGAAGAAAATAATCCTATATTTGAAAAAGAAGATTTAAAATTTCAAGGAAAACCATCATTGATAGAATTTTTAAAAGAAAATGAAGATATATTTAATTTAATATTTGACCAGGTTAAGAAAAAGCTAGAAGAATAACACTTCTAGCTTATTTTAAAATATTTGCAAAAATTTATAAAAAACTATTGACATATTTATTATAATATAGTATAATAAATATATAAGATAAAACAAAGAAAGGTTAGTGATAAATATGAAACAAGGAATATTAAGAACTCCAAGTGGAGATATAAAAGTTAATGTTAAAAAACAGTTAAAAACAAAAGCAATTGTAGAGTGGGTAGACAAATTAAATAACATACATACAGAAACTTTAAGATATTGCAACAATATAGGTTATATCACAGAATATTCTTGGGGGCGGAATTTGTAAAATATTATTTATAGTAAAGTAAATATATTATTTAAAATTAGAAAGGTTAGTGGTAGATATGATAGTAATAACCAAGCAAAAAATAAGCAATAATTATTCAATATATCAACAGGTGTATGAAGATAAGGTACAAATTAGAACAGGTAATATAATATATAGTTTTAAATATAATGCTTATATGTTTATATTATCAAATAATAGTTGTATTTGGTTGCCTTGTTGGAAAGTAGCAAAAATTAAATTTGGTCAAAATCAATGTGACGCCGAAATTGGATATTTAGTTGAATTAAACGCGCAAGATTTTGAAAAAATCAAAACATATCCAAACAATTTTGAAGGATTTTATTTTAACGAAAGTGACATTCTAAAAACTTATATTGATGCGAAAAATCTTGCACAAGAACAAGAAAAATTAAATTTGATGGTTAAGCTTGAAAATTAGGAGAAGGGGGGGACTAAAAATGTTAGAATTTATATTTTTAATTGGATATGTATCAATGTGGTTTATATTGAGTTTTGTATTAATGTGTTTAATCCAACTTATAAGCTATAGAATTTTTAAATTTAATTTATATAAATTTATTAAATTATTATTAGATGTATAACACAAAATATAATTAGAAAGGTAATTGGTGATTTTTATGGAAAATTTAATTATTAAAAAAATTTATATTGCAGATAATGGAGATGTATTCATTGAAACAAATAGTTATTATAAAGAAGTTTCTAATGAGGAATTTGTAAATTTAATTGCAGAGGGCTTAAAAATATATGAAACAGGTTTACAAGAAATAGATGGAATTGCTGAGCCATTCGAGCGAATTGAGTATTGTAAGTATGTGGAAGGAGGGCAATTTCCGTCATATTATACTGAAAATGGTGAATTTATTGGACATTTAGGAATTCATATATTACCAAAATATAGTGTATTTCAAAATTTTATTTTAATCAGAACTAATAATAAAAAAGTTGCACAAAAGGCTATGAAGGAATTTGAATATCAGCAAAATTTATATAAGGGGGTATAATATAATGTGGAAAAATATAAATATAAATTCAAATCAAATACAAGTAGAAACAGAAAAATCAATTTTGATAAATTGCCCCCATAATTCAGAATACGATGGGTATAGTTTTTGGCATCCCTCAAAATTAGTTGGAATAGGTAAGCATTCAGCTTCTACACTTATTATATATAACGAAGATTTCAAATTCAAATTGATTAAATATGGAAAAGGTAAATGGAATTCAAGGGATATTATTGATGAAGTAGAAATATCGGTCGAAGAATTTGAAGAAATGTTTAGAGTAGAAAATAAAAATGTAACATCAAAAATATTTAAAAATGAATATGAAACATATAAACCAGTAGAAGTAAAACCAATAGAAAATAATTTAAAGGAAGAATTAAAAGATAATTGAAAAATTTTCAAAAAAACTATTGACATATTTATTATAATATAGTATAATAAATATATAAGATAAAACAAAGAAAGGTTAGTG
>CAYZTN010000010.1:0-27980 GCA_964481385.1 uncultured Clostridium sp. | reverse complement strand
TTGGACGCTTTAGCTTAACTGGAATTCCACCAGCACCAAGAGGAGTACAACAAATCGAAGTATCATTTGATATTGATGCTAATGGTATAGTACACGTAACAGCTAAAGATATGGCTACAAATAATGAACAAAAAATAGCTATAACGGCAAGTTCAAACTTGTCTGAAGAAGAAATAGACAAAGCTGTAAAAGAAGCAGAAGCACATGCTGCAGAAGATAAGAAGAAGAAAGAAGACGTTGAAGTTAGAAATAATGCAGATTCATTTGTATATAATACTGAGAAAACATTAAAAGAACTTGATGGTAAAATTTCTGCTGATGAAAAAGCTAAAGTAGAAGCTGAAGTTGCTAATGTAAAAAAAGCGTTAGAAGGAACAGATACTGAAGCTATTAAAGCGGCAACAGAGAAATTAACACAAGTATTCTATGAAATATCTCAAAAATTGTATAGTGATGCTGGTGCTGCAGCAGGAGCAGCTAGTGCTACAGAAAATGCTGCAGAAGGCGCAGATAATGTAGTTCATGATGCAGATTATAAAGTGGAAGATGAGGAATCTAATTCGTAACGTGGTAATATAATAATTTAGAGAAAGCGGAAAATAGTTTCCGCTTTCGGCTAAGGTACAGAAAGGAGAAAACGCGTGGCAAACAAAGATTATTATGAGATACTAGGAGTATCTAAAACGGCTACTGCTGACGAAATAAAGAAAGCATATAGGGCTAAAGCTAAAGAGTATCATCCTGATATGAATAAAGATAAAGCTACAGCCGAAGAAAAGTTTAAAGAAGCCTCTGAAGCATATAGCGTTTTGTCTGACGAAACTAAAAGAGCTCAATATGATAGATTTGGCGCTGATGCTGTAAATAACGGTTATGCAGGATATGGGTCAACAGGAGGTTTCGATTTTTCAGGTTTTGGTTCTTCTGGTGGCATGGGATTTGATATAGATCTTGAAGATATATTAGGTAGTGTATTTGGTGGTGGTTTTGGTGGGTTTAAAACTTCCAAAAATGGACCAACAAAAGGTGCTGATATACGATATAACATGCGCTTAACATTTGAAGAAGCAGTGTTTGGTTGTACAAAGCAGGTTAATGTTACACGTAACGAGAAGTGTTCTAGTTGTAATGGTACTGGTGCTGCGTCTGGAAATGCTAAAGTTACCTGTGATAAATGTGGCGGACACGGTAAAGTGCAAAGTGTTCAAAATACTATAATGGGAACATTTAGTACAGTTAAAACTTGTGATAAGTGCGGTGGAACAGGTACAGTTATAAAAGATCCATGCGAAGTGTGTGGTGGAGAGGGTAATATACGTAAATCTAGAAAAATAGAAGTAAAAATACCTGCTGGAATTGATAACGGTCAAGCTATTGCTTTATCTGGTCAAGGAGATATGGGCAAAAATGGTGGACCAAATGGCGATTTGTTTATTGTTGTAAACGTTGCGCCACACAAGACCTTTGTAAGACAAGGAAGTACAATAAGTTTTGAAAAGTCTATTCCATTTGTAAAAGCTGTGCTTGGAGGTCCAGTTACAATACCAACGCTAGAAGGTGAAGAAACGTTCACAATTCCAGAGGGAACTCAACCAGGAAGCGTATTTGTATTAAGAGGAAAAGGAGTACCTACTAGAACTGGTAGAGGAAATCTTGAATTTAAAGTGCAAATAGAGATACCTAAAAAATTATCAGATAAACAACGTGAGCTTTTGGAGCAATATGCGATATCTTGCAGTGAAGAAGTGTCACCTAAAAAGAAAGGTTTTTTTGGAAAATAGTTTAAATAATGAGTCTATACTTAGCATATGACGAATGTATGTTAGGTATGGACTTTTTTGAATTAAATTAAATTTAGATAAAAAATATAGAAAGGATAAAAAAGGTTGAAAATATTGTTTGTTTGATATAAAATTTACGTATAAAGAAAGGTATGGAAACATATGAAACTAGAAGAATTCGCTCAAATGATAGCTGATGCTAAAGACAAGGTAAGTGTGTTGACAAATGCGGAAAATATAAATAATTGTGAAAATATAACAGTTGGTGACATTACTGGGTTAATGGATGAATATTTAACAGATAATGAGAAAGTAGATGTGCTAAAATGTGAGCGCTTTAAAAAATATGGAACAATTAGAAATTTTGTTATGGAGTCTCTTAAAACGGATGATGCTAAACTAAAACTTATACAAGATAAAGAGATATTAGACTTGTGTAAGGGAAGCAATGAATTACGTCAATTAGTAGTATCATTAGGGCCAGAGAGCTTAATGCAAGTGATAACAAACGAAGAAACTGTTTTGAAGGTTGACTTTTTTGACATTCAACTATCAAAAATTTTATGTAAATTGCCTGACGACAATTTAAAACTAGAATTAGCTAAAAAGTATGAACTTGGTAAATTTGAAGTAGGTAACGTTATACAAAGTGTCAATGATGACTTGAAGGTAGAGCTTTTAAAAGGTGGAGAATATAGCTTTAGCGATGATAAAGCCCAAAAAATAATTTTTGGAATGCCTGCTGAGAAAATAATGGATATCATTTCTAACGATAGAGTTCTGCTAGATAGATATGGTATAGAGCCAGACCGCTTGATTTCTTCTCTTAACGACGAAAAACAAGTGCAGATATGTCAGAGTATAGATAAACTAGGATTAGAAACATATGTACAAAGAATGTGTTTGGCGTCATTAAGTAAAGTTGCAAAAAGCAAAATAGATGAAAAAAGCTTAGCAGAAGATGTTCGAGATGCTTTGGGTGTAACAAGAGATAGAGATGGAAAAATTGTTCTAGATTTTAAAGGCGATATGGAAAGATATAGGGGGATGGACGAACTGATAAGCGTAAAGCCGATGGCTTTTTCTGCTGATGAAAGAGAGAAATTTAAAAAATTAGCAAGTATATGTCCTAATATGACTGTATCAGATAATATAGATTTAGGCAAATCAACAGCACAAGAATATTTAAATGGAGAAGCCTGGATTGAAGAGGTTGAATCAGGAATTGATCCTGAGTGGTCTGATGTTGAAAAAATAGCATATATAGACAATGCTATTGGAAAAAGAATAAGTTATACACCAGATTTTGATACAGAAGTCAGCGACGATAAAGGTGCTAGAGCTTTATGGAAAATATTAGATAGCGGATATGGTGTGTGTAATGGTATATCTCAAGTTGAGCAGTACATGTTAAAAAGAGTTGGTATTGAAAGCCAAATTGTTGGTGGGCAGAGTCACGCATTTTTAAAAATACCTAATATGGAAGTTAAATGTGCAAATGGTGAGGTAAAAACAGGTAGCAGCATTTTAGATCCAACTTGGAATCTTGCAGAACAAAGATATGGTGCTAGACCTAATAACTTTTTAAAAAGTTATGAAGAAATAAGGAAACACGATGTACGAAGTAATGGAACAGATGCTGAGTGTCACAAAAATGACGAGGAGTTATCAGATGCTACTTTAGATGTAGATGATGAAACACTGAGACAAATTTATGTAAATGTTGGTGTAGTTACAAGAGCGGATAGAAAATTTCCAATTACAGATTTGATGGAAGAATCTGAAAAAATAGATAATTTAAAATTAGATTCAAAAGAAAGCGTAAAAAGGCAACTTGAACTTTTAGAAAGAATTCATCCAGATTTTGTTACTTGCCAAAATTCGACGGATTCAATTTTAAAAGGTGTATTGCTCGCAGGTGATAATTTACAATATGACAGAATGATAATAGATAGAGCTTTTGCAAAAAATGACGAAAGAAAAAAAGCTGTACAATATGTGTATATGGAGCTACCAGATTCAGAGCGAGTATTCTTTTATGCAGACCGAGAACACGCTAAGTTTGTAGAGGCATCTGGTGAAGAATTTGAAGAAAAGTTTAGCTGTTACGAAGAAGATTTAAGCTTGTATGAACGGAAAAGCACCTTGGCAAGTAGAAGAAAAGCATATACAAGAGGATTTAACTAGAAGCTCAGGAAATATTGTTGCTACTCAAGAAAAAGGAGAGGAAGGGCAAACACTATGAATATTTTCAAGTATATATTAGAACGTATATTTAAAAAGAAGAATACTAATCAAATATTAAAATTGCAAGAGAAAAGCAAAGTCCAAACAAGCAATATGTCTAACGAAGACAAACAAGAATTTTTGGATAACTTGAAGTCACAAGTTATAACTAGTAAGAAAAATATAGAAATTAGAGAGCGCATTGGCGATGGATTTGGTTTCAAAAAAAATATGGATTGCTAAGTGTGTGAAAAGTTGGAGGAAGTATGGCAAAAAGATTTGTAGTAGATGATAAGGATATTTCAGTAGATGGAATAAGCGTTTGTATAAAAGGAAATGAAGCAAAACATATTAAAGTATTAAGGCATAACATAGGCGACTGTATAAATGTAAACGAATATGTGCTGAAAATACAAAAAATAGACAAGGAAAAAGTGAGTGGGGTTATTGTAGGAAATGCAGATGTAAAAGGTGTACCTGCTAAGGATATAACTCTTATACAAGCATATTTAAAAGCTGATAAAATGGAATATGTTGTGCAAAAAGCGGTTGAGTTAGGCGCAAGTAACATTAAGCCCGTATTATCCAAAAATACAGTGGTGAAGCTAGAGGAAAAAGATAGCATAAAAAAAAGAGAAAGGTTAGACAAAATTGCTAGAGAAGCAGTAGGCCAATGTGGAAGGTCAGATGAGGTGAAAATATATCCTATAGATAAGCTATCAAATATTGATTTATCAGTTTATGATTTAGTTATATTATGTTATGAAAAAGCAAAGACAAGCTTAAAAAGCATACAAAAAGAAATCGAAGATGCAGAAAATATTGCCGTTATAATTGGTCCTGAGGGCGGGTTTAATGAGCAAGAGGTAGAAAAAATACGCGAAAATACAAGTACCAAAACAGTATTATTTGGACAAAGAATATTAAGGGCAGAGACTGCAAGTATATACGTATTGAGTATATTAGATTATTTAAGTCAAAAAAGCTAGACAAACCAAATATTTAATGATAGAATTTATTGAGGAGGAAAGATAAAATGAAAAAGAGATTACTTATAACAATTGTTATGACATTATTTATGATTATATTAGTTCCAGAAGAAGTATCAGCTGTGCCATCTGCAAACGCTGGAATAGACGAGGTAACAAGTTTTATATATAGTGACGCAAAAAAAGGATACCAAGAATTACCTAATGTAGAGAAGTCAAAACTTGAAAAGTGGATAGAAATGTTTGAAAATGATACTGGGTATAATGGGAAATGGGCGAATCCTGCAATTGTAGATTTGCTTACGAGTTATAAAGAAGGGAGGATGGAGGATGACTATCCTTGGTTAAAGGTTCAGAAAGGATATGTAAAGGAAGAGGCCCTTTACAATGATGATTATAAAAAAATGGTTTATTCTAATATGACAGCTGCCTATTATAGGGAGCATATAGATAATGCATATCAGTCTATACCGTCAGCTAATGCTTCTGTTCGTCAAATTTGGCTTTTTATTGATAGTGTTATTTTGCACGAAAAAGATACATTTGGAATGGATGGTGATTATAGTAGCAAATTGGATACGGTACCAAAAGATACTTGGGTAGCGTGGTCTAAAAAGTTACAATTTTGCACTAGAGTTGTTAATGTAACTGGAATGTCTATGAACTCTAGGTACTATAATAATATGAGAAGGTTTATTGCTTATTATGCATATGATTTGACTTATCTAACGAGTGATACTGCAGCGGGGCTAAAAGAAATTTGGCTTATTAGGAGCACTTTAGGAAGTATTGCCGTAGAAAGAGAAAGCGATTCGAATATTGATAGACCATATTATCCTAATTCTGGCGACAACACTATCGAAGGTTTAACTCGCTTAACTGATACAGTATGGTCTTCTGTTATTACAATTGTACAGGCAATATCTGTAGGTTGTGTGTTATTTGCAGGTTTGAGATACATGTATGCATCTGCTGATAAAAAAGCAGAAATTAAAAAGACAATGATATATTTGGTTGTTGGTGCGTTATTTGTATTTGCAACTTCTTCTGTTATCAGATTTATATATAGCGTAGGTAATAGTATTGTCAACGGATGATAATTGGGCACACAAAATACCATAATTTATATATAATTTAACTGTAATTTGAGTGTATAATACTAGTATGTTAGTGATACAGACTAGCATATGTGACTTTGAGAGATTAAGACTTAAAGAATTTCCCCCTTTTATTTTGATAAGGTACTATGTGTGTTTGCATATGGTACCTTTTTAACATTTATTAGTAAGAAGCATGAGAACTCTACATATGGCCGAGAAAATTTCTCACATAATTTCTCACATAATTTCGATTGTTTTTACTAAATTTATATGTATAATATTATGTGAGAGTTAAAAGTACTGCTAACTTATAGCGGAGAAGGAAGAGGTAAAATGGACGGAGAAAATCAAGAGAAATTAGTAACGAATAATGTGAAATATTTTGTAGAAAAAAAAGAATCTAAATTACTACATGCGCTAGGAATGTGTGGTTTAGTTATTGCGTCAGGGGTGTTAGGCGGTTTTATTGGTGCATATATTTTTGAAGATAGTAATGCTGATAAAGAAGATAGAAATAAAAGCAATACTATTACTACATATAACTTTGAAACAGTAGAAAGTCCAGTTGTAGCTATTGCAGAAAAGTTGTCACCATCAGTGGTTGGAATAAGAGTGTCGTACTTAAGTCAAAGTTTATTTGGACTTACTGAAGCTGAAGGAGAAGGTTCAGGAATTGTATATTCTGCTGATGGATATATAATTACGAATTATCATGTAATAGAAGAAGCGGTAACAAGTAGCAATGCTCAGATTTATGTTTTAATGTCTGATGGAGAAGAATATGAAGCAAAAGTAGTGGGTTCAGACTCAGTTACAGATTTGGCAGTTATAAAAATAGAGGCTACAGGCCTTACAGCAGCTGAGTTTGGAAATTCTGATGATATAAAAGTTGGAGAACTTGCTGTGGCTATAGGTAATCCACTAGGCCAAGAGTTTGCGGGAACTGTAACAGGTGGATATATATCTGGACTAAACAGAACTGTAACTGTAGATAATACGGTATATAACTTGATACAAACAGATGCTGCAATAAACTCAGGAAATAGCGGTGGACCACTGGTTGATGCGTCAGGAAGAGTTATTGGAATAAATACAGTAAAAGTATCTGCCACAGGTGTTGAAGGAATTGGCTTTGCTATCCCTATAAACGAAGTTTTACCAATAGTTGAGGAGTTAATCACAAATAAAAAAATTACAAGACCATTCATTGGAATAGGTGGAATTACTTTAACAGAAAGCTTAGCTAATAGAAATAGATTGGTAGAAGGAATATATGTGCAACAAGTAACTAAAAAGTCACCAGCAGATTTAGCTGGTATTAAACAAGGCGATGTTGTAGTTGAAGCAAACGATACAAAAGTTGTCTCTATAGCAGAACTTAACGCTATTAAAAATAAACTAAAAGTAGGAGATACAATTAAACTCAAGATATACAGAAATAAAGAATATATCACGCTTAATGTGACACTAGCGGCAACAAGCGATTTTGAATAGAGGTGAATAATTATGTACACTATATGTGTAGTAGAAGATGAAAAAGATTTAAATAATCTTGTGAAGACATATTTAGAAAAAGAAGGATATAGCGTAATTCAGTGTTTTAATGGTACATCTGCACTAAACGTAACAGAAAAAGTTAATTTATGGATATTAGACATAATGCTTGGTGACGAAATTAGTGGATATGACATTATTAAAAAGATTAGAGAAAAAGATAGCGTTGTACCAGTAATATTTACGTCAGCAAGAGACCAAGAATTAGACAAAATTCTAGGACTTGAAATGGGAAGTGACGATTATGTTACAAAGCCATATTCTCCTAAAGAATTGATGCTAAGAGTAGCTAACATGTTAAAGAGAGCATATAAATCTGAAATGAATAAAATTGTATACGAAAATTATAGTGTGGATAAGGAAAAAAGAATTGTATCTACAGCTTCAGAAGAAATACGCCTTACAGCACTAGAATTTGATTTGCTAATACTTTTACTTGAAAATTTAGGAAAGTCATTTACGCGTGACGAAATATTAAATTCAGTATGGGGTACTGATTATTTTGGAAGTGATAGAGTGGTTGACGATTTAGTGAGAAGACTACGTGCTAAAATGCCAAAGCTTAATATAAACACAATATATGGGTTGGGGTATAGATTGTCATGAGCAAACGAGAAGATTTTTTAAAAAACTTAACATTACAAAAACAACTTGTTTTTGTAATGTTTGTTGCGCTTATGATTGCAGCAATTTCATTTTTAGTGTTTTTACCTAAAATATTAAAACCATTTTATGAGCAAAATATATATGAATACCTAGAGCAGCCCGCAAACTTTTTAGATATAAATCAAAACAAAATAAATAGCGAATTGTCATATATAATTAAGACAAAAAGTGGAGCAGTGTATGTATCTAAAAACTTTGAAAGTTTATTTGGAGAAGGCGTTGTGGCAAGAGATATACTTTCTAATGTAACAAAAAATTATGGAAAATTTAGATATAACAAAGGAGTGTATTATTACTATGCAGTTAATGGAAATAACAGCTTAAATGTTGTGTTTACTGATGGCAAGATAATTGAAACACAAGAGAAAAATTTAATAACAATAATTTTACCAACAATGATTACTACAACCTTAATTATTATGATACTAATATTTGCTTGGTCAAATAACATTGTATATAAGATAAAAAGATTGAAATATAAAACCGAGAATATTACTAGTAATAAATTTAAAGAAGGACAACATTTTACAATAAATGATGAACTTAATATGTTAAGTAAGGCTATAGAGCAGACAAGAAAAGATTTAAGAGAAAAAGAAGAATACAAAAATTATATGTTTCAAAATTTGTCGCACGAATTAAAAACGCCTATTGCAGTAATAGATAGCTATATTGAAGCTGTAAGAGATGGCGTAGTAGATGAAAAAGAAGGCTTAAAAATTGTAGAGGAGCAGACGAACAAGCTAAAAGATCAAGTACAAACAATGTTGTATTTTAACAAAATTGATTATATGAAGGAGCAGACTGAGTTTTTGACCAAGAAAATAGATATAAAAAGTATCGTTGCGTCAAGTATAGAAAAACATAAGATGCAAAGACAAGATGTACAGTTTGTTGCTGTAAGTAAAGCTAAAGATACAAATTTTACAGGAACTGAAGAAATGTGGCAAACAGTACTAGATAATATATTGGGAAATTTTGTAAGATATGCAAAATCTAAAATAGCTGTTACGATTAAAAAAGATAGACTAGAATTTTATAACGATGGTGAGCCAATATCTGATGATATTATTGACAAAGTTTTTTCACCATATACCAAAGGAAAAAAAGGACAAACAGGACTTGGTTTATCTATAGTAAAAAGAATAACGGAAGTGTTTGGATATGGGGTAAATGTAGCAAATATACAAGATGGTGTGTTATTCATTATAGAGAAAGAAAAGAACCAAACGACAATAAAAAAAGAAGAATTAATCTAGTGAATGGAAATATATAAAAATAAAGAGGGGACTGTGCATTTAATTGCACAGTCCTCTCTTTATCAAGTTACTAAAATCTAAATTAAGTATTTTTATAGGGTAATCTTTCGTATTTTTGACTTCATCTAATTTACATTGTGGAATGAACATTTTATCAATAATTAAATATTGAAAATCATATCCGGCATAGCAAAATGTAGTTTCATAGTGGCTAGTAACTTTTATCCATCCCAGAGTAAATATTGCGAAGTCATCGTAGTTATATGAATAATGATTATAATAATAGCGACTTAAAATTAGACTTAGTTCGTTGAAAATTTGTTGATGCTCTTTTCTTTGACTATAGCTCAATCCCCGAAGAAATGCCATAGTTGTTTCTGTGTGACTAAAATTTTCAGCCAGAATATATTTATCACTATTTGGAAAAATATATGAAAATTGTTTCATATTAAAACCTCCATATTAAATTTAATTTAGGTGTAACATATCTTTTAATATATTATATGCTATAAACACAAAATATGCCAGTGTTTATATTCTTCTTAACGTTATCTCTTGATTTTTAATCACACCTAATATATAATGATTGCATTGAGATTGGAGATAAGTATTTATGAAAGAAATAGACTTAAGAAATAAATTTATAGAATTTTTTGAAAGTAAAGGACATGTAAAAGTGCCATCTGCACCAGTAGTGCCAGAAAATGACCCTTCAGTTTTATTTAATACAGCTGGTATGCAACCACTAGTGCCATATTTAAAAGGGCAAGCACACCCATATGGCAAAAGACTTTGTGACTACCAAAAGTGTGTAAGAACAAATGACTTAGAGAGCGTTGGAGATACAACACATCATACATTTTTTGAAATGCTTGGAAACTGGTCTTTAGGAGATTACTTTAAACGTGAGTCTGTAGGCTTTAGCTTCGAGTTTTTAACTAAAGTTTTAGAAATACCAGTGGATAGACTTGCTGTTACAGTGTTTAGAGGAAATGAGCTTGTTGAAGCAGATAATGAAACAGCTGCTTATTGGATGGAGCTTGGAATTAAACCTGAAAGAATTAAATATTTAGGTGAAGAAGATAACTGGTGGCCAAATATGGAACTTACTGGACTATGTGGACCGGATACAGAGATATTTTATTGGAGAAGTATAGACGAAGTACCAGTAGAGTTTAATCCAGAAGATGACCGTTGGGTAGAAATATGGAATAATGTATTTATGCAATACATGCATGAAGAAGATGGCACATTTACTGAACTTCCAAGTAAAAATGTAGATACTGGAATGGGCATGGAGCGTGTTACTGCAATACTTGAAGGTGTTACAGATAATTACGCGTCTTCAATTTGGAAAGACGTAATTGCTAAAATTGAAGAAGTATCTAGTAAGTCATATTTGGGAAATGAAAAAGCAATGAGAATTATAGCTGACCATATGCGTTGTTCAGTATTCATAGCGGCAGATCCAGCAGGAATTAAGCCATCAAACACAGACCAAGGATATATTTTAAGAAGATTACTTCGTAGAGTAATACGTTATGCAAGAAATCTTGAAATAGACATAAATAGCAACTGGGAACAAGAGTTAGCTTGCCTTTTAATTGCAAAATATGAAGCATATTATCCAGAACTTAGGGAAAACAAAAATGTAGTGCTTGAAGTACTTGCAACAGAAAAGCAAAAGTTTAACAAGACCTTGGAAAATGGTTTGAAAGAATTTGAAAAAATAATGAGCCGTTTTGAAGGAGACACACTAGATAAAGATACTGCATTTAGACTTTATGATACATTTGGATTCCCATTAGAGCTTACAGTGGAGCTTGCTGCTGAAAAAGGAATTAGAGTTGACGAAGAAGGTTTCAGGGAAAAATTTAAAGAACACCAAGAAAAAAGTAGAGCAGGATCTACTGCTAAATTCAAAGGTGGGCTTGCAGGAAATGGTGAAATGGAAACAAAATATCACACAGCAACACATTTGCTTAATGCTGCATTAAAGCAAGTTGTAGGGCCTGATGTACACCAAAAAGGCTCAAATATAACTGCAGAAAGAATGCGTTTTGATTTCTCTTGTGACCATAAGTTGACAGATGAAGAAAAAGCAAAGGCAGAAGAATTAGTAAATAAATGGATACAAGATGCCCTTGATGTAAACGTATGCGAAATGAAAAAAGAAGAAGCTATTAAAAGTGGAGCAGAGTGTATGTTTATTGAAAAATACCCAGATATAGTAACAGTATATTCAATAGGAGATGTATCTCGTGAATTATGTGGAGGACCACACGTTAAGAATACTTCTGAACTAGGACATTTTATAATAAAGAAAGAAGAAGCAAGTTCAGCTGGTGTAAGAAGAATTAAAGCAGTGTTAGAATAGGAGAAGAGTTATGGACTGTATATTTTGTAAAATAATAAACAAAGAAATACCATCTAAAATTGTGTATGAAGATGAGAAAGTGATTGCTTTTCATGACGTTAGCCCTATGGCACCAGTACATGTATTGGTTGTGCCAAAACTTCATGTTGAAAGTTTAAATGCACTAGATAATAGTTCTTTAGAGTATGCAAGTTATGCATTGTCTGTTGTACCAAGCATAGCAGAGACAATAGGTGTTAAAAATAGCGGATATCGTGTAATTATAAACACGGGAGACGATGCAGGACAGACAGTGAAGCATTTACACATACATATTCTTGGTGGAACTAGACTTCCAGATAAAATGGTATAAAATTTGAAAATTGTGAAAAATGTGGTTTTAGTATTGACAAAGTGCAAACAATCAGTTAAAATATAATGGTGTGGTGGATATAGCTCAGTTGGTTAGAGCGCCAGGTTGTGGCCCTGGAGGTCCTGGGTTCGAATCCCAGTATTCACCCCATCAAGAGTATATTGGGCCGTAGCCAAGCGGTAAGGCATCAGACTTTGACTCTGACATGCGCTAGTTCGAATCTAGCCGGCCCAGCCAAATTAAGCATTAAGAGTGTGAAACTCCTAATGCTTTTTTGATATTAGTGAATACTACCGGCTAAGCCGGTGGATATTCATTCAGTTGTTACATGCTTGATTCAATATAGCAACAGTTGCACCAACGCTACCATGAGCTAAATCAGCATATTCATAGTGTGTTACGTAAGGATTCACATCTAGATATTCTCTTACTGCATTTCTTAATACACCACCGTGTCTACCATGAATTATTGTTACTTGAGGTAAATGGTGAGCAATAGCTTTGTCCATAAATCGGTCTAGCTCCTCTAAAGCTTCCTCACGTGATAAATGCCTTAGCATAAGTTCGGAGCTTGGAACATCTTCAGAGATATCAATAGTATAACTTTTTTCGTGATTTGTATGTCTTGGCATATAATCTACTTTGTGAATGTTTTTCATATCTGTTTTTAGTGTAATATTGTTATTTTTTAATGTGGCAACATTTTTATTAATACTCACAAGTTCATATACAACATTACTGTTTTTCAGTGCGTAATATTCATTTGTTTCTTGTATATTTTCCATATGATTTATTCTTCTTTCTTTTCTTTTTAATTTTATTTACTAGTATTATACAGTAATTTTTAAATAAAGTAAAGTTCATTAAGTGTACATAGCTTGCATAAACTGTAATTAGGGTGAGCCTTTTTGAAAAGAAATATACAGAAAATATGTGGAATGTTTATGTGTTTTGTGATGTTTTTTAGTACTGTATATGCTGAAAACATATCCATTTCGTCTGCAGCAGCTATTGTGATGGAAGTATCCACAGGTAGAATATTGTATTCCAAAAATATAACAGAAAAAAGAAAAATTGCAAGTACCACTAAGCTTATGACAGCTATGGTAGTCTTAGATAATTGTGACACTTCTAAAGCTACAGTAATATCTAAAAAAGCAGCTGGTGTGGGCGGTTCAGAGGTTGGAATAAAGGCAGGAGAAGAAATTACAGTAGAAGCACTGCTTTATGGTTTAATGTTAGAAAGCGGAAATGACTGTGCCGTGGCATTAGCAGAATGTGCAGGTGGCAGCGTCGAAAAGTTTGTAGAGTTAATGAATAGAAAGGCAAAAGATATAGGGGCATATAACACAAACTATTCAAATCCACATGGGTTAGACACAGAAGAAAACTATTGCACTGCATATGACCTTGCATTAATTGCGAAAGAAACATTGAAATATCCCAAGCTTCAAGAAGTAATAGGGACAAAGCAAATTGAAATAAAAATGGGAAAGACAAATAAATATTTAGCAAATACTAATAGACTGTTGCATACATACGAGTATTGCACGGGTGGAAAAACAGGTTTTACAAATGGAGCTAATATGTGTTTGGTTACTTTTGGAGAAAAAAATGGTATGCAAATAATTACTGTGGTATTAGGTGGTGAAACTAGTAACGAAAGATTTAATGATGGTAAACGACTTATGGAATATGCGTTTAATACATATAGCCTAGAGGATATTTCTGAGCAAATAAAATGGTATATCTCTATACCAGTGTATAAAGGAAGAATTCAAAAATATGAGAGATATATAGCAGATAACTTAGTATATCCGTTAAAAGAAGGAGAAAAAGAAGAAATATATGTTAAGCAGTCACTTCTTCCAATAATTACGGCGCCTATGGAAAAAGGAAGTATACTAGGAGATATAGCGATGTATATAGCAGAAGAAAGGATATATTTGACGGAAGTGGTTCTAGAAGAAGATATACAGAAAAATACGGTGTTAGATTATATGAAAAACGGAATTAGACATATATTCGATGTGCAATTGGAGTTGTTTTAGTGTTAGGTTGCCGTTGTGCTGTCATGCTGTCATTGGGGACGTTTCTGTTTGACACTATTCCAAATAAATTATATAGGTAGTGTCAAACAGAAACGTCCCCAATGACAGCTCGTTGCTTGAATTTTTCTTAAAATAGTTGCTTTATGTGAAGAAAAGTGTTACAATACTTTTATGTAAAAAACCAAAAGCAAAGTAGGTAAGGATAAGGTGTATTTAGAGAATACGGGTCACCGGCTGCAAGCCCGTTATACGTCCCAAACTGAAATTTCACTTTTAGGATAATGATAGAAGTATTGTTATATAAATTGAGAAATTTTACCACCTACATGTATTTTGTAGGTGGTGTTTTTGTGTTTCACGAAAGGAAGATATAAATGGAAGAAAAACTAAATAAAATTAAGCAAGATGTTTTAGAAAAAATTGAAAATGCAAAAGACTTGAAAGCTTTAGAAGATGTGCGCGTTGAAGCATTTGGCAAAAAGTCTGAGCTTGCAAATATTTCAAAAGAAATGGGAAGTTTAACAAAAGAAGAACGTCCTGTATTTGGTAAGCTTGTAAATGAAGTAAGAGGTGCTCTTGAAGTAGCGTTTGCAAATAAAAAGATTAAAGTGGAAGAAGAAGAGCTTTTAAAACAAATGCAAGCAACAAAGAAATATGATATGACTATGCCACATGATGCGTGCTGTGGTTCACTTCATCCAATAACACTAGTACAAAGAGAGCTAGAGGGAATATTTAAATCTATGGGCTTTACGGTAGAAAGTGGTATGGAAGTAGAAACAGAGTATAACAACTTTGAAGCTGTAAATGTGCCTAAATACCATCCAGCTCGTGATATGCAAGATACATATTGGTTAGAAAACGGTGAGCTTTTGAAAACACAAACAAGTGCAGCACAAAATAAAATTATGAAAAAATATGGTGCGCCTCTAAAAGCAATATTTCCAGGGAGATGTTTTAGAAATGAAGAGCTAGACGCCTCTCATGAAAATACTTTCTTTCAATTAGAAGGTATGATGATAGATAAAGATATATCTGTTGCCAACCTTATATACTTCATGAAAACAATGTTATCTGAAGTGTTTAAAAAAGACTTGGAAGTACGTTTAAGACCAGGCTTCTTCCCATTCGTTGAACCAGGTTTTGAACTTGATGTAAGTTGCATGTACTGTGGCGGAAAAGGCTGTAAAGTATGTAAACAAGGTGGCTGGATAGAGCTTTGCCCTTGTGGCCTTATTCATCCTAAAGTATTAGAAATGGGCGGAATTGACCCAGAGGAATATTCAGGATTTGCATTTGGCTTAGGACTATCTCGTTTAGCAATGATGAAGTACGGTATAAGTGATTTGAGAATACTTAATTCATGTGATTTAAGATATCTTAAACAATTAGGAAGTAAGTAGGAGGACGTGTAATATGTATATTTCAATAAATTGGATAAAGGACTTCGTGGATTTAGATGGACTTGACATAGATGATGTAATAAAACGCTTTGCTTTGTCTACTGCAGAAGTTGAAGGTGTAGAGAAAAAAGGCGAAAATATTCAAGGTGTAATAGTTGGAAGAATAGATAGCGTGGAAAGTATTCCAGAGTCACAAAAGCTACATAAATTATCTGTATTTGACGGTAAGTCAAATGTGCAAGTAATGTGTGGAGCACCGAATGTACGTGTTGGTATGCTTGTACCATTTGCACCAGTTGGAAGTGTAGTACAAGGCGTAAGCATAGGGAAAGCAACACTTGCTGGCTATGATAGCTTTGGAATGTGTATGTCAGAAAAAGAACTAGGTATAAGTGACGACCATGCGGGACTTATGGAGCTTTTTGACGTAACTCCTGGAACAAATGTAAAAGATGTACTAGATATAGACGATACAGTGTTTGAAGTAGATAACAAGTCTTTAACAAATAGGCCAGACCTTTGGGGACATTATGGAATTGCCCGTGAAATTGCAGCAATTACAGGAAGAAAGCTAAAAGAGCTTCCTATCCACGATTTGCAACAGTATAATGAGCTTCCAAGTTTAAATGTAGCTGTTGATGATAAGGAAAAGTGTTTAAGATATTCTGCTATGGCAGTTGAAAATGTAACACGCCATGTGTCACCAGTAAATATGGGAATAAGGTTATACTATGCAGGTTCAAGAAAAATAAACCTACTTGCAGACTTAACAAACTACATAATGCTTGAACTTGGACAACCAATGCATGCTTTTGATAAATCTCGCATTTCTAGTATAAATGTAAAATCTTTAAACGAACCTGCTGAATTTGTTACATTAGATTCAAACAAAAGAATGCTACCAGAAAATACCCTAGTTATATGTAATGAGTCTGCTCCAGTTGCCATTGCTGGTGTAATGGGAGGAGAAAACTCAGAGATAACAGACAATACAACTTCACTTATGTTAGAATCTGCATGTTTTGACGCTATGGCTATTCGTAAGACTGCAATAAAGCTAGGTTTAAGAACTGACGCGTCTGCAAGATATGAAAAGACCTTAGACCCAGAATTAACACGTACAGCAATAGAAAGATTTTTGTATTTGTTAAAAAATATAGATAAAGAAGCACAGGTTACATCTTGCTTTACAGATGTGTATGTAAAGCACTATCCTGAAAGAGACATTGAACTTACTCATGAGTATGTAGAAAAAATGATTGGAATTAAAATGCCAGTAGAAGAAATGAAGAAAATTCTTGTAAGTCTAGGTTTTGAAGTTGAACTTGATAACAATACAATGGAAGTAAAAGTTCCAACATATAGGGCGACAAAAGATGTAAGCTTAAAAGCAGATTTAGTTGAAGAAATAGCAAGAATTTATGGCTATGATAATATAACTCCACTTACAAAAGATACTGAAATTAAAATTGTAAGAGATGACGAAGAACAAGTGGTAGATTATACAGTAAAAGACTTGCTTGCAGAAAAGTTTAACATGTCTGAAGTTCATAGTTACGTTTGGTATGATACGAAGAAAAATAGCGAGCTAAACATTGAAACAGATGATAATATTCGTGTTATAAACAGTATTGAAAAAGATAACTCTGTACTTCGTGCTACAATGGTACCTACTATGCTTTGTGCAGTTGAAAAAAATATAAAATACATGAACGATGTAAGAATATTTGAGATAGGTAAAGTATGGGAGTATCCTGTAAAGAACGAAAACTGTATTGAAAAGAAAAATTTAGGTGTAGCACTTGCAAGTAAAGATACTAGCGAAGAAGAACTTCTATCTACTGCACTTAAAGCAGTTTATGCAATTTTAAAACAGACAAAAAGTGTGGTGCCAGAGTTTAGAGATATTAAAAACGTATCAAAATATAACTGGTTAAATCCAGTAAACTCAGCAGATATATTTGTTGGAGATGTATGTGTTGGATATATTTCTACACTTAATTTGAAAATTAGAAATGCAATAGATAAGAAAATGAATTGTGTAGTAGTAGAAATGTATATGGATGCGTTAAATAGTATAGCAAAAACAGAATTAAAAGTAAAAGATGTATCTAAATACCAAACAGTTACATTTGATTTAAGCTTTGTTGTAGCTAATACTGTGAAATATGAGGTATTTAAACAAGTGCTAGAAAACATGAAAGTACAAAATCTAAATAGCTATGAACTAGTAGATATATTTGAGGACGAAGAAAAGTTAAAAGACCAAAAGAGCGTTACACTTCGTTTTACAATAGGTTCAGACGACCATACACTAGATTCAAGTGAAATAGAAAAGGCAAGAACTGAGACAGTAGCAGCATTTGAAGCACATGGTATATTTATGAGAGCGTAAGAGATATGTAAAACGCATATAGCGAAGTGGTAAGCTTTGCTGTGTGCGTTTTTAAACTGCTATAACCATTAAGTAAAAAATAGAGCTGTTTAATTTGCATTTTGCATTCTTTGTGATAAAATATAGTAAATTAGTAAAGAATAGAAAGAGTGAGTTAATATGAAAATACCTACAAGTATAGAAAATATATTAAATGAGAACATCGTTGAAAATGCAAGACTAGAATTAAAGAAAAATTGGAATCCAGAGTCAGTATTGCATACAATTTGTGCTTTTGCTAATGATATAGACAACTGGGGTGGTGGATACATTTTAATAGGAGTTGAAGAAGAAAACGGTAGACCTAAAATGCCAATATCAGGTTTAGAGCTATCCGAAATAGATAAGATTCAAAAAGATTTGCTTGCAAAATGCAAATTAATACAACCATCTTATACTCCTATAGTGGACGTCGTACAATATAAAGAGAAAAATATTTTAGTTGTGTGGTGCTTTGGAGGTCAAACAAGGCCATATAAATGTCCAGTAACCTTGGATAAAGAATTTTCAAAAGGAAATGCGTATTATATAAGGAAAATGTCTAGTACGACAAAAGCAACAGAGACTGAACAAAAAGAATTATATGATATGGCAAGAACAATACCTTTTGATGATAGAATGAATCATGAGGCAGAAATTAGGGATTTAAAACTACCTTTAATTCAAAACTATTTATATGAAATAAAGAGTGATTTGTTAAAGGAATCTGAAAATATGGACTTTTTAGATTTGTGCAAAAGTATGCGAATTGTAGATGGCACACCTGAGTATATGAAACCATTAAATGTAGGTTTGATGTTTTTTAATGATGAGCCACAGAAATTTTTCCCATATTCTCAAATAGAAGTAGTAGATTTAAGAAACGGACCTGAAGGCGATAGTATGACTGAAAAAATATTTAAAGGTCCTATAGATAGTATGGTAAGAAGTGCTTTGACTTTTATTAAAAATGTCATAATAGAAGAAAAAATACATAAAATTGATGGTCAAGCAGAGGCAGAAAGATTTTTCAATTATCCATATCAAGCTATTGAAGAAGCTTTGGTAAATGCAGTACATCATAGGGGTTATGATGTAAGAGAACCAGTAGAAGTAAGAATAATGAAAGACAGAATCCATATTGTAAGTTATCCTGGACCTGAGCGTTCAATTACAGAAAAGTCGATTGCGGATAAAAATATGATAGCAAGAAAATATAGGAACCGTAGAATTGGCGAATTTTTGAAAGAATTGAAATTAACCGAAGGAAGAAATACAGGTATACCAAAAATAAAAAGAGCATTAAAGAATAATGGCTCAAGAGAGCCGGATTTTGAGACAAACGAAACTAGAGATTACTTTATTACAACAATATATATAAGAGACGACCTTGAAAAAAATATGTCAAAAAATAAAACAGATAAAATTTTGGACTATTTAAATCAAAATCAATATATAACAACAAATATTGCAAGTAATTTACTAGAGCTATCGCCTCAAAGAGTTAGAGCAGTATTGTTGGAAATGGTAAAAAAAGAATTGATAGTTGCCGAAGGAACTTATAAAGACAGAAAATATAAATTAAAAATATAGATTATAAAAAGACAAACGTTTTGAATTTAGATAAGAATTAAGTTATATTAAAGCGGTAAAACAAGCAGTAAACAAGCAGTAAACAAGCGGTAAACGAGCGGTAAACAAGCGGTAAACAAGCGGTAAACGAGCGGTAAACAAGCGGTAAACAAGCGGTAAACGAGCGGTAAACAAGCGGTAAATACACAGAACTTTGTAAAGAGCATAATGTTAAACGATATAGTCATGTGACATTTGGTTTGCCAATGCCGAAGATATCAGATTAGTTAGATTTGTACATTTTTAATAGCTAGTAAAATTAGAATATATAAGAGTTTATATAATATAAGCAAAAACTTTACACAGTGTAAGTATTAATTTACGTACGCTGTGTTTGCGTTTTACAAGATATATTTTTTACATAAAATGTTGAATTTTAGAAAAAGTATTGGTATACTTAATGCATAAATGCTGCCTTGTTGGCCGGAGGAATATATGGAAAATAAATATAGTTTAACATATCCGCAAAGAAATATATGGACTGTAGAAGAATTTTTTGGAAAGTCTTCTATGAATACTATTGTGGGATTGTTTCATGTAAATTATGGTTTTAGACTTGATTTATGTGAGAGAGCTGTAAATAAATTGGTTGAATTAAATGACGCTTTAAGGCTTAGAATGTATAAAGATAAGAATACGGGTGAAGTATATCAGAGAAAAGTAGAATATACATATTTTAAGGTGGACTTTTTTGATTTACAAGTTTTAAACAAAACAGAACAAGAATTAAATGAGGAGCTAACGAGTATTCCTTTTGACACTATAGATACTCCTTTGCATTATTTTGCAATAGTAAAAACAGGGGCAGACTCTGCATATATATTTGTTAAGTTACATCACTTGGTAGCTGACGCATGGACTTTTTCTAATGTTGCACGCGAATTATCTTTGTTTATTGAGCAAATGGAAAATAAAGACGATTTGCCGTCATATTTAGACTACATTTCTGCTGAAAAAGAGTATGTATTATCTGAAAGATTTGCAAAAGATAAAGCGTTTTGGGAAGAATATTTAAATGGCTTAGAAGAATGCGTTAAATTAAAAGATATAGACAGTACTCATTCTATGGACGCCAAAAGATATTCTGTAGCTATGGAGGATAGTTTAAATGAAGAGCTTAATAACTATTGTAAAGTAAATAGGGTATCTCCATATACTGTATTTATGACATCTCTTGCAGTGTACATGCATAGAACAACTGGAAAGGACGATTTTGTAATAGGTACACCGGTATTAAACAGGGCAAATGCAAAAGAGAAAAAAATGATAGGTATGTTTGTAAGTACTATGCCTGTGAGGTTTAAAATAGACGAGAATGCAACATTTTTTGATATGTGTAAAGCATGTGGATCAGAGTCTATGACGCTATTTAGACATCAAAAATATCCATATTCATTGATACAAAAAGATTTTAAAGAGAAGAACGATTTGAAAGAAAATCTTTATTCTGTAATGTTATCTTACCAAAATGCAAGGTTTGAAAGTGTGAGCGAAGACAAAGCAAAATATACAACAGACTGGGTGTTTAGTGGAAAGATTCAAAATGAACTAGAAGTACATATAATGGACATGGACGAAACAGGAGTGCTACAGGTACATTTTGATTACCAAATAGCTGCTTTTGAAGATGTTGAAATGGAGTATTTTGCTAAAAGAATTTTTAGTATAATTAAAGACGGAATAGAAAATAACGCAAGTGTAAAAGACATTAAAATTATGTCTGATGAGGAAAAAAATAAAATACTAACTGAGTTTAATAATACAGCACGTCCTTATCCAAAGGATAAAACTGTTGTAGATTTGTTTGAAGAGCAAGTAAATAGTGTACCGGATAATTTAGCGGTAGTATTAGGAGATAAAAAACTTACATACAAAGAATTAAACGAAAGAGCAAACTTTGTAGCAAATGTTTTAATAAAAGAAGGCGTAGCTCAAGGCGATGCAGTAGGTATTTCAATAGATAAGTCAATAGACTTAATTATTGGTATAATAGCTGTTTTAAAGGTGGGAGCATTTTATGTCCCACTTGAGAAGACGTATAATGACGAAAGAAAAGCGTTTATGTTAAAAAATGCTGGTGCAAAGATTGTACTTACAGATGAGTTTGAAAGCGTGTCATTAAAACAAGTTAATATAACTGAACAAAAAGGAAGTTTAGAAGAAAATGTGAAATGTACGAAAACACCAGATGGTGCAAACTGCATTTTATACACATCAGGAACGACAGGAGAACCAAAAGGAGCAGTTTTAGTAGATAGAAATATAACTAAACTTGTTAAAGAACCAGATTATATAACTTTTGAAAAAGAAGATAGAGTGCTTCAAGCGGCATCTACTTCATTTGATGTGTCACTTTTTGAAATATGGGGAGCTCTTCTTAATGGTGCAACGCTTTATTTGATACGTAAAAAGGATTTAGTAACGCCAAATTTGTTAGCTGAAAATTTAAAAGTAAATGGTATAACAATATTATGGATAACATCTGCGTTGTTTAATCAAATGGTAGAGGTAAATGCAAAGATGTTTGAAGGGTTAAGAAGAATATTCACAGGTGGAGATGTTATTTCTATAAAGCACGTAAATATGTTAAAGGATGCGTGTCCTAATCTTGTTATCACGAATTGTTATGGACCAACGGAATGTGTTGCTTTCACAAATACATACAATATATATGAAAAAATGAATAAACGAATTCCGTTAGGCAAACCTATTTCAAATACTACTGGTTATGTTATGGATATGCAAGGTAGACTACTTCCAATGTATGTTCCGGGAGAATATGTAATAGGTGGCGAAAGTGTGGGGTTGTGCTATATAAACAATCCAACAATGACAAAAGACAAGTTTATACCAAACACAATAGATAATAAATTTGTGATAGATAGGCTATATAAGACTGGCGATATTGTGCAAATGATAGAACATGGTAAAATCGATTTTATAGGAAGAAGAGATAACCAAATAAAAATTAGAGGATACAGAATTGAGCTAGATGAAATTAAAGTCGTTATGCAGTCGTTTAGCAAAGTAAGAGATGCGGTGGCTATAGTAAGAGAAAATAACGGTGATAAAAGAATTTTTGCATATTATACAAGTGATGTTAAAGAGAATAATATAGAATTTATAAATTATTTGAAAGAAAAATTACCATTTTACATGATACCGGTAGCAATACTTCAGTTAGAGAAAATTCCAATAAATCAAAATGGTAAAATTGATAGAAAAAACTTGCCGAAAATTAATATAATAATGAATAAAAATAAAGATATAAATTATACAGGTGTGTATAAAATAGTATATGACATATTTAGAGAAATAACTGGTACAAAGTATATAGAAATGTATGATAGCTTTTTTGAAATAGGCGGAGATTCGATATCGGTAATAAAAGTAATGTCTAAATTATACAAGCAAAATATACAAGTTACATTTCACGATATATATAAATATCCATCAATAAAAGAGCTAGGAGATATGATATCCAAAAACTATAAGTCATTGTCTATATCAGAAAATCTTAAAACGATAGATTTTACATATATAAATGAAATACTTAATAAAAATACTTTTAAAGAGGAGAATTTATGTGTAAAATATAATAGAAATATATTGTTAACGGGTGCGACAGGATTTTTGGGAGCACACATATTGAATAAATATATTGAAAAAAATCCGAACTCTAAAGTATATTGTATAGTAAGACCAAAAGAAAAAAGTGGAGAAGAAAGGCTGAAAGAAAAACTTGCATACTTTTTTGGTAGAGATTATATAGAAACAATAAAGGAAAAAGTTATTGTAATAGAGGGTGACATAATAGATAAGGATATATTTGATGGTAAAAACGAGGAAGTTTTGAAAGATATAGATGTCATTGTTAATGCAGCTGCTTATGTAAAACATTTTGGTTCACTTGAGTTATTTGAGAAAATAAATGCAGAAACAGTTTCATATCTAGTGGATATTGCTGAAAAGTATGATAAAGAAATAGTACAAATTTCTACATTAAGCGTATCTGGTAATATATTAGAAAATGGACAAGTGCAACAAACAAGAATTAAGCCTGGGACAGTTTTTAATGAAAACGAATTATATATCGGTCAAGATTTAGATAATGTGTATGCATATACTAAGTTTTTAGGAGAAAAGAAAGTTTATGATAAAATTGTAACTTCGGGTTTAAAAGGTAAAGTTATAAGAATGGGAAATCTTACAGGTAGATTCAGTGATGGAAAGTTTCAACCTAATGTGAAAGAAAATGCTTTTGCGCAAAGATTGAAGACGATAATAGACCTAAAGCTTTTACCAGAAAATTTATTAGATTTTGATATCGAATTTACTCCTATAGATTATGCTGCTGAAGCAGTAGTAAATTTGGTTAATTTAGATGGAGAGTACAATACGTTTCACTTGTTTAATGATAACCATATAAAGATGTATGAATTAAATGAGATGTTTAAGGTATTAAATATTGATTTGAAAATTATTTCTAAAGAAGAAATGACTAAAACTATTTTAGAACTTTTGGATAAGAATTATTCAAAAATCAAAGGCATAGCACAAGATTTAAACGCAAACCAAGAATTAGATTATCACTCATCAATAAAAATAAAAGCAGATTTTACAAAAGAAATTTTACATAAATGTGGTTTTGAGTGGCCTAAGCTGGATATAAATTATATAAGAAAATACCTAAGAGAATTAAATTTACTTAAGGAGAAAAATAATGATATTTAAAATAGAGTTGTTAATATTTGTTATATCATTTATCATGTTTATGGTAATGATAGGAAATTTAGAAAAGAAGAGAAAAGAAAATAAAAAAAATAAACTATATGGAGTTTTTATATTTCTGTGTTGGGAGTTTCTAATATATATATCTGGGTTAATTGCTCAAATAGTATATTTAAATTTTGGTGGAGATGCAAAGTACGCAATTTATTTTGATTATTTTGTGTATCTTGGAGCAATGTACTTACCAGTGCAGTTCTTCATAATTGCCAAAAGATTCGAAAACAATAAAGCCAGTGTTAAAAAATATAGCTTTTTGTACTGGTTTGCGACTATATTGCTTATTATTCTTTGGACAAATGATTTTCATCATTTATTCTATAAGCAATATTCGATTTACTTTAGCGAAACTGTGTTTGGGCCATTTCTAGTAGTATTTAGTATTTGGGCATATGTTTTGTATATTACATCGGTTATAAAAATAGTAAAAAGTTCAATGAATAAATCTGGAATGCTTACACTTCAAAGTATACTTGTTATATTAGGAATTTTAATTCCTCTTATGGGGAACTTTGTTGGTATTTTTGGAATATTTAATACAACTATATACTTGCAAGCAATACTTTTTGCTATAACAATAGTATTGTATTATTTTGCTATATTTAAATTTAAAGCTTTAAACGTTGTACCGATTGCCACAAGAACTATAATAAACAATATGACTGATTCGTTTATGGTATTAAGCGAAGATGGAACTATTGTAGACATAAACAAAACGTGTATAGAGAAATTTAAACAGATTGTAGAATTAAAACAAAATATAAATCTATTTGAAGTATTACAGACTGAAAAATCTGAAATGCTCAATATGCTAAGGAAAGATATAAGAATTGCAGTATCTGAGAAGGAAACGGTAAATGAAGAGTATCATATACAAAAAGGGGAATATGATAAGTATTTTGTCATTGATATTCAACCAATTAAAGCAAAGCACGGAAATGAATATGTTGCAATATTACTACTTATTCGTGATGTTACACAAGAGAAAAAAGATATTGAGATAATGACTAAAAACGAAAACCTTGTAATATTAGGAGAACTTGCAGGTGGAGTTGCTCATGATATAAACACACCTATATCTGCAATAAAAAGTGGAATTACAATGTTAAAGCCACTGTCGCGAAACGAAGATGAGACGATGCTTCTAAATAGTATGGACAGCTGTGCAGATAAGATAATAGCGCTTGTTAATGGTTTGAGAAATCAAATAAGAAATATTGGTAGCGAAGAGGTAACAGATATATCTATTGCAAATGTATTAGGAGATATAAAGCTAATATTAAACAACGAATTAAAGAAAAATAATGTAGTGTTAGAATTAAATATTGAGGACGATATACACTTAAAAGGAAACTCTACAAAGCTATCTCAAGTTATAACAAATATTGTAACAAACGCTGTACAAGCATATGAGAAAAAAGGCGGAAAAGTTGATGTTGTTGTCAAAGAGGAAAAAGGCACAGCAAAGATTTGTATAACAGATTATGCTTCAGGAATTCCTGAAAGTGTTAGACCATATATATTTAAAAACATACTTACAACAAAAGGAGTATCTGGTACTGGCTTTGGCTTGTATCTTGCATATTCTGTAATAAAAGGAGCTTTTGGTGGAGATATAACATTTGAAACAGAGACAGGAAAAGGAACAACATTTGAGATATCTATTCCAATAAATTAATGTTAGTTGCCGTCAATTAGGGCAGTTTTGTTTAAGCTAGTTAAGTAGCATCATACGGAGCTGCTTTAATTGACGTGATTTATTAAACGCTTTCTGTGTTCATACGCGTACAATGTGATTGTTCAGTTTCCAACGCCATTACTATATATTTTACCTGAGGTGGTAATAATGTCAAAATACTTAAATATGGCAATGCTTGGAAAAAGAATAAGAGCAGGTAGACTAAGTAAAGATATGACGCAATATGCGTTAGCTGAAGAAGTAGGTGTGTCTCAAAACTTCCTAGGAGATATTGAAAGAGGAATAAAAGCTCCAAGTATAACAACAGCAATAAGACTTGCAAATGTTTTAAATATGAGCTTAGACACTATGTTTGCAGATTCATTAACTATACCTGCAAGCGAAGTAGCAGATGTATATTTAACAGATAAACAATTGGCCGTATTAAAAAAGATGGTTAAAGAGTTTAGAGATAATTTTACAGAATAAACAAATAATAGCTATAGAGGTATGAAAAAGTTACTAAGTCGAGGCTATAATTGCCAAGAGTCAGTAACTTTTTTATATCTTTAAGTTTTATTTTGACTTTAAAGTGTTTTTATTTTCTTTTTTCAATTTTTCTTCTGTTTGTGATATTCTAAATAAATTTGCAATTAATTCAGTACTTCCCATATTATCTAAAATATCTTCTCTATATCTTAATCCTTTTCTTTTAGCAATACCTGCAGCAGTTTCTCCATTATATAATCCTTTATATCCACTATTGTGAAATTTATCGAAATTTTTAACGCCTGCTTTTTTAGCTGTTTGATTTAATGAATAATTGCCTTTTCTTGTTAAGTCTCTTTGATAAAATCTCTTTTCATCTTCAGTAAGTAAACTATATTCTTTTTCAGTAATTTCTTGTTTTCTAGTTTGAATCGCAAAATATGTTTGAGCAAGAGCAATGACTTTTTTTCTTGAGTCCCCATTTTGAGCTATTAAATAGCAAGCGTAACGAGTTAGTTTATAATCGATTTGCTCTCTATAAGCTCTTGAACCGATTTGGACCATTTTATTGACATCAGTAAAATGGTATATTACTGAAACGCTGCTATTTTCACAAGCAATCTTTGCTTTTTGTATTATTTTTTCAAAATTTTGCCAATTAGAATATTGCAAAACAGGCATTAGTTCCCTTGCATACCAAAATTCAACACCATTTTCATCAATATGCTTGATATCTTCAAAACTTTCATTAGTATAGTTTTCATTTTTTTCTATTTCATTCATCTATAACCATCTCCATTTCTTTATGTTTTATTTAAATCATCTGGTTAACGTTATAAAACAAATGTTCGCATTTATCAATAGTATTTTCAATTTTTATGCAATTAAATAAATATATAGCTACTAAAACAGCTAGTTGTTGATAGTTTTTGGTGATATTTAGATAATATAAAAAGACTTGTAATGCTAGTGAATACTGGCTTACAAGTCTTTTTATAAATCAAAATGGTGCACCATCAGGGACTCGAACCCTGGACCAATAGATTAAGAGTCTACTGCTCTACCAACTGAGCTAATGGTACACGTACTTCGTACGAATATAATTATAGCAAATTTAAAATAGTTTGTAAACATTTTTAGGCAAAAAAATTAAAATTAAAATCGGCGCCTCAATTGAAAAAGTAAATTCAGTTGTTTTTTCTAACAATGTGGAAATTACCCT
>CAYZTN010000009.1:0-31325 GCA_964481385.1 uncultured Clostridium sp. | reverse complement strand
TTACTACGACTGGGCAGTTACAAGCCCATTACCTTTAGGTGATGGGTAGTTGACGTAAAGTTACCAAGAGTGAATTGGATGAAATTGTAGATAGATATTTCGATAAAGGCGATACATATACTATTAGCACATCAACAGGAAGAGATGGTTTTAGAAAAATTTCAGATGAAGTATATGAAGTATTTTGGTTTGCTACAAGTTCTTTGAGACCTACAGCTTATGTTGAGTCCATTAAGTATTACGGAAATGAAATTAAAGTTATATATACTTTATATTATGAATTTGCCGGTGGAACTATAGATGATGAAAAACTTATTTTTAATTTGGAATATTCCAATGGTAGGTATATAGTTAAAGGAATTGTATATGATGGTACCTGGGCGAATAGGGGTAACTAGTCATTATTCTTGGATTAAAATATATAAAAAAGCGTTTAGGTTTAACTTAAACGCTTTTTAGAACACTAAAATTTGTTATTTATTTAGCATCATTAGATAGTTATATTTAAGTGCATGACGAATTTCATCAGTCATTACATACATAATCATAGAGTATATTTCCATGTTTGGTGCATATGCTAAAAGTTCTCTATAACGTTCTATAGCAGCCAATTCTCCCATAAATGCATCTTGTAACATATCTGTATAAGATTTATTAGTCATTGTAGCAGTTGTTGCTGTGTTTATGCTGTTTTCTGGAAGAATTACACCAGTTAGTTCATTAAATATTTTTCTGAATATTCTATTGTGTATCATTTCATTGTCTTTAATAGATAAAATTATATCTTTTTGTTCGTCATTTGGAGCCATTTTAGCAAGGTTTGTATACATTATTTCGTCATCTTTTTCATTGCCTACCGAATTTTTAACACCTGTAATTAGTTTATTTAAATTGTATTGTGTGCTTTTGTCTTGAAATGTAAGTGGCCAAGGTTGAGTGTTATTCATATCAGCCATCATGTTCATGTATTGATTATTGTTCATCATATTAGGGTTTGACATTGTGTAATCTATGTTCCTTAAATATGTAAAATAGTCCATGTTTTTTCCTCCTTCTATATAATATATGAAAATATATTAGAAATGTGAGGAAATATATTGTGTATGCATAATGTTAATTTCTCCTTGAAAGATAAAGAAAATTATAGTATACTATGTGTAGGTTTTAAGGAGGTTTTTTATGATAATAGTTATGCTTGGAGCGCAGGGAAGTGGAAAAGGTACTGTTGGTACAAAGTTAGCAGAGGCGTTAGATATTCCACATATATCTACAGGAGACATATTTAGAGAGAATATTAAAAATGGTACAGATTTAGGAGTTGAAGCGAATACATATATTTTAGCAGGTAAACTTGTGCCTGACGAATTAACAAATAGAATACTTATGGATAGATTATCTAAATCAGATGTAATTGAAAGAGGTGCTGTAATTGATGGTTATCCAAGAACCGAAGAGCAATGTAAAAAGCTAGATGAATTGTTAGCGTCATTGGGTAAAAAAGTTGATCTTGCAATAGACTTAGATGTTGATCGCGAGGAGTTAATTGGTAGAATTACAACAAGACGTATATGTAAGGGTTGTAAAGAAGGCTATAATACTGAATACAATCCACCAAAAACAGAAGGCGTATGTGATAAATGTGGTGGAGAAGTTGTTCAACGTGATGATGATAAGGAAGATGCTGTGAGACAAAGATTAGATATTTACTATGCCAATGAAAAGGTTATACTGGATTATTACTCAAAAGATGGAAAGCTAAAAATAGAAAAAGCTGGCGACAAAATTGGTAGAAATTCAGGTAAAGTAATAGAAGATTTGATTAGAGAGTTAAAAAAATAGAGGTAAGAAATGATATATATTAAGTCGAAAGCAGAAATAGATAAGATGCGTGTACCAGCAGATATTATGAAGAAGGTACTAAGGGCTATGGAAGAGAATGCAAAGGAAGGTGTAAGTACATTAGAATTAGATACTATAGCTGAAAGTATAATGAAAGAGAATGGCGCAACTCCATCTTTTAGAGGAGTTGAGTGCATGTATAAAGGCGGAAAACGTTTTAAACATGCGACGTGCATTTCAGTAAATGAAGAGATAATACACGGCATTCCATCAGCAACAAAAATACTAAAAAAAGGTGATGTTGTTTGTGTAGATGTTGGCGTGTATAAAGGCGGATGGCATGCAGATGCTGGTCGTACTTTTATCGTTGGCGAAGGAACTGCAGAAGCAAAAAAACTTGTGAAGGTTGCAGAGCAAGCTTTTTTTGCTGGGGTTGATAAAGCGGTAGTAGGAAATAGAATTGGGGATATTTCTCATGCTATTCAAGAAACAGTAGAAAAAAACGGTTTTGATTTGTTGAGGGATTTCCAAGGTCATGGTATAGGTCGTGAAATGCATGAAGATCCAGGAGTTCCGAATATTGGACGTGCTGGACATGGTGAGAGACTTCAAATAGGTATGGCACTAGCGATAGAGCCTATGATAGTAGCTGGTTCGCCAGAAGTTGTGGTAGGAGCAGATAAATGGGTGATTAAGACTAAAGATAGGAGCTTAACAGCATATTATGAAAATACTATAGTTATAACAGAGGAAGGACCAGAAATATTAACTTTATAATTTAAAAAATGTTGAATTTTTCTAAATCTAATGGTATAATTTCAATTAGGTGATAGAGTTACCTAATAAATAATTTTTGGAGGAATAAAAATGAATGCCCAGAGTCGCTATTCGAGCTATTTGAGACGCGAGCGGAGGTTAGTAACTACTTGTGTCAAGAATTGTTTAAAGAAGCAAAAATTGAATTTAAGTGGATTCTTAGTTACAGATGACGGTTATGAATTATATGTAACTTATTATGGTGAAGATGTTTCACATGACGAGATATGTAAGAGAATAGACAACTTAAAGTTCAACCAATATGTTGTTTCTGATGTTACGTATTTAGAGAGAGATGTGTACATTATGTTAGTTCCAATAACGGAAGAATCAATGAATGGTTTCGTTTGGAATTATGTAACTTCTTATTTTCAATTTGATAAAGAGATTGAAGCTCTTAGTGCGGCTATAGCAGTTCTCGAAAGGTTAATAGAACCGTTAGGCGAGAAAGAAAACGAAATTATGGAATCGTATATAAAAAATACGATAAAGTAATTTGCAAACAACGGATACTGTATTTAAAGTATCCGTTGTTTTTTTGAGGTAAAAAATATTGTTAAATGTTAAGCTTTGTTTGATGTAATATCTTTAAATAATTTAGAAATTTCAATTATTGGAAGTGGTAGTAGAGAAAATATATAAACTATTTTCCATTGTTCTGTGTTAAGTATGACTGTATTAAATATGTTAGCCATTGCAGGAATCGAAATAACACTTATCTGTAAAAACAGACCAAGTATAAATGCACCTACAAGATATATGTTTATATGAAAACCTGATTTTATTAGTGAATAGTTGCTTTTTACGTTAAGACTGTGAACAAGCTCTATTATGCCAAGAGAAGCAAAAGCCATAGTTCTAGCTGTGTCCAGTCCAAATTTGTTAAGCCCTATATAATATACTATTAAAACAAGAATGCTTATCATGAAGCCTTCTATAAATATCTTTTTCCATAAACCATTTGCAAATATTCCTTTTTTAGGGTTAATTGGTGGATGGCACATAATATCTTTTTCGGCTTTTTCCATGCCTAGTGCAATGGCTGGAAAAGAATCTGTCACTAGATTTATCCAAAGCAGGTGAATTGCAAGTAACGGAGTATCAAAGCCTAAAAGTAAAGCTATAAATATGGTCAATAATTCTCCAATGTTTGTAGATATTAGAAAGTGAACTGCTTTTCTAATGTTATCATAGATGTGTCTGCCTTCTTTCACTGCTTCTGCAATTGTTACAAAGTTATCATCTGTAAGTATCATGTCTGCTGAGTTTTTTGCAACGTCAGTTCCACTTTTTCCCATAGCTATCCCTATATCAGCGTTTTTAAGCGCAGGTGCATCATTTACTCCATCTCCCGTCATTGCAACAATTGCTCCGCTATACTTAAATGCTTTTACAATTCTTACTTTGTGTTCAGGAGAAACTCTAGCAAATACCGAATATTTTAAAATGTTTTTTTGCAACTCGTTATCTGACATATCATCTAATTCTTTTCCTGTTAACGCTAACTTACCTGGCACTAGAATTCCGAGGTTTGTTGCAATAGCTTTTGCAGTTGTTACATGGTCGCCTGTTATCATGACAATTTTTATACCTGCGTTTTGACATACTTTTACAGCGTCTACAACGCCTTCACGCGGTGGATCCATCATTCCAATAAGGCCTACAAATGTTAAGTCGCATTCAGTGTTTTTTTCGTTTATTTGGTTTAATGAGTTTACACACTTTATTGCTACACCTAAAACGCGTAGAGCATTACTTGCCATTTTATCATTTTGACTTAATATCTCAGCTCTTTTGCTGCTTTGCAAATTAAGTTCGTTATTTTTATCCATGTATTTATTACATTTGTTAAGTAATACATCTGGAGCTCCCTTTGTTATAACTAAGTATTTGCTACCAGACTTGTGAATTGTAGTCATTAATTTTCTTTTGGAGTCAAATGGTATTTCTGAAATTCTAGGATATTCGTTATATAGCAAAGCTCTATTTATTCCCTGCTTTAGTGCATATTCTACAATAGCAATTTCACTTGGGTTACCAGCAACTTGATTTTTAGAAATGTTGCAATTTGTACACATGCAAGCATATTTAAGAGTGCTTTCGGCATTTACTGGAACTTGAGTTACAGTCATTTTATTTTGAGTAAGTGTTCCTGTTTTGTCTGAACAAATAACTGTGCTGCTTCCTAGTGTTTCAACTGCTGGAAGTTTCCTAATAATTGCATTTTTCTTAGACATTTTAGTTACGCCAATAGATAAAAGTATTGTAACAATTGCAGGCAAACCTTCTGGAATTGAGGCTACGGCTAGACCTACAGATGTAGTAAACATTTCAAGTAGCGGAATGTGCTTTAGTGTTCCAATTATAAATATGACGATACAGATGACGATTGCTCCAATGCCTAGTGTTTTACCAACACTGGCAAGTCTTTTTTGAAGTGGCGTCATAGAACTATCTGTATCTATTATCATGTTAGCAATTTTACCAACCTTAGTATTCATACCTATATCTGTGACTATTGCTTCACATCTACCACCAACTACAGTAGTTGACGCAAAAGCCATATTTACTGTGTCGCCGAGTGCTACATCTTTTGCTAGGATTTTGTTTGCGTCTTTTGTTACAGGTACTGTTTCACCAGTTAGCGCGGATTCGTCTATTTGCAAATTGTATGCAGATATAATTCTACAGTCTGCTGGTACTAAGTCTCCTGTTTCTAACTTTAGAATATCTCCGTGGGACAATATCACAAGATGCTACGGTTATAAGTTTGCCATTTCTTTTTACCTTGCTGTTTGGTGCAAATAACGCTTTTAGTGCTTCAATAGATTTTTCGGCTTTTGCCTCTTGAATAAGCCCCATAATAGCATTAAATATTACAATAGCAATTATGATTATAGAGTCAACATAGTCATTAGTTTTTTCTAGAAAAGACGTTAAAGCAGAAATTATGGCAGAAATTATTAGGATAATTACCATGAAGTCGTTGAATTGCTTTATAAACTTGGTAAAGATACTTTCTTTTTTACTGTCATTTAGTTTGTTTTCACCGTATTCTTTTTTAAGAGCTAGTATTTGTTTATCCGTAAGTCCCATACTAGCGTTAGATTTTAGGTGATTTATTGTGTCTTGTGCACTTTTTGTATACCACATATACAACCTCCTTTGTTTACAATATGTATATTATTAAAATGTATAAAATATACAAAAAATAAATTTTAGCTATTGCAAAACAAAATCGTTTATTGTAGAATTATGTTAAATAAAGAAGAGAGCGATTGGTAATTAATAATGGCGATGTTCAGTAGTTATGATTGCCAGTGCTCAAGAGGTTTGTATTTAGATTTTTTAAAAGTCACATTAATATGGACAACGTCTTTATTAAAAGAAATATGGAGGGGTGTAAATAATGTATTGTACTGAATGTGGTTTCAAATTATTAGATGGAGACCAATTTTGTAGAAATTGTGGTAAGAAAATAGGAAATGTTCAACCACAACAACAACCAATGAGTAGTCAACCAAATAACGTTGGTGCTCAACCAAGTCAACCAACATCAAATGTGGCAAGCAATGTGCAAAGACCACAAGGCGTAAGCCAACAACCAATGGGAGGTCAACCAAATAATGTTGGTGTTCAACCAAGTCAACCAACATCAAATGTGGCAAGCAATGTGCAAAGACCACAAGGCGTAAGCCAACAACCAATGGGAGGTCAACCAAATAATGTTGGTGTTCAACCAAGTCAACCAACATCAAATGTGGCAAGCAATGTGCAAAGACCACAAGGTGTAAGCCAACAACCAATTGACAATCGTCAATATGTGGCTGGTCAATCATTTCAACAAGGTAATACCAGTAAGGCTAAAGTAGTAAAGTCAAATAACTCTAATTTATTAGTATTAATAGGTGTAGTAGCAGCGTTTGTAATATTATTGGGCGTAGCGTGTTGGTACTTTATTAGCGCAAATAGTCCTGCTAACGTGTATAAGGCTATAATTAAAAATACTATAAATGAAATTTATTCAGCTAGTCAAAGTAGCGATAAAATAAACAGAACAATCACACTAGGAATGGATGTTAATCCAATAGAAGATACAGAAGCTCAAACAGTTTTAGATTTTATAAATAAAACTACAATTGGTATTAACTTTCAAACTGATGCTCAAAGTAAACAATTGGTATTAGGAATTGATTCTGATTATGATAATGAAAGCTTAATAGACTTTAAAGCATTTCTTGATATGAAAAATAACGAAGCATATGTATATTTTAAAGATTACTATGACAAGTACATAAAAGTAGAAACGAACGATGATGAAGGTGAGACAAATACATTTGAAAGTTTGACTTCTGCATTAGGTGAGCATGACAGCTCTGTTTCTAAGAAAGTTACTAAAATAGTAATAGAAGAGGCTACTAAAATTGTTGATTTGGGCGAGTGCTCTAAAAAAGATGGAGCTCTTGTATTTAAAATAACGGAAAAACAACTTACAGAAGGAATAAAAACAATTCTTACAAATTTAAAGAATAATGAAGAATATTTGAAGTGTTTTAAAAATCCTGAGGATAAAAAGGAAGCACTTGAAAGTATTATATCAGGAATTTCTGAACCTGAAACAAATGAAACTGTAGAATTTGCAATTAACAAATCTTTTTTCTCAACAAAAATTGAAAAAGCAGTAATTACTTGTGGTTCTCAAGAAATTATAATAGAGAATGTAAAAGATAGATTTGAGTATAAAGCTAATCAAGAAAATCAACTTGTTCTCAGTGGTTATTTCTATATTGAAAATGATAAAAAGAATGACACAGACAAACTAGAAATGTTAATTCAAATTCCAGAAGTTGGAGATGTTAAAATTAATATAGATGTATTAAATAAAGATGGTAAAGAAATTGATAAAGTTGATAAATCAAAAGTAAAATCAATTAATGAAATAACAGAAGAAGAACAAGCTCAAATTATTGAGAAACTTCAAAATTCTAAACTGTTTGAACTACTAGCAACTATTGGAGGTGCTGCTTCCAACGAGCCTGAGTATGATTTTTCAGATGAAGAATATTCGCCAGATTTTACTTTTGGTGATTATGAAGACGATGAAGATGAGTCACAAAGTAATATTATTGATAACACAAGTGTTACAAACAAAGGGACAGATACTTTAAAAATAACTGATACAAAAACAATCAACATAAAGATACCTGAAGGTTTTGAACCTATTTATACTACGGATGACTATAAAAGTTATAGGAAAGATTATGTTACTATTAGGTTAAGTACAACTACTGCTGAAAAAATAGAAGATTGTTTTAATAGAGTATCTAGTTTTGCTGAGTATGCTAAAAAAGACCAGTCAGATTACTATAAAAATGTAACTTTGTCAGATTTGAAAAAGATTAATGCTAATGGTCGTACATATTATTATCAAGATTTTGGATATACTGGTATCTCAAATATGATACGTAAAGAAAGATATATATATGTTGACTTAAACACAAAAAATAAATATAACAATAATGTATTTTTATGTATTGAGATTAATATGTCTGGCTCTGAAATAACTGACAGTTTAATGAATGCAGCTCTTTCTGCGTATTAATTTATATTGATATTGTATGAAAATTGAAGATGTAAATATATAGCTGTGATACATTATTAAAAACGAGAGAGTGCAAAAACGTACTCTCTCGTTTTTAAGGCAAGTTTTGAAATATATTTCAATGCGATGTTTTGTTTGAATACATAAGCATTACATGTGAATGTGAAGCGTACAAGCCGAAAAGTTGACATAAATATTGACAAATTAAGGATTTTGTTATACAATGTACATGTAAGTAAATTATATCTAAATTAAATTTAATTTTGGAGGAAATAAAATGAAACTAACATTAGAGCAGGCGCAAACAATGATGTGGAGAAACAGAGGAAATCTTAATTTGAGAAATACTCGAATAAAAAGCTTACCAGAAGGTTTAATAGTAAATGGTTGGCTTAATTTGAGAAATGCTCAAATAAAAAGCTTGCCAGAAGGTTTAATAGTAAATGGTTGGCTTGATTTGAGTAATACTAAAATAAAACGTTTGCCCAAAGGCTTGAAGGTATGTGGTAATATTGATTTGAGAAATACTCAAATAGAATATTTGCCTGAAGAATTAACGGTAGATGGCAATATTGATTTAAGTAATACTCGGATAAAAAGCTTGCCAGAAGACTTAACAGTGAGCGGCTCACTTAATTTGAGTAATACTCGGATAAAAAGTTTGCCTGAGAATTTAAGAGTAGAACGTTGGCTTGATTTGAGCAATACTAAAATTGAATACTTGCCTGAAAGCTTGAGCGTAGGTGGTGGTATTGATTTGAATGGTACTCGAATTAAGAACTTGCCGGAGGGGTTAACGGTAGGGGGGCTTCTTGATTTGAGCAATACTCAAATAAAAAAATTACCCGAGGGTTTAACTGTAGGCGGTTCACTTAATTTGAGAGATACCAAAATTAGAAGTATACCGAAAGGCTTAACTGTTGGAAAAAATCTTCATTTGAATAACACTCAAATAAGAAGTTTGTCCAAAGATCTAGTTGTGGGTGGAGCAATTTATTTGAATGGTACTCGAATAGAGAGTTTACCCGATGGTTTAACTGTAGGGGGCCTTCTTGATTTGAGCAATACTAGAGTAAAAAGTTTACCTGATGGCTTAACGGTAGGAGGGTCACTTAATTTAACAAAAACCGCAATAAAAAGTTTGCCCGAAACTTTAAGGGTGGCTAAGTGTATCTATGGAAAAGAATTTTATGAATCAAAGTATAAGCAGTTGCGAAATGGAGATTACATGCCAGGCAAATACTTATATGTGAATGGTATCTTGACACACATAAAAAGCTGCAAACGCGTTGGTAAATATACATTTTATATAGGTAAAATTGAAGGTAAAAATGTTCTAAGTGATGGAACAAACTATGCATGTTGTAGAACAGTGAATGATGGAATAGCTATTCTTTTGTATAAAACATCTGCTTCCAAAGGAACGGAATAATACATGCATTTACCTAAAGAATGTATATATTCCATTAAAGGAAATGATTTTAGTTATTACTTGAGCATGTAAGCAAGGTGTGTAAAGTTTTGTATCAAGTACAACGAGTTTACAAAAGTGTATTTGGTAAGTTGAAGAAACTTGTGGTCAATTTGGTTCAAAAAACTTTGTTAGTTGTTTGAAAGGCAATGTTAATTAAAAGCGTTTGGATATATTCCAGACGCTTTTATATGCAAAAATTGTCATTGGGGACGTTTTCAAATGACAATTTTTGTACGGATGTGCCATGTATGTTGATTAACTAATCGGTGAAAGGCTGTAGAGAAGGAAGTGTGTATCACAAAATTTTTGCTTGATGTATAAAAAATTAATACTAGGGCTGTGTAAGTAGATAAGCCTACTACTCAATCTATAATACGTAACCTTATGCAAAAAGATGTGAAACTTTGCAGAAATTAGGAGTATGAGATAGCATTTAATAGTACAAATACAAGGAAAGGCTACTATCAAATATGCAAGACGACATGTATTCGATTTGCTATAATAAATGTGATTTACACTTGCGGTTGCAAATAGCATTTAGTGAATTATAATAAACAAGCCTTTTAGGAATAAATAAAACCATCTGTTATGAAAGTTATTGTTAAATAATACTTTAATATTTAACTAAGTCTTTTGAATTATGTAAACACCGAAGTCTGAATTTTGAAAATATTGCTTAAAACTATTGACTTAAACTACTTTTTAAGCTATAATATTTACGTTGACTTGTGTAGTTTTTACATTAGGTTTACACATATTTTATTTAGGAGGAAAGTATGGCAAAAGATGATGTTATAGAAGTCGAAGGAACTGTAGTAGAATCAATGCCTAATGCTATGTTTAAGGTTGAGCTAGAAAATGGACACGTAGTAAATGCTCATATTTCTGGTAAACTTAGAATGCATTACATTAAAATTTTACCAGGGGACAAAGTAAAGTTAGAGTTATCTACTTACGACTTAACAAAAGGCAGAATTACATGGAGAGCTAAATAAAATTAAGTTTGGTATAAACATTTTTAGGAAGCGGCTGTATAAAGCAAAGGTTGTACGCTTTATATATTTTTAAAGATGTATATATATATACTTTTCAAAATGTTTCAAGGAGGAAAAGCAAAATGAAGGTAAAACCATCTGTAAAGAAAATTTGCGAGAAGTGCAAAGTAATTAGAAGAAACGGTGTTGTTAGGGTAATATGTGAAAACCCAAAACACAAACAAAGACAAGGTTAGGAGGATACTTTTTATGGCACGTATAGCAGGAATTGACCTACCAAAGAATAAAGTAGTTGAAATTGGTTTAACAGCTATTTATGGTATTGGTAGAACATCAGCTAAGAAAATAATGGCTGAAGTAGGAATAGATTCTTCTAAAAGAATCAAAGATTTAACAGAAGAAGAAGAGGCTAAAATAAGAGAAATAATTGAAAGAGATTATGTAGTAGAAGGTGACTTAAGACGTGAAACATCTTTAAACATTAAACGTCTTATGGAAATTGGTTGCTACAGAGGAATGAGACACAAGAGAAAATTACCAGTAAGAGGACAAAGAACAAAAACAAATGCAAGAACAAGAAAAGGCCCTAGAAAAGTAGTGGCTAATAAGAAAGGAGTATAGTACAAATGGCACAAGCAAAGAAAACAACAACTAGAAGAAAAGTTAAAAAGAACGTTGCTACAGGCGTGGCACACATCCATTCATCTTTTAACAATACAATTGTTAGTGTAACTGACGAACAAGGTAACCTATTATCTTGGTCAAGTGCTGGTTCACTTGGATTCAAAGGTTCAAGAAAAAATACTCCATTTGCAGCATCAGAAGCAGCAACAGTAGCTGCAACAGCTGCTAAAGAGCATGGTTTAAAAACAGTATCAGTAAATATTAAGGGGCCTGGAGCAGGACGTGAAGCTGCTATTCGTGCACTTCAAACTGCAGGTTTGGAAATCGACACAATAAAAGATGTTACTCCAATACCTCACAACGGTTGCAGACCACCTAAGAGAAGAAGAGTATAACGGAGGTGGACTAAGAAATGGCAAGATATACAGGAGCACAATGTAAAAAGTGCAGAAGAGAAGGACAAAAATTATTCTTAAAAGGCGAAAGATGTCTTACAGGAAAATGTTCAATAGATAGAAGAAATTATGCACCAGGACAACACGGTGCAAACAAAGCAAAACTTTCTGAATATGGATTACAACTTCGTGCAAAACAAAAAACTAAAGTTTATTACGGAGTATCTGAATCTCAATTTAGAAAATATTATGAAGAAGCTTTCAGAAAGGAAGGAGTAACTTCAGACATATTATTTGGTTTATTAGAAACAAGACTAGATAACGTAGCGTACAGAATGGGAATAGGAACATCAAGACGTGAAGCTAGACAATTAGTAAACTACGGAATGCTTACAGTAAACGGTAAAGTAGTTGACGTACCATCTTACCAAGTAAGAGTTGGGGATACAGTTGCTGTAAGAGCTGAAAAGAAAGATAATGCAGCTATTAAAAAGCTAGCAGACCATATCAAAGCTTTAAATATCGTTTCATGGATAGAAATGGATAAAGATAAAGTAGAAGCTAAAATCGTTAGAGTACCAGTAAGAGAAGATGTAAATCTTGAAGTTGCTGAGAACCTAATCATTGAGTTGTACTCAAAATCATAAACTTAAACACTAACAAAGTTTCAAAATGTACGTGTAATCAGAGCGTACAGAAGGAGGAATAAATTATGTTAGAAATGAAAAGACCAGAGATTAATTGTGTAGAAGTTAATGCAGATACATATTATGCTAAGTTTGAGGCTGAGCCTTTAGAAAGAGGATTTGGAATTACTTTAGGTAATTCGTTAAGAAGAATACTTCTTTCTTCACTTCCAGGATATGCAATAAATGCAGTAAGAATTGATGGTGTTTCTCATGAATTCTCTACAATGAAAGGTGTAACAGAAGATGTTACAAACATATTACTTAACTTAAAAGGAGTATGCTTAAAGTCAAGCGACACAGATATTAAAGAAATGAAAATTTCTAAAAAAGGTCCTTGCGAAATAACTGCTGCAGATATTGAAACTGATGGAACAATTGAAGTTATAAACCCAGAACTTCACATTGCATATCTAGATGAAGATGGCGAATTTAATGCCGTATTAACTGCTACAAAGGGAATTGGTTATACCCCAGGTGATGTAAATAAAGCGGAATCTTCAATAGTTAATACATTGCCAATAGATTCTATATATACTCCAGTAAGGCAAGCTAATTTCACTATTGAAAAAACAAGAGTTGGTCAAAAAGCAGATTATGATAAATTAACTCTTGAGATTTGGACAAATGGAGTAATTGAGCCTTATGAAGCACTTTCTATGGCTGCAAGGATATTAAATGAACACCTTGAGATGTTTATAGACTTATCTGAAATAGCTAAGAATATGTCAATAATGTCACAAAAAGAATCTACAAAGAAAGACAAGATGTTAGATACACCAATTGATGAATTACAATTATCAGTAAGATCATATAATTGCTTGAAAAGAGCAGGCATTGACACTGTCGCAGATATTATTTCTCGTACAGAGCATGATATGATGAAGGTTAGAAATCTTGGTAAGAAATCTCTAGATGAGGTTGTTGCTAAAGTTAAATCACTAGGCCTTTCATTTAAAAGTTCAGAAGAATAAATTTTAAGGAGGAAATAAAAATGCCAGGAACAAATAGACTATCAAGAACTAAGGGACAAAGGGATGCACTATTAAAAGGGCTAGTTACAGCAGTTATCCAAAATGGAAAAGTTGAAACTACTCTTGCTAAAGCTCGTGAGGTAAAACCTCTAGTAGATAGCGTAGTTAGTCTTGCAATTAAAGAAGCTGGAAATTACGAAGAAAAAACTAAAACAATTTCTAGAGCAAAATTAGACAAAAACGGTAAAAAAGTTAAAGTTGAAAAAACATCTAAAAATGGTAAAAAATACCTAGTAATAGATAGAGAAATTGTAAAAGAAACAGTTAAAGTAGATAAAGCTTCTAAATTAGCTGCTAGAAGAAAAATGTTTAAACTAGTAAATAAAGTTAAAGACAGCAGAGGAAATACAATTGATTTAACAGAAAAGTTATTTAACGAAATAGCTCCAAAATATGAAGCAAACAAAGGTGGTTATACAAGAATAACTAAGCTTGTTGCTCGTCGTGGAGATGCAGCTGAAATGGCTATAATTGAGCTTATATAACAAAAAACAGGTTACACATATAAAGTGTAGCCTGTTTTTTGTCCTGCGTTAGGTATGGAGCAATAACTTACAGTAATTAATGAACAACAAAATGCGAAAAAATGTAAAAAAAAGGTGACAAAAGAAAATTTTTGTGATACACTTTGATATATGTGATGTGTGATAATTAATAAATGAGTAATACTTTCAAGTGTTGAAAATAATTTCTACTGAAGTATATTTATTTGTATAGTTTGGAATAAATTGTTATGCATAAACTTGATATATAATTAATATGAGGAGGTGCACAATGCATTAAATAATGGTATGTGATATTGAACTAAATATTTTATGTAGTGGGTATTTAGTCAAAATAATAGGACAGAACTTTACGCTACTATGATAAGGGGGAATTTTATTTATGTATTGTATAAAATGTGAAACTAATAATGAAGAAAATAATAAATATTGTATAAAATGTGGTGCACAATTACAAAGTAATAACATTACAAATACGGGTGGTACAAATCCCAGCTCTCAACCACAACCACAACAATCTGTAAATTACGCTAATAATCAAAAAGGTATGGGTATAAGTGCATTAGTGTTGGGTATAGTTTCTATTGTTATGTCATTTTTATACATAATATCTATTCCAGTTGGTATTGTTGGTTTAGTATTAGGAATTATTAGTAGGAAGAAAAATAGCTTTGGTAGAATAGGAATAATTTTAAGTATAGTTGGTCTGTCTCTTTCATTAATAGCTATTATTGTTATTGGTATTATTGATAACAGTATTGCTGATAGCATTAGTATTGGTATTAATAACATAGTTAACGATAGTATTAATGATAATATTAACGATAGTATTAATGATAGTAGCGATAATACAATTAATATATTATCTGGTGATGGGTATAGTCTAAGATATAATAGTGATTGGAAAGAAGTGACTTTGAGTGGAGAAAAAATGCTTAAATATAAATCAGAAAAAGCGTATTTAGGACATGCAGAAACTTCTGTGTTATCTGATTTAGTATCAAGTTTTGATACAGATTCTGATAGGAAAAAGGTATATCAAAAAATATATGATTCATTGAACGCTGAACTTAGTAATAGCATGCATGTTTATGGTGTGAGTAATGGTTTTATAAAATTAACATCAGACATTTATTATGCAATATTTGATTGTGGTACTTCATCTACAGATATAAAATCTAGGTGTATCGTACTTATATCTTCTGATAAAAATGCAGAGGTATCATTTGTTCTTAATGCTAGTCAAAAGTTAGAAGAGATTAGCCAAAAAGCATTAGAGTTGTTAAAAAATATAACGATTTATGATAAATCATCATCTAAAAAAGATAATGGAACTAATAAGTCAGATAATGATACAAATGTAATTACAAACGACAACTTAAACAATACTTTAAACGCTTTAAGCAATTGGAATAGGTATAAAGACTTAAGAAAAGGTAAATTAGGAAATGTTAAATCACTAAATGGTAGCTGGAGAATTTTAAACGATTACGATACTTGTTGGAAGTTCAAAAATGGCCAGTTTTGGTGGTATAAATCTGTGGATGATTTAAACGATAATTATTGGTATGGAACATATAAAGTTCTAACTGGTAAATCAGGTTTGAAAACAGCAGGTTTGGATGAGAGTAGTATAGATAGAATAGTTCTTCGTAGTTCTGGAAGTGTAACTGAAAATGATATATATACACTTGTTTTAACTCCAACTAAAATCATTTCTGGTGGCGTAGATAAAAGTAGTACAAATTTACCTGATGACCCAACATGGACGTATGTATGGATATTAGTTGACCATGGAGCTGAAGGAATAGAGGCTCAAATCTTTAATGTAAAAAATTATGATACTAGTTATTTTGTAAAGATATCAGATTAAAGAATAATGTGAAGTAAAATATGTAAACTAGAATTAATAATATAATGGTTCTTATATAATTTTAATATTGTATAAGAATATAATTGAGAAACAATTAAATAGTGTCATTTGAAAACGTCCCAAATGACACTATTTAATACTTTTACATAAAGCGTAGAAAAAACTGTTTTTTGTGCTATAAATATAAAGAAAAATATATATTACCTAATTGAGTGTTGTGTAATATTGTCACGAGTGAAAGGATTTTATTTATGAGTAAGGTAAGAAAAAGTAAAATTTTAGTAATAAGTATTTTAATTTCTGTAGTGTTAATTTTAATATTATTATGTTTATTTGCATATGGTATTTCTAATTTAACACTTACAAGCATTAGTGTTGAAGCGCCAGAACATTTGGAACTTTCTGAAAAGGGTAGTATCACTATCTATACATATTATGAAAATAACAGTATTTTTTCTGATAACGTTGCAAGTATATTTAAAAAAATAAAGAAAAGGTTTTTAGATGTTTCGGTTGTTAAAACGAATGATTGTATTAATATGTCAAGTGATGTTTATTTTGAGAATAACAAAATTATATATGAAATTGTAGGTATTTCAGATGGAGAATGTAATATAGATATTGGTATTGAAAATATACAAAAAAGTATTAAAATAGTATCTGGTATGTGTGCTCCTCAAAGAGTCGAAGCAACTGAAAGAATATTTGTTGACGTTAATGGAAAAACAAGTCAAAAAATTATACCAGAAGTATATCCTACATATGCTGATAATACTGTTTATTTTGAAATTGAAGATAATAGCATTGCAAATGTAGACGAAGAAGGTAATGTATTAGGAAAAAAGTCTGGTGAGACAATAGTATATTCTAAAACGCCAAATGGTTGTATAGCTGAAACTCATGTGATATGTGCAAAATTTGCGGAGCAGTTTAAGTTAAACTCTAGTGAAATGTCTCAAAGAAGAGGGACAAAGTTTACAATTGGTTATAAAATTGTTCCAAATGATGTTACATATTATTCTGATGTAATATGGAACGTAGAAGATGAAAATATTGTAAAGCAAACGAATTCAGGCGTTTTTGAAGCCGTGAATCCTGGCACTACTAAGATTATAGCGAAATTTACGTCAAGCACACAATTTCAAGCAACCTGCATTGTAACAGTATTTTAAGGAGATAAAATGAAAAATAAAAGAAAAACAAAAATAGTTATATTTATTTTAAGTATTCCGGCTATAACATTTATAGTATATTCATGTGTTAAGTTAGCTAGTTTTTATATGGCTAAAGATGAAAGCTTCATTGAGTATGGAGCAATTGGAGTGGATTTATGTAATATTGCTAATATTGAGTTCGAAAATACATTAGTTTCAAATTCTCCAAGAGCTTCTATCGATACTTTAAGTCCAAGTATTTCTCAAGAAGGATACACAATATTAGATTGCAAAGTAATATATCAATTGCCTAGTTTACCGAATGGCTGTGAGATAACAGCTACCACTATTGTACTGCAGTATTTGGGCTACACCGTAAGCAAGGAAGAAATGTCAGATAAATATTTGGATAAAGGTTATCCTTATCAATATGTTGATCCTAATGTTGCGTTTATGGGAAATCCGCGTTCTAGTGATGCGTGGTATTGTTTTCCACCAGTAATTGTGAAAGCAGTAAATAAGTATTTCAATGAGAATAATTATACGAAGCATGTAGCTAAAGATTGTACTAATAGTGAATTGCTTGAATTGAGAGAATACATATATAAAGGGTATCCAATTATTTGTTGGGCTACTGCTAGATGGGAACCTATAATATATAACTATACCTTTTATTTAAAAAATGGTGAATTAACATATTCAAACTTACATTGTTTGGTTATATCTGGTTATTTTGTTGAAAATGGTGTGAGATATTATCAGATTACAGACCCGGCTCGAGGTATATATAACATTACGGAGGCAACTTTACAGAGGGTATATAATGCTATGGGAAGAAAGTGTGTTGTTATAACTGAAAATAAATAATGTTTTTAATTGATTATTGAAGACTAAACATTATACTGTTATATTATTAATACAGCAGAGGAGTAAATTCTCCTTTGCTGTATTTAACTTAAATAAATATTTTGATTATTTTTCTTCGTTTTCTTCAGGAGATAATTTTGCAATACTTACAACTTTACCGCCTTCAGATGTTCTCATAAGTGTTACACCTTGAGTATTTCTGCCAAGTACACTTATTCCGCTTACATTAAGTCTAATTATTGTGCCATTTGCAGTAATTATCATAACATCGTCATTATCTGTTACTACCTTTACTCCAATAATATGTCCTGTTTTTTCTGTTGTTTTGTATGTCAAAATTCCTTTTCCAGCACGAGATTGTGCACGGTATTCTTCGACTTCAGTACGTTTACCAAAACCGTTTTCTGTGATAGCTAGTATGTAATTATCTTTTTCAGTAGTAATTGGTTCCATACCAACAACATAGTCATTACCTGTAAGAGTAATTCCTTTAACCCCCATTGATGTCCTTCCAACAGCTCTTACATCATCTTCTTTAAACCTTATTGAAAGACCAGTGTTTGTTACAAGGATAATATCGCTATTTCCATCTGTAATTCTAACATCTACAATTTCGTCATCATCTTTTAGAGTAATACTTTGTATACCAGATTTACGAATGTTTGAGTACTCAGAAAGCACAGTTTTCTTAACAAGTCCAGAGCGTGTTGCAGTAAGTACATTTAAGTTATCTGTAAATTCTCTTACTGGTATAACTGCAGCAATTTTTTCGTCTTGAGCAAGTTGTAATAGGTTTACAATAGCAGTTCCTTTAGCTTGTCTTGAAGCCTCTGGAAGCTCGAATGCTTTAAGCTTAAATACTCTACCTTTTGTAGTAAAGAATAATATGTAATCATGAGTAGATGTAACAAATATATGCTCTACAAAGTCATCTTCGCGAGTACCTATTGCTGTAACACCTTTTCCACCACGTTTTTGGCTCTTGTATGCGTCAACAGATATACGTTTTACATATCCAAAGTGAGTGATTGTTACAACATTTTCTTCTTCTTTAATTAAACTTTCAACTTCAAATTCTCCAGTTTCTCCGCCATGTGTAATTTTAGTTTTTCTTTCATCACCATAGCTGTTTTTAAGTTCTGTAACTTCGTCTTTAATAATTTGAAGTACAAGTGCTGGGTTATTTAAAATTTCATTTAATTTAGCAATTAAAGCTACAAGGTTGTTATATTCGTCTTCAATCTTATCTCTGTTTAGTCCTGTTAACGCACGAAGTTTCATATCTAGAATTGCTTGAGCTTGAATTTCAGAAAGGTTGAATTTCTCCATCAAGCTTTTCTTTGCTTCTGCATCATCTTTTGCACTTTTAATTGTTTTAATTATATCTTCAATGTGGTCAAGTGCAATACGTAAACCTTCTAAAATGTGAAGTCTTGCTTCTGCTTTTTTCAAATCATAACGAGTTCTACGAACTATTACATCTTGTCTATGTTTAATGTAATATTCAAGAATTTGTTTCAAGTTTAAGATTTTTGGCTCGCCATTTACAAGGGCTAGCATTATCATGCTTTGAGTGCCTTGAAGTTCTGTGTGTTTATATAACAGATTAAGTACAACATTCGGGTTAGCATCACGTTTTAAATCAAATACAATACGGATACCTTCTCTGTCTGAAAGTTCGTGAAGGTCAGATATTCCTTCAATTACTTTTTCGTTTATTTGTTTTGCAATATTTGCAAGCATAGCTGCTTTATTTACCTTGTATGGTATTTCAGATACAATTATATGGAATCTTCCTTTTGCATCTTCTTCAATTTCTGCTTTAGCACGAAGTATAACCTTACCACGTCCAGTTTTGTATGCTGCCTTTATTCCTTCTTGACCAAGAATTATTCCTGCAGTAGGGAAGTCTGGCCCTTTAATATGCCCCATAAGCTCATCTATTGTTATATCAGGGTTATCTATTAAAGCACATATTCCGTTTACAACTTCAGCTAAGTTGTGAGGTGGAATGTTACATGCCATACCAACAGCAATACCGTAAGAACCGTTAATTAATAGGTTAGGTAATTTTGCTGGAAGTACAGATGGCTCTAAAAGTCTATCGTCATAGTTTGGAACAAAGTCAACAGTTTCTTTGTCCAAGTCAGATAGCATTTCTTCAGATATTTTAAATAGTTTTGCTTCTGTGTACCTCATTGCTGCTGGTGGGTCATTATCTATTGAACCGAAGTTACCATGACCGTTTACTAGTGGGTAACGAAGTGAAAAGTCTTGTGCTAGTCTTACTAATGCGTCATAAACCGCTGCGTCACCATGTGGATGGTAATTTCCAAGAACGTCACCAACGATACTTGCACATTTTCTGTATGGCTTTTCAGGCCACAAAGCAAGCTCATTCATAACATATAAAATTCTTCTATGAACTGGCTTTAAACCATCTCTTACATCAGGCAAGGCACGCGCTACAATAACGCTCATGGCGTAGTCTATGTATGAGCGTTTCATTTCATCTTCAAGAACTACGGGCACGATTTTTCCCTCATTAAATTCTACATTATTGTCCATTTTTTGCCTCCTAAATTTCTAGTGTAATTATACAGGAAAATAACGATAAATGCAACTAAAACACCTTGAAAAAAGTATAAATTATGGTATAATACAAGTACTCGAAATTGAAGTTAAAATGTAGAAAGAGGGGGTAAAATGAAACTAATAGATTATTATAGCTTGCTTGAAGTAAATAGAAAATCTAGTAATGAAGAGATTAAGTCAAACTTCAGAAGACTCGCTAAAGAATATCACCCTGATGCAAATATAGACGACCCAAATGCCGAGGAAAAGTTTAAAGATTTAAATGCAGCATATGATACGTTAACAAATAAAGAAAAAAGAAAGAAATATGATAAGCAGAGCTTTAGATTTGGTTACGGTATAACAAAAGGTGAAAGTGTAAAACAAAGTGATATAGTTTCAGACTTACTTAGTACCTTTTTTGGACTAGGCAAGGATTCAAAAGCCAAGCTTATAGCCAAAGCAGACGAAGTAAAGACAAAGCTAGATGAAAGAAAAGATCCTAAAAAAGGTGATAATATTGATGCTAATCTTGAAATTACTATGGATGAAGGTTTTTTAGGAGCTGAGAAGAAACTTGCATTAAAGACAGCAGGAGGAAAAATAAACAACTATTCAGTAACAGTACCACGTGGTATACATGATGGAGAAAAAATTCGTCTAGCTGCACTTGGAAAATCTGGTAAAAATGGTGGAAAACCAGGTGACTTGATAATTACTGTAAAAATGAAATCACACCCATTGTTTACAATAGATGGGGCAGATATTCATGCAAATCTTTTTATATCTCACACTCAGTCAGTTATTGGAGATGAGGTAAGACTAAAAGTATTAGGCGAAGTTATAGACATAAGAGTTCCAGAAAATACACGTAATAAAGATGTAATAACTATTGCAGAAAAAGGATATGCAGTAGGCAATGAACAAAGAGGAGACCTAATTGTTACTTTGAACATTCAGCCGACTGGAGAACTTAGTGAGCGTGAAAGAAAAATATATGAACAGCTTTTAAAAGTCGAAAAACAAAAACAAAAAGAAAAACTAAAGGCAAAATAACGAGGAAATTCTCCTCGTTATTTTGTGGTTTTTAAGTGGTTTAATTAGATAAGACGGTATGTATCAATTGTTTAATCTTATTAAATAAATTTTCTAATTTATTCATGTGTTTATTTTCCTTTTGAATAATAGGCAATGCTTCATTTGGTTCAAAGTTATATCTTTTCATAATGTCGTCTATGGTATTTTGAGATATCTTGAATGAGCAAGATTTAGCTTGTGAGATTGAATCTGAAGTGGTATCTGTGTAGAAGCCAATAGAAACATTTAATTCTTCTGTTATATGCAAAAGAGCACAGTATGAGTTTTTGTCATAATCACATATGCTCATATAAGATGTATGAATATTATTCCAATCATTGTTAAATACCCAGTACATTTTTACATTATCTTTGAATTTTAAATGTCCATTGTATCGAATTACAAGTGTATTATTTTTCATAATATTACCAAATATACAAAAATCTTCGAATTCAAAACTTTTTTTTAGTGCTCCACAATCGAAACCTTCTTTACAACGGCATTTTTCTACGTCTTTTTCACACATAACAAACTTCATTCCTCTCTTTGTTGACAACATTTTACGGCAGTATGTTACATATTGCAAGTAAAATACTAAAATGCGACAAATGTATACAAAAGATGTAGTTTTTTGTGTCATGTATGTCATTTGGGACGTTTCTATTTGACACTATGTGACATATGACGCCAATCGATATCTAAATATATAAAAAATATTGAAAGTATATAAATTATGTGATAACATATTTACAATTGAGGGATAGGTGAAAGCTGTGGAAAAACAAGAAACAAATGAACAGGCAGACACACAAGTGAATGGACAAACGAAAAGGAGAAAAATAGAAGGTGTTAATGGTGATAATGTAAAATTAAACAAAACAATAGTAATACCTTGTATTGTTTTTTTAGGATTAGTAATTGCTTTTATAGTTGTAGCTATAATTAATAAATTAAATACCAATATGTATTTTGGCGTTAAATTTGAAGAAATTGACTTATCAAATATGACAATAACAGAAGTAAATGAAGTTCTTACAGAGTATGTAAGTGATGTGCGTAGCAGAAGTATAATTGTATATCAAGATGATGTTATGCTATTTGAGGTAACTGCAGATGATTTAGGATTAAAATTAGATATTGGAGCATCGCAAAAAGAGCTTGCCGAATATGCAAGAAATGGGAATATATTGTCAAATAATTTTACTGTTATTAAGACGTGGCTATTTGGGGAAAAATTTGATGCGATTTTCGAATCTGATACTCAAAAGATGAATATAATTTCTAGCAAACTACTTTCTCAGATAAAAGGGCGAGTTGTAGATGATACATATACTGTAAATGGTAACAAGCTAATAATAACTAAAGGACAAAAAGGTTTAGATATAGATAAGGATAAAATTATACAAGATTTAGCCAATTTAATAGTTAGAAATAATGGTAGTTCAAAAGTGTTGCGTTATGACATTACTACTATTGAAAGAGCCCCCAAGGCTATAGATGTAGATGTGGTGTATGCTGATGTATATAAACCTGCAAAGAATGCAAAGGTTGATCAAACAACTAAACCTCCAATTTATGAAGCACATGAAAATGGTGTAGATTTTGATAAAGAAGAATTAAGAAGAGTATTAAAAGAAACAAATAATAACGTGGAAGGGAAAGTAATAGAGTTCGAAATTAATATTACTGAGCCAGAGATAAAATTAGCAGACCTTAAATGGGAAATGTATTCAGATTTACTTGGAACGTACAGTACAACATTTTCAACAGCTTCTGGATATGCAAATAGGAATACTAATATACGTGTGTCTTCCGAATATATAAATGGGACAATAGTAATGCCTGGAGAAATATTTTCTTTTAATAAAACTGTTGGAGATTGTGGTTTGGCTTCTCGTGGATTTAAAATGGCTACTGTATATTCAGGTGGTAAAGTTGAACAAGGTATGGGTGGCGGAGTTTGCCAGGTATCTTCGACTTTGTATAATGCAGTAATATATGCAAATCTTGAGATAGTTCAAAGAGATAACCACGGTTATACTGTAGCATACGTACCTTGTAGTAGAGATGCTACAATATATTATCCATATTTAGATTTTAAATTTAAAAATACTAGAGAATATCCGGTAAAAATAGTGGCAGAATATAACAGTGCAGGAAAGATTACATTTAGCATTTACGGAACAAAAGAAGACGACGAATATGATGTTTCAATTGAATCTTATGTATTAACTAGAATATCTAAAGGTACTACATATGTTAACGATAATACAATAGAAAAAGGTAAAAAGGTTCAAGATATTGTTGGGCAAGATGGTTTCACGTCTATTGCATACAAGGTGCTAAAAAAAGACGGAAAGGTAGTAAGTAAAACAGTTTTGTCAAGCGATTCGTATTCTCCGATGAATGATGTAATAAGGGTAGGTACAAAAGAAGTTGTAATATCTCCATATGAAGAATAGGAGTTGAAAACGTGAAAAAACTTTTTAAAGTAGCGTGTTTTTGTGTTATATTGGTTTTGTTTGTTGTGGTATTAATCAAAACTTCAATACTTGAAAATATTTTGGCATATGTGTTTTGTGAAACAGAAAGTAGTCAAAGTAGTTTTGATAATAATTGGTATTTTAATACTCTTAGCAAAAAGGAGCAAGATGTATATTTAAAATTAGCTAGAGCTATTGGTAGTTATGATAATAGCGTTGTGGAAGTTGGAGACAGTACTTTATCTGTGAATGTGGCTACTAGAGCTTATGAAGCATATCTTATGGATAACCCGGATTGTTTTTATTTAAATAACAAATATGAGATAAATGAGGTAAATATTTTAAATATAACTAAGATTGAGATAAAACTAGATTATATAGCTGATGAAAATGTGATATCTAAAAAAATACGAGAGCTCGATAAAGAGATTGATGCTATAATAGCAAAAGTAATAACTCCTAGTATGTCTGAATTTGAAAAGGAATTAGCGTTACATGATTATCTAATAGAGAATGTTCGCTATTATGATTATACAAACATAGAGGACATACCTGCCATAAAACATACTGCATATGGAGCTTTGATTGAGAAAGAAGCCGTATGTGATGGGATATCTAAAGCATATAGTCTGTTACTAGATAGATGTAAAATAAAAAATATTGTTGTGACTGGAAAGGTTGAAGAGCGACACGCGTGGAATAAAGTAAAGTTAGAGAATGAATGGTATAATACTGATGTAACGTCTGATATGTGTGGTAAAGAAAGAGTAGTGAGCCACGTATATTTTAATGTAACTGACGAAAAATTGTCTAATACTCATGTTTTTGATTCGATGTTTAATATTCCTGATTGTTATGCTCAAAAGTATGATTATTATGAGTATAAGGATTTTAAAGTTACAGCACAAGATTTCTTTGAAAATAAAATGCAAAAAGTAATTAAAAACGCCAATGAGAAAGTATTGGAATTCAAAATTGACAATAGTATTGGATTACAAGCTATAGCTCAAGAGTTATATAATCAAAATTTCAATAATTACAAAACTAATAATGTACATGAAATTAAGTATTTCTATATACAAGACGTAATCGTAATTCCTAAATGGAATAGTTAGATAAGAATGGTGAAGTTTGCCATTCTTTTTTCATATACATGTAATATGAAAAAGAAAATACATTATTATATATATAAAGATGATAAATTTATGCGTGAAGTATATAATCAGATATTTGATGAGTTGCCAGATATAGGAGCTATTGAATACATTGGTTCTAAGAGCAAGAATAACAGTATAAGTTATAAAATAGATGGATGTAGAGAAAAAAGTAAAAATAAAAATATTGAAAGTGAAGAAAAAGAGAAAAATTTGAATTTAAACATAGAACATAGAGCTGGTGGAGATATTGGTTTTTCGGAGACTTATGGCGAGGATACAATTAGATTTTATGCAAATATAGACGATGTGAAACAAATTGTGAATAACGGTATGTATAGCGATATAATAGAAAAAATTGCTAAATCTAGTTGTCCACAATATGCAGATTTTGTTCATGTGCAGGGTGTACTTAATTTATATGATAATTTTGAAGAGAGTGATGATATATTTTTGAAGATTGACAAATATTGTATATGGTTAAAAAAAAGATTCCTAGATACGGATATTGTAACATTAGTTAAAATTTTAGGAGAGGTAAATGTTATAGGGTTTGTAATAAAAAATGATAGTCAAAGTATTCCGATGATACTAAAAACCATAGCAATATATACATAAAATTTAAAGATAGTCATATCACAGACTATCTTTGAGAGTGTTTGTCAAAATGTGATGAAAAGAGAAACATTTATTTGAGTATTTGTAATCTCAATATTCTTTACAACGCTACGCTACAATGGTATAATACAAATGGTATTTAGAAATTTAATTTAGGAGAAAACTATGAAACAAAAAAATATTTTAAAAATATTAAAAGATAATAACTTGGTAGAGCGTGAGGTAGTAAATATTGAATGTATGGAGGATGTATCGGATATAACATATAATTCTAAGGCGTGTACACAAAACTCATGCTTCTTTGTAAAAGGAAAAAACTTTAAAGAAGAATATGTAAAAGACGCTGTGGAGCGTGGTGCAAGACTTGTTATTTCAGAAAAAGAGTATGATACTTATCCTGCAAATTTAGTTATAGTAAGTGATGTAAGACATGCTATGGTGCTTGTTGCAAGTGACTTTTTTGAAAGAGCTTATACGAGTATGAATGTTATAGGGCTTACTGGTACAAAAGGAAAAACAACAACCACTTATTTTATAAAAAACATATTGGACGAGTATTTGGAACTTCCTTCTGGTGTAATTTCGACTGTTGAAACGTATACTGGAAAACGTCACGAAGAATCCCATTTAACTACTCCTGAGGCAATAGAACTTCAAAGATATTTTAAAGAGATGAAAGATAGTGGACTTAAGTTTGTTACAATGGAAGTGGCTTCTCAAGCATATAAAGTTGACAGAATTTATGATATGCAGTTTGACACAGGTATATTTTTAAATATATCTGAGGACCACATAAGTGAAGCAGAGCACCCTAATTTCAATGATTATTTTGAATGTAAGTTGAAATTTATTAGAAATTGTAAAACAGTTGTTATAAACTACGAAACAGAATTTTTTGAAACGGTAAAAGAAGCTGCTAAAAATGCGAAGGAAATAATTACTTATGGTACTGAGAAATCTAAGGAAAAAGCAGACTATTATGTGGATAATGTGGAAAAAGAAGGAACTGGATTTAAATTTACTGTACATGGCAAGGAGTATGAAAAAGAATTTAGAATAAATATGCAAGGTAGATTTAATGTTGAAAATGCCTTAGCAGCAATAGTTGTTGCAAAGACATACAATATTCCAGATGATATAATCCAAAATGGTATTTTAAAAACAGAAGTACAAGGAAGAATGAATGTATATGAGTATAATGGAATAACAGCTATTGTAGATTATGCACATAACAAACTAAGCTTTACTAAGTTTTTTGAATCTTTAAAACTAGACTATCCAGGTAGACGAGTTATAACAATAGCTGGGGGACCAGGCGGTAAAGCATACGCAAGACGTAAAGATTTAGGAGAAATTGCTGGAAGCAATTCAGATTATATGTATCTTACAGAAGAAGATCCACAATTTGAAAGTATAGAGGAAATATGCCAAGACATTGCAACATATGTAAAATGTCCTTATGAAATTGTGCTAGATAGAACGGAAGCAATCGAAAAAGCAGTAAGAAATGCGAAGCAAGGAGATGTAATTGCTTTACTTGCAAAAGGCGAAGAAGACTACCAAAAAGAAAAAGGTGTATTTGTACCATATGAGTCAGATGTAAAAATTATAAAAAGGTTATTTAACATTAAATAGAAAGAGGTAAAAATGGAGCAAGAAATGAAACAGCTAATTGAGCATTTTATAACAGCTGTAGAAAATTATGCTAAAGATAAAGGAAAACAAGCTCGTAATATAAAGCAACACGCAAGGAAGAAACAAAATGGATATAAAGGAATATCTTCTGTCATTGAGTTTGAGACATTTAAAGTAAGATTTGCTTATCAAATAGACGAAGGAAAGGTGTTCAAAAAAGGAATTGTAACGTTGTACTTTAATATAAAAGACTTTGAATATCATTTTTGTGATATTTTATCTAGTGTTGCACCTGAAGATAAAGATTGCGTTGTATTCCCATATGTAGATAATATAGATACAATGGATATGTGCTTAAAATTGTTGTTTGCAAAGTTAGATAAGTACGAAGAAAGCATTAAAGAAATAGCAACGGACGAAGGGAAAATGAAAAAACTTGAAAAGGCAGTTAGCAAAGATATAAAAGCATTTGCTGGAAAAGAACCACCAAAAGATGGCCCATTAAGACTTATGCTTTCTGGAATATATAGCAATACTTCTCTAATTAGATATACTTCCGAGCCATATGAAGCATTCCTAAAGGGGAATTATAAAAAAGCCTTAAAATTATATGGAAAAGAAAGCACGCTTGTGTTGTACGAAAAACAGATTGTTAAACTTATGAAACAGTTAATAAAGAAAAAAGAAATAGTAAAAATTCCAGAAGAACAGCTTACTATAAACAGAAAAAAAGAAATTAAAAAAGGAAGTAGACGTTATACAATGCTTGCTATGGTGACTACATTACCGATTGTAATTCTCATAACATATTTGTTATATGAGGTGTTTGTTAAAGTCGTAGCTGGTGGCTCACAACTAATTTTAACTCCAAGCAAGATATTTTTAACTATTCCTGCGTTAGCATTGCTTACTGCTTTCACAGTACCATTAAGAGATATATTGTTTAAAGACAAAATTAAAAATATATTAAGATTTAATATGTTATATAAAGCAAAAGCAAATAGAGTGCATATATGGACAAAAGCTATAACTATTTCAAGCTTAATTGTAATTGGTATAATTGCTGCCTCAAGTATAACATTAAGAGATGAGGGAATTAAATATTCAAACGACATATTAGATGTTAAAGGTAGCATAGTTCCATATAGTGATGTGCAAGGATTAGACGAAGAAACAAAAGAAATAAAGTTGAAAAACGGTGAAAAAATATTGCTTGAAACTTATGATTATGATATGAACACACTTAAAGAAGTGTTGGAGAAGAATATAAAATAAGTTTGATATATCCAAAGACATTGTGTTTTGGATATATTTTAACTATTGGTTTATGTAAAACTTGAACCAAAATTTAGGCTATACTACTTGACTTGTGCTAAAAATTGCAATATAATAGTAAGGTGCGAATAAAAAGGGGAAGATAAAATGAAAAATTTAAGAAATGTCGCTATAATAGCCCACGTTGACCATGGCAAAACTACATTAGTAGATTGTCTTTTAAAGCAAAGTGGAATATTTAGAGAAAATGAACAAGTATCAGAGCGCGTAATGGATTCGGGAGATATAGAAAAAGAAAGAGGAATAACAATTTTATCTAAAAACACATCTGTAATGTTTGGAGATACAAAGATAAATATAGTTGACACTCCAGGTCACGCAGACTTTGGAGGAGAAGTAGAGCGTGTGCTTAAAATGGTAGATGGCGTACTTTTGGTAGTTGATGCGTTTGAAGGCGCAATGCCTCAAACAAGATTCGTATTATCTAAAGCGTTATCACTTAACTTAGTGCCAATTGTTGTAATAAATAAAATTGATAGGCCAGGTGCAAGACCAGCTCAAGTTTTAGACGAAGTATTAGAACTATTTATGGATTTGAATGCGTCAGATGAACAACTTGATTTCCCAGTTATATATGCTTCTGGAAAAGGTGGTTTTGCAAGATACAACGTGGAAGACACAAATACAGATATGAAACCATTATTTGAAACAATCATAAAATACGTACCAGAACCAACAGGAGACGAAGCTGCTCCACTTCAAGTGTTAATTTCAAATATAGATTCTGATGAATATACTGGAAGAATTGGTATAGGACGTATCGAAAATGGTGTAATCCACAATGGGCAAAATGTAGCAATTTGTAAAAAAGATGGAAGTATTCAAAATGTTAAAATAGGGAAACTGTATACTTATGTTGGACTAAAAAGAGTTGAAACAGAGACTGCAAAATGTGGAGATATTATCTATATCACAGGACTTGCAGGAATAAACATTGGTGAAACAATAGCAGATCCTGAAAATCCAGTTGCAATTGATTTCGTAGACATAGATGAGCCTACTGTATGTATGACATTTAGTGTAAATAATGGGCCTATGGCAGGACAAGAAGGTAAGCTTATAACTTCTCGTCACATAAGAGATAGACTATTTAAAGAAGTTGAAACTAACGTATCACTAAGAGTTGAAGAAACAGATTCAGCAGATGCATTTAAAGTATATGGTCGTGGAGAACTTCATTTGTCAATTCTAATTGAGCAAATGAGACGTGAAGGTTTTGAACTTTTAGTATCTAAGCCACAAGCCGTAACAAAAATAATTGACGGCGTAAAATGCGAACCTATTGAAGCAGTTACAATAGATGTACCAGACGAATTTGTTGGTGCAGTTATGGAAAAAATGGGTAACAGAAAAGGCGAAATAACTAATATGGCACCATCTAGCACACAAGTAGGTTACACAAGACTTGAGTTTAAAGTACCAGCTCGTGGACTTATTGGTTACAGAAATGAGTTTATGACTGATACTAAAGGAACTGGTGTAATGAATAGCATTTTTGCAGGTTTTGAGCCAGATAAAGGAACCGTTGTTACAAGAACACACGGAACAATTATTGCTTTTGAAAGAGGAAAATCTACAACTTATGGTTTGTTTAATGCACAAGAAAGAGCAACACTATTTATTGGTGCTGGGACAGAAGTATATGTTGGTATGATAGTTGGCGAAAACTCAAGAAGCGAAGATATGATAGTAAACGTATGTAAAGAAAAACATTTAACTAATACAAGAGCTAGTGGAAGTGACGATGCATTAAAACTTGTACCACACAAGATACTATCTCTAGAACAAGCGTTGGAGTTTATAGCTGATGACGAACTAGTTGAAGTAACACCTTTAAACATTCGTTTAAGAAAGAAAATACTTGATCCTACTAAGAGATTAAGAGGAATAGCAGATTAAAGAAAAAATACTCACCCCAATTCTGGGGTGAGTATAATTGTTATAGTTCTATTAATTTAAAGTTTGGAACATCGCCATAAAACTCTATATATCTGTTGCGAATTTCTTTTTTGCAAGTTGTAACTGTGACTTTAAAACCTATGGATTCTAAGAAGTCAAATAATAAGAAAAAGTTATCTAAGGTTTTAGCATCAATTGCAAAAGGAAATCCATCAATGAATAATTTGTTATATGGTTCATCCATTTCTAATATGGCTTCAAGTTCATAACAGAAAAGAAGTATTGACTTTTCTGAGTCACTGAGAACCTCAATATCTGATAGATATTTATTCGTAAGCAACGTGAATATGTTGTGAGCATTTTCTTGATCTATAAAATCTTTTGAAAAACAGTCATTAAAACAAAATAAATAACTGCCTTTTTTCTTCATTAAATCCCGAACAAGTTGAGACTTACCAGAGCCATTAGAACCGTAAATTAGTTGAATAGACGCGTGCTTTTTGCACATAAAATAATCCTCCAAAATTTAATTAAATTTTTGCGTGAAAACATCACAAATATAATATAACATATAAAATTTATTTTGTCAAGGGGTGTGAAAAGTTGCATGAAGTGGTGGTGGTTGTAAGACAGTGTTACTATTCACAGCTGATATGGCTTGTAACATTACTGTAATCAAAATTTAATA
>CAYZTN010000008.1:26942-35447 GCA_964481385.1 uncultured Clostridium sp. | reverse complement strand
CAAGTGACCAGTGACCAGTGACAGTGACAGTAACGGTGACAGCGACAAGTGACACCATGCTCATCGACACTAAATTATATATCAAATATTACAAAAATGTAATATTATTGTAACAAAGCGTTGAAACATATTGCAGATACGTTTTTTATGTGATAGACTAATGAAAATGATAGTGTAAAATGAGGGAGCTTAAGTATGGATTATACGACGAGTAAAGCGTTTGTTATTGGCGTTGGAATTTTTGTAACTTTAACAATAGTTGGTTCGTTTATATTGATATTGGGGGAAGTAGCGGATATATATAACGAAACAGAGAATACTAATACATCAATTATTGCTCAATATGATAATGTTTATTCAATGTATGCTGGCGCAGAACTTAATGCTTTAAATTTAATGAATACTTTAAGAAAATATGAAACTGATAGTGATGTGCGTATTGGCATTAAGTTTAAGAAAGAAGAAGTAGTTGATTATGGTGAAAACAATGCGGAGCTTTTGAGAGCCGTAGATAATATGATTGCATTAGGAACGCTTAGCTACGAAAAGATGTTTGATGTATCTGTTGTGGAAGATGGTATATATATTCGAATAATATTTACAGAAAGATAATGAAAAATTTATGATTATTAATAGTATGGAGAATGGAGGAACGATATGGAGTCGTCAGCTGAACAAGCCCTTATTTTAGGGATAAATCTTTTTATATTGATAATTGCGCTTACTTGTGCGATTATGCTTATGACAACTGTGTTAGATATGTCTAATGCCGCTAATACTACAATTAAGACAACGATGAATTCTAGTTTAATGACTTTGTATGGTGGCACAAATGAGCGAATATATACTGGTGAACAACTTTTAGCGTTGGTATCAGAATATTTATCTCCTACAAATGATATGAAAAACAAATATGATATATATATTGATGGAGAAAGTTTAGAAACAAGAGTTGAGAACAATGAAAACAATAATTTGAATTTTAGTAGTGCTACATTGAATTCGAGCTATAGCTTGAAGTATTATGGAAAAGAAGATAGCGGACTAAAAAGAGATATATATAAATTTGAGAAAATAATAGTGCAATAGGAGGTAACACGTGAGAGATAATATTAGTATTATATTTGCAGCAATATTTGCAGTAATGCTTCTAATTGTATTTCCTTTGTTTAGTTTACTTACAAGACAAGACAATATTGCATATAACAAAGTTTTGGCTATTACAACAGAATTTGTAGATAGTGTACGAACTAAAGGATATTTTACAGAAAAAGAATATTCAAATTATTTAATTGAATTAGCTGCTACAAGGAATACATACAAGGTAGATATGGAATGGCATCAAAAAGTACTTATAAAAGATGTGAATAGATATACAGATGACAATCCAGTTTGGGTTGAAGATACTGCTGTCTATTATAATTCATACATAGAGAATGTGTTAGAAAGTTCAGATAACGTAGTATTTGAAGAAGGTGATGAATTTTATATAAAGCTGTATAACACAAATATTACAACGGCAAGCTTGCTATACAATTTCTTTTTGAACTCGAGAATACCAAGAAAAATAATAAATATAGGATATGGGGGAAAGATCCTTAATAGTACAGGAGATGTTTTTTCTAAAACAGTATTTAGTACATCGTATACTCCATATGTCACATTTGGTGAAATAGTAGATAAGAATGGCAAAGACTTTGAATTGTGTTATGACCAAGCAGCAGGAACGTATGCAATGAAGACTTGTGCAATACGAATAAATATAGATGATTTAGACGACGATTTAATAAAACTAAGCTTTCAATTACATAACTTTGCAAAAATTGGAGAATATAGTTTATCGGCTACTAGTTTTGAAGAAGATAAAAGTAGTATTAAAGCTACTATTTTAAAAAGCATAGTGTTAAGAGGGAATTACATAGACAATTATGATATTGATATAGAAAATTTAACGTACACAGCTGATATCATAGAAGGAACCATTGTTATAAAAAATATTAAATTAGGTAGAGGAGCGTGGAGAACGACAGCACATGTAGTTGTTATGTCTGATTTAGGTATAGGACCGACGGGAGCAACATCAGTTGAAGGCGCTACAGAAGAAATTACACTTACAAGGGCAGATCCAGCGGCTAATATAACCATTGAGGGGCCATATAGTAGTACAAGTAGTACTGAAGTTATCACAGAAGCTATCAAAAAGGATACAACAGTGTATTACAAAGCAAAATTAAAGGATACAAGTGATATTAGAAAGTTAGAAATTTACGATACTAAAAACTTAAAGGTTATAGGGCAACAAGAGCAAATTAAATTAAATGAAATTTATACAATTGGAGAATTCAATGTAAAAATCACACCAGCAGCTAATTATGCTAATACAAAAGAATATTGGATTAGTGTTACTCCAAAGTTTAACGATAATCCATTTATGCGTGTAGATAAAGAGGTACAAGTTGGTATATATGCTGATACATGGTTAGATTTGAATATATCCCAAGAAGTTAAAGCATTATCTAATCCAACCGTATATAAATGTGCTATTAATTTTGAGCTTGCGGTTAATAATTCATTGGATTTGTGGGAAGAATACAATGAAAAGTTGGTGAATTATGGAAATTTATCGCATACTGCAACTTTAACAATTCAAGATGGCTCTTTTTCTACGGTAGCAAATGCGGTAACAGATTATGCTAATGAAAAATATGGAGGAAGTTTAAAAAGTTTATTCGATGAATTGTTGATAAATAAAATAATATATTTATCAACGGAAGAAACTAATTTGAAGTATGATATTAAAATTAGTTCTGTTAATCCTATTGATAATAAATTTGTTATATATTTTGATTGTATACCAAATTATATAACTGGTGGACCAGAAGAAATAAAGATGAACTTTAATATTAAGAAAAATGGTGGTGTTTTGACAAAAGAATTTAATGCATATAAAAACATTCCATCTGGTTATAGCTTATATAAAGATATTTTAGGTCGTCTTGCCATTAGGGATGGAGAAGGGAAAATATATTATTGGCTTCCTGTTACTGAAAAAGACTTTGATGATAAATTTGTAACGATTGATAATAAACAGATAGAGTATGAGGAATATTTTGGTGAAGGCAATACTGACTTAGAGAGTAAAATAAAAAATAGTATAACAAAATATAAAGGTATATATATTAGCAAAGACACTGAAGCATATGGAGAAAAATTCCATACAGCGTGGGATAATACTCAAGATTTAGTTCATTCTCAGTTGTTTAGTACAATGATTTATCCTTGGCAGTTTAAGGTGGCAAATAAAAATAATCTTGTAAATAACAACTTGATCTGGTTAGCTGCTTTAATAAATAATCAGTATGTAGTTCACGGATATGATTTTGGTACAAACGATGGTAAGGGAACGCAATATAATAACTTGCGTGTTCTATATATTAAATAAGGAGAGGTGAAAAATGAGATTAACAGATTTAGCGATAATTTTTGTTGCTGTATTGTTGCCAATAGTAATAATTGTATATGTAAATACGTCTTTTGTTGTAAGAGCAGAAAAAGAGGAAATGTATTATAAAAATCTAATAACATCTGCTGTTACAGATGCAACAGACGCTATGAAAAAAGTAGAAAATGTCGATAGTAAAATAGACTATGGATATTCAGGAATAGTTGATAACAAAGTTAGCATAAATGCAGATATAGCTGTTAATACATTTTTTACTTCGTTATATAATAATTTAGGAATAGCTGGCAATGCTGGTTCAGAAAAGTCATTTAAATCATATATACCAGCATTAGCCATAATAGACTATGACGGAATATATATGTATTCAGCTGAGGAAGATCAAGAAGGAAATATAGATCATGTTCTTAAGCCTAAAAAGTATTTTACATATACGTATTATATAGAAAAGACTATTGACAGTGATAACAAGGAAAAATATGCAATGGTAGAATATACAAAAGATGCTGATATAAGTAAAGCAAATGCAGGTTTAGTATATCAAGTAACATTCACACAAGACGATTATGTATATTTAAAAGTATATAAATTGCAAGATGGATATTTAAAAGACATTTCTGATTTGGGTGTAAGTTATATGAATGCATTTTATCTAAGAGATACTCTAAATAACGAGTGGTTAGTCGGAGCTTCTGCTTATCTATATAATTTTGGTGGCGGAATTGTCTCTACTCAGTTATATGATGCTATAGATATGGTGGTAGATGGATTATCTGAAATTAGAAAAGAAGTAATTGCTAAAATTTGCATGCAAGAGTTGTCATATGCTGTGAATGCACATAACTATTATGCTAGAAAAACTGGAATAAAATATAATTTTACATTTAGTGTACAATCAGATGCAGATTGGTACGAGACTGTTGATGGAATAGGAATGGTTGCTGTGGTACAAGGAATATCACTTGGAAACAGATATTTAAACTACAGTGCCTATGGAACTACTGATTTAACCGTAGCTAAAAAATATTATCTATCTAATGCAACAGGAGAAAGTGAAGTAGGGGATTATTCAGCGATGGGTGAATATCAATATTATCATTCAAGATACGATTGCCCTATATATATTAGATATTTAGAATTGGCATTAAATAAGAGAGTAGACAAAGTAGTACCGAGTTTCCTATATAACAAGGAAGAGGCTGCAGCGAATGGATACAAACCATGTTTTGTATGTAAGCCATAAATAGCAATGATATTAAGATAGAAAGTAACCTTTGCGATTTGTTCCATAATATTGCAGAGGTCATTTTCTAGTATATTATTGATAGAATTTAATAAATCAACTCCTTCGTTTATTGACACCGAATTCTATTTTATATATAATAGTTTTGTGAACAAGGAGGGAAATACCACGGTGAAAAAATTAGAAGAAGTAAAAAAAGTTAATAAGAATAAAGAAGTAAAAAAGAAGCCAGAAACAGCAAAGAAAGCAAAGTCACAAGAAGCTAAAAAAGGTAAAACAAGTAAAAAAGTAGTAAAAAGCGGAAAGAAAATCAATAAAAAAAATAAAGTAGCTTTTGCTATATTTTTCTCTTTATGTGTACTGGCAGTGGTCGGATTAGTAATATTAATAAGAAATATAATAATTGAAAATAAGTATGCATATTATACACAGAGAATGGAATGGTACGGATATGACAAGCTTTATGACAACGAGCAAGCAACTGCTACTGAAAGTGTCATGTCAGATGAAATAGCTAAAATGGTAGCAGCTGTGCTATATAACGAAACAGATACGAGTTTTGCTAAAAGAAAGTTACCTGGAGTTAATGAAGAAAATCTTTCAGTTAACGAAAGCTGGTTAGAATATGCAAAAAGCATACCGTTGACTTATGCTAAAGATATAACTTTTGGAACCAATACAAGTAAGTTACAAATTGCAAAGCTGATTGTAGATGGTATAGAAAAAGTATATAGAAAAGATATTGAAATAACAGAAACATTAAAAGAAAAATACAGAAAAAAATATACAGAAGAAGAATTAGATGTAATAGATAAAGGAATAAGCATTGGAATACTAAAAAACAGCAAAAGAGATATAAACAAAGTTGGAATAATTAAAGGTGAACTTAACAAAATGCTAATTATAGCGTCAGAAAAATATTCCATGGTTTATTATAATAATACATATTCAATAAAAAACAACGCTTCAGTTATAACTGACGAAAAGCAGTTGCCTGAAAATGCCGACAAATATCCATATATTATAGAAGGCATAGAAAAAGAAATCTATGAGATAGAAATGCCTGAGATGTTGTCTGAAATAAGCGAAACACCAAAAATGGTATATGATGTATATCATGATGCTTACTATGATACAGAGAAAAATATAGAAAGCTATTTTGATACAATACTTAATGTAGACTACAATACAATAAATAAAGAAGAATTTACTAATAATATAAAAACATGCGTTGTATATAATATAAACTCTGTGTTTATAGATAATCAACCATATTTACAAAATATAGAAGAATATGTGAATTATGTAAAAGAAAATCATATTATTTTAAAAGGAAAAGCAACACCACTTTTACCAATAATATATTCAAATGGAATGTTGCATTTTTTAAGGTGTAAGATAGAATTTGAAGTAGTTAATTCCGATACAAACAAAAATCTATTGTTTTGGGATACAGATAAAGAATACAATAGCAACATAATAAGTGTGTATGCAGATGTAGTAGTATCTCCAACAATATATTCAAAAGCATTTAAAATATATAATGGAGTAGGAGCAATGGAATTTATAGCATTTGATCTAAATAAAGTTGTAATGACAGAATAAAAAAAGCGCCCAAAATTTGGGGCGCTTAGATTTTAATTAGAATAAGATAGAAAAAGAACCGTCATAAAGTGCTACAGTTGCCACATCAGCGTAACGTATTGATGAATAGTCAGTATTTTGTATATACTCAATATAATTACAACATAACTTTACGTTATTTGTACTTGAACTAATAACATTTACTTCTATCTTGCAACGTACATTAAAAGGTCCAAAACCGGTTACATAGGGAAGTGCAGGAGTACATTTGCCGGATAACACAATTTTGTTTGCTTTTACATATGATATATACTCTTTAATTTTTTCTATATATGGTTGTTTACCACTAGAATACGTTAAATTTAGATCATATGCTACATACGGTTGTAACTTAGAAACAAATTTGTTAAGTTCAATAGTTCTGTAATCAATATTAAGAATTACGTTAAAGTAGTTTTCAATGCGTCTGCTAGATGTTGAATATTCCATACCGCATAGTTCGTATGCTGTCTTTGGATCACCATAGATCCCGCTACCTTCATACTTTTCTTCTTCTGGATCAAACGAGCCTATATCTTCATATATTTTCTTAGGCAAAGTGTCCAAAACGTATGGGAACATGTCAGCATTCTTAGGTAACAATTTTGCGTCCGTTACGAGGTTTTGACGATCATTACCGTATTTATAGTTGTTTTGCGGAACAAATGTCGAAAACTTCATTGCAAATTGAATTATGATTTTCTCAAATTCACTTTGCGTAATTGGACTATTTGAAAAGTCTTTCGTAGTATTTTCAATTAAGCCAAGTACTAAAGCTTTTGTGAGGAAGTGAAGTTCTTCTTCAGATAAGCCTTTAGCAAATTCGTCTTTTATAGTTGCAGTATCATCAGTAAATACTACTAATCTGTTTTCTGATACTGTTACCAAAAGAATTGCCAATTCTTTTTTTGTAATAGTGGTTTTTGAATTTGTATAGTTAGAAAAGGCGGTTAAATTATCGTTAACTAGTCTATTATTCCAACGTTTATACAATTTCTTGCATTCATCTGAGTTTACAGATACAGGCTCTGGAATAGTTACAGTACTTTCGCCAGCAAGTTCACCTGAAGATATCTTAGAAGCAATAAACATTGCTTCTTCCCATGATATATATCTGCTATTTGATTGGGCAACGCAGTATTGAGCTTTTAAATGAGTGAGCTCCATCATGCGATTATACCAACTAGAGCTGATATTGTTGTAGGTTTGAACCTTAGGTATACTGGAGGCTTTTTTGTAATATTCAGAAGCGTTAATCTGTACTCTTCTAGACGGATAACAAATTCTAGCCACGATTGTAACGAATTCGTTTAATGAAATGTAATCATATGCATTAAACCTTCCGTATTCATCTCCTTCAACAATTCCTAAATTAAATAACTGTAGTACTCCATTAAAGTCTATTCTTTGTGAGTCATTGGAAGTAACGTCATTTATTTTAGTTAAATTATTGATTTTGCTACCTTCGTTTATAACCTTAAAAAGCCTTGTTGTAATAACTTGTATCTTTTGGTTATAAACATAGTCTACGTAGCTATATGGGCGAGCTTTGCCAAAAGAAAAAGCAGGTGTATTATCACTAGTGTAATCTATAGTGAAAAAATCTTTGGTGTACAATAGATTTGCTTCTTTGTCAGTCAAGAGACCATATTTTTTCAAATATTTAACTACTTCTGATCTATAAGCTCTTGAATAATCTGTAGACATGTCGAAGTCTTCACCATTATACATTTTTAAGATTTTATAATATGTTGCAATAACCACATCATATTGAACCTTTGCACTTTTGCTTTGGCAATCATAGAACGTGTCTCCTTTAGCAAGCTCTGTGAAGCCTAGTTCATATAGCTTTATAAAGTCTTCTCTACATGACGTTTCAATATCTAAGTCGTCTAAGTCTACCGTTTTACTTGAAAATTCTAGTTTCTTTTTAAAGTTAGAATTTAAAGGTGTGTAGGTAGGCTTGCTTGTACTACTACCACTAGAAGGAGTATTAGTGCCAGACGACGGTGTGTTAGCACCACTAGAAGGGGTATTGGAGCCAGACGACGGCGTGTTAGTACCACTAGAAGGGGTATTGGAGCCAGACGACGGCGTGTTAGTACCACTAGAAGGGGTATTGGAGCCGGACGACGGCGTGTTAGTACCACTAGAAGGGGTATCAGTGCCAGGCGACGGC
>CAYZTN010000008.1:0-26842 GCA_964481385.1 uncultured Clostridium sp. | reverse complement strand
CTAGGAGGGGTATTGGAGCCAGACGACGGCGTGTTAGTACCACTAGAAGGAGTATTAGTGCCGGACGACGGCGTGTTAGTACCACTAGAAGGGGTATCAGTGCCAGGCGACGGCGTATCAGTATCACTAGGAGGGGTATTGGAGCCAGACGACGGCGTGTTAGTACCACTAGAAGGAGTATCAGTGCCAGACGACGGTGTGTTAGTACCACTAGAAGGAGTATTAGTGCCAGACGACGGCTCGTCGGATACAGCTCCGTTTATAGCGATAGTATCATCACTATTTTCTGGTAAGAGTGTATCGACTACGTCTGTAATTTGTGGCGCTACTGAACAGCTCTCAAGTAGTACCATACAGATGAGTAACGTTGAAATTAACTTTTTCATATTAAATCTCCTTTATTCTTTTTAATTATAATTAGAATTAAATTTAAACCACAAATATTCTATCATCTTTTTAAAGCAATGTCAATAGTAAAACTAATTTTAAAATATTTGATATATTGGGAATTAATGAATAGAAAGTATACATAATATTATAAATGTTAAATGTAAAATATCTAGATAAATTACATTGACACTAAAAAATGTTTGCTATATAATATGTGTGAAGATGGAGGTTATTACCATAGTGATAGAACATGTAAATTACAAAGAATATATATATTTGAATTATTTGAGGGGGTGGAATTGTGAAACTAAAAAATAAAACCATAATTGCAATTATTACTGTTATTGTTATGTTGTTTGTGCAACAGACAATATATGCTGTAGGAACGGTTTATCAAGCGATAATTGATAGAGGAGAAAAAAAATTAATATATAGAACGGTTGCAAAGCCGTTTTCTGGTACGTTAAATGAATTTAGTACATATAACAAATGGGTGTATAATAAAGATACTCAAAATGTTAAAGCTGAATGGGGGTCATACAAGACAGCAGACCTTATTTTTACTCAAGAATATATAGGAAAATATTCCGAGAATGGCAAATATAAAGACGGGAAGCCTATTGAAGTTGGTTATGCTAGTTTTGATTCCAGTTCGCCCTTTTACTTTTCAGTTAATGTTAAGTATGTGGAAAACTGGATACGTAATAATGCTGAATCTACTCATAAACAAAATGTAAAAGTTGAAGATGGTTTTGGCGCTTCGTTTTATGAATATAGTTATAATAGTGCGGAAAATCCGACAGTCACAAATCAAAATTTAAGCCAAGACGTTTTCAAAAAATATAACGCTAATACAATTCCTAATGTTGGTAAAACAAAAGTTTATGGAAGTTTATTTAGCAGTAAAGTTGTGAACGGTACCGTAATGCCTGTTGAGAATACTATAGCAGTTGATGGGATAGTCGAGTATAAAACATTGAGAGAAATGCTATATCATTTAGATGAAGATATGCAGGGTAAAACAATTAATTACGAAAGAGATAAAGACGATACAGCAAAGATGTATTATATAACTGATGTTATATTAGATGCCCAAACTACTCAAGAATTGGTTAATTATAAAGCAGAGAAAGGTGGAAATATATATGTAAGTACAATTCCATATACTTTGGCTAAGGCGGGAGATCAAAGTTCTAAATTTTATATGTTAACTCCAGGAGCTTTTTTGCATGCTAAAGCTAGAGATTTTAAAGGTAATCGTGGTTGGTCACAAGGAACGTTGGGGGCAAAGAATGATGGATTAAGTTCAGGTTTGAACTATTGGGACAATGAGCTTTTACTACCAGATGGAGAGCAAGCGAGCAGAAAAATCGTTATAAATCATATTGCTGTTTCAATAAATTCCCAAGGCAAGAATGAATATACTCTTATTGAAACAGATAATAGCACATTGTCTTTAAAAAATGAGGAAGATACTCAATATATAAGTGCAGAACAGTTATATATTGAAAGTGATAAGACAGTTACAACATCACAAACTCCATCACCAGTTTTACTAGGTGACCAAGAAATACAAAATGGTATGTTACAGTATACTATGGGAGTAGCAAAAGATACTACTATGTATAAAGTAAATAAATTAGATGGTTATACATTTATTGGTAGTAGTGTGGACAAAACCACAAATATTGCCGGCGTAACATATGAATATTTTGATAAAAAATACAAAGCTATTAGTGATGTTTTAGAATTTGACATAGAAGACAGCGACACAGAAATAATAGTAAACATGTATTATGAGTTACCTAAAAAAGAGATTGTAGTAGAACATAAATTATGCACAGACAGTAATTTAACTAATTGTGTTAATGTTACAGGAAATAAATTTATAGAGATATATAATGCTTCTAAAGACACTTGGGAAAAGCAATTATGGGAAGGAATAGGAAATGTTGAAAAGTACTATGTAGATGTGAATACTACAGTAAGCATAGGCAGGAAGTGGAATTTTGAAATATACAAAGGATATAGGTTAAGCTATAATGGAGATATAGATAATAAGCAAGCTCTTCTTAATGAAGGTGTATTTTCAAGCACTGTAAATAAAAATATGAAAATCGTTTTCTATTATCAACAAGAAGACCCAGAAAAAGGTGAAAATTATTTGGGTGATTTGGAAAGAGATATACCAGGAACTCTTTATGTACGAAGTGCTGTAGATCTTTCTGCAGAGTGTCAGGATACCGCAGATGGAAAGGTGTATTATTCAGTTGCAACTAATGCAAAGAACAATGAAAATGATCTGTATGTGGGAATTAGAAATACACCAAGATATATATTAGCGGGAATGGACTTAAAAAGCACGTCAAAAAAAAGTAGTGTAAAGATAAACGTAAACATGAGCTTAGGAGACAAGAAAAAGACTGTAACAATTGATGTACCGTTTACATATTATTATTATGTACTTGAAGATTTATTAATATATAAATATAATAAAGCAAGAATATATGACGCAGGACAGACTAACACTAAGGGTGAAAGTGTATTTGGTACAAATACGTTAGATATATTGCCAAAATATGAACCTACATCTCCGAAATTGACATTTGGTTCAAAATATAAAAAAGAAATTGACGAAAAAGATATGGCTGATTTAAATAACTATATGAGAATATCAGCAACTGCTACTCTTTCTAAAACAAAGGTAGACCAGGAGCAAGAAGGAAAAGATACTGATATAAAGGATAATTATGTATATAGTGAAGAAGAAGTAAACGAAATGAGCTATGTGCAACTAATTAAGTATATAAATAAAAATCTTAGCGAAAATGATAGAATTGAATATAATTCTTTAGATGACGATATTGAAAATTATATGAAAGTTAGCATAAGTAATAACAAAGATGTAAAACCAGGCGGTACAGTTAATATTAATATAACTTTAAATAACGATGAGTTTAAGAAACTTGATGTAACAGCAGATGGAGAAATTGGCATAGAAGATTTAGACAAAATTAAAAAGGATGTTTTAGATGCTTTTAACTTAAAAGGTATTAATGTTAGTTATATTCAATCTCCTTTAAAAGACTTAATTGATGCTGTTAGAAAATATGACGAAATTAAATATATATATGATAAAATATGGAACGCCAACGCCGAAGATAATTCAGCAGAACTAAAAAAACTTTTAGGAATACAACTTAATTTTGAGTACACGAGTGCTGTTAATGTTAAGTTTGGCGAAGAGAGTTTAATCAATGGAATTAGTAGTACATATAAGTCTAAAAAAATATCTGAGCTTGGTAGCGGAGAGAGCATAGTGATTAGGTCAGAACGTCCAAAGTTGACTGAGGAAGTAAAAAAAGCCTATGAAGAAGGTTTCAATATTGGCTGGATTAAAAACGATTACGGTATAATAAAAACAGAATATGATAATAATACATATAAAATACCAATAGAAAAAACTAATGGAATTAGAATACTAGCAGCAGACGCCATATACAAAGCAGATATAAAAATCGGAAATAGTACAGTTGTAAAAGATAACATGTATAACAAAAATCGGAGTTTCCTTGGTTGACTCTGAATCTGATTACATAAAAAAATATGGTGTAACACAAGAAAATAGTGAAGCATTTAACATATATACGCCACTGACTCTATCTACGGAGATTGTTCAAGATGACGAAATAATCGATCAAATTGCTATCGAAAGAAATAATGGAACAAAAACTGTTATTCAAGCTAATTCAAAGTTTACTGTGAAATTTTCAAATGAGTTAAATGGAAAAAATAGTGTATATAAACCAGATAAAAACGAGTTTAAAGATTTTACAAGAAGATATAGAAAAGTTACATATATTAAATTTGATTTTGCTGTAAATAATGTGGAATATGTTGGTATAACTGGTTCAAAATATTCATTTGGATTACAAGAAGCAAATACATGGATAGGCCCAATATATGGAGACGATATAACAGTGGTACCATATTTGAATACAGTTGCAGGAGATAGTGTAACGGATAGCACATTTAACTATTACGTTGTATCAGCTGCAGTAAACACAAATGATAGTTGGACTAAGAAATTGTTAGAAAGCATATCTACTAGTTTAGACGATTTAAATACAGGAGATGACGCAGCATTAATAGAAAAACTATACAATATATGTGGTAATGAAGGAAAGAAAAAGATTAGCTATTATGCCGATACTAAAGGAGAACTCCTAATAGTAAATAGAATATATGACTTTAGAGTTACTGATGTTAAAGATTTAGATTGGAAAAATGTATTTAGAAACAACACATCAGCTACATTTGTTAATCAACATTCAGGAATAGCATATTATGCAGGAATAAACAAATGGAATACAAACAATCCAGCAGAATATAACCAAATTATTGGAAGAAGCTCAGATGAAATTGGAACAACACCAGCTAGAATACTACCTGTGGGACCATATAAAAATACAGATACAACATATATTTCAGCACCAAAAATGGGATATAGATTTAGCTTTGACTTAAAAGTAACTGGAACAGCAAGTGATAAGAAATATGTAAAAATTACACCAAGCTTCTATTATATCTCAAAAGACGGAAAAACGTTATATAGTGAATACACATCAGGAAAAGAAGGAATATATTTGTTCTATAAAAATAACAATGGACAATATGTAAGAATAGGTTCTGCAAGCGATAATTACAGAATTCAATTTACACCAAACGATGGTTACAGAGCGTTAATACAAACTGATATTAAAAACTTAAATTCCAAAGTCGTTACATTAGGAAGCTTAACAAGCTTAAAATTAAACTGTACTGAGACGACTACTGTATCAGAAAACGATGCTGCAATTACATATTATGGAGAATACAAACTACCTAATTCAACAATAGCAGTTAAAGTAAATTCGAATGGAAAATATGATATAAATAAACCACTTACAAATGGATATATAGGAGTTGTATTTGATATTCAGGCACACGAAGCAGACGGTGTTGATTTAGTATACGGTAAAAATTCATACAAAGCTGAAGACGCTAAAACATATCAAGAAAATACTAGCCAATGGGATTATGAAGGATATTTAGGAATATCTAAACCTGGAGAAAAATATTCTACTACATTGAAACTTGAAAAAGGAACATGGAATATAGACAATGCAACATACAACAAAATAAAAGGCACAGTAATCTTATATGATACAGACCAAAGAGCTTCAAATGACTTTAATTAAAAAATATTTGAAAGAAGTAAAAATATTATTTACTTCTTTCATTGTCATTTGGGACGTTTTCAAATGACACTATTTGTACAAGCTCCCCAAGGTTAGTAAAACTTTTATCGAAGAGTAGAAAAAAGAGCATTGTTCACATGTTGCACGAAACATACTGTTCCAAACGGAATGATATTTTTGAAAGGTAAGGGGAGCTTAATGATATATAGTAGGCGGGAAAATGTGAAATATAAATATAGAAATAGAGAGTGTTGGTGTATAGAACATTATGCTGACACAGTCAGCAAGAAAATAAAAGAATATAAACGAATCAATTGAAAGAATATAAATTGAATGCTCAAGCTCATGAATGATTTATACATCTTTAAAGGGTAGTGAGTGACAACTGCAAGTGTCAGGCACAAAATACGCTTTAGTACATGCTATAAATAAGCGTTATAGGCGTTATTGTAGTGCGATTTTGAGAAGAAGCACGTATTATGTAATTTGCACATATAACAGTTGACATGAGTTCAATTAAAATATATAATTTACTGAGAAAAAAGAGGTAACATATGAAAAGTTGGATTAAGTTTGCGATAGTGTTAATAGTATGTATAATAGCAGTAGGCGGTGTATATATTTGGAGATTTGGTATACCTGAATTTTTAAAACGTGAAGATAAGTATATGGAAAAACTCTATGCTGCTATTATAGCGGAAGATGATGGAATTCAAGTTAACCTAGAAAGTAAAACAATTGTGTTTACTAAAAAAGTAGAAGAAAAAGAGCCAGAAGTTATAACTTTTGCTTTAGAAGATGGAGTTTTAACCGCTGTAATACCAAATAATATATCACAGGAATTTACGGATTTAGCAATAAAAAAAGTATTCGTATCAGCTGTAAAGCTTAATGAACAAAGTGAAGAAAATGCTATATATTCACTAATTCCAGATGTATTGGCAGAGAAAAAGCTTGAAGATGATGGGTTTAGTTTAACAAATCAAAAAGAAGCAACTGAGTTCAGTATGAAAATTAATAAAAAGTTCAATTTGGCAAATGGTGAAGATGTATACATCAAGGTAGAAGATATAGAGAAAGTAGCAGATGTAATAAAATATAAATTGCAGAGCAGAATAATAGAGAAACCTGGTATAGTTTTGGAGAAAACAATAAGTTATTCAAAAAATCTAGTATACATAATTTATGAAAAAGATGGATTAACTGATAGAACATATAACTCAATGATGGCCTTGATTTCAACTTTAGTAAAAACTAAAGAAGAATATGTAAAGGAAAATTATCCAAGCATAACAAAAGCGGGTACAATTATGTTAGATGGAATTACAATATCATTAAATGAAAAAATAAACGAAGACAATGTGCATTTATATAGCATGCCTGAGGGATATGGATATATGATAATAAGAATAGATGCGAACAAAGTAGAAAGGTAGTGTGAAACATAGTGATAGATTACAAAAAGACAGCAATGAATATGTTGGGAGTAATACTAATTTGTGGAGCTGTGCTGGGAGTCATATTTTTAGGCATATATTTTTGGCCTTTTTTAGTGGCTATAGTGTTTGCTGTTGTTTTAGAAAGAAGTATAAACTATATAGTTAAAAAAACAAAAATATCTCGAAAAGCAGTTGCTACAGCATTAGTTATATTAGTATATGTAGTAATTGGCGTTATATCATATTTAATAATTTCAAGCTTGGTGCAAGAAGCAATATCTTTGAGTGGCAATTTACCAGGTTTGTATGAGAGGATAAAAACAAACTATACAGGAATATATCAAGATATTACAAAAATGTTATCCAATTTGCCAGATACTGTATCTAGTAGTATATATAAAACTGGGTTGGAGTTGTTAGAAAATGTTACAAAAATAGCGGGTAACATTTTAAAAGGCGTAGTAAATTTTGTATTGGCCGTGCCAAACATTATGATTTATGTTGTAGTTACATTTTTAGCAACACTATTTTTAGTGACTGATAGAAGAACAATAGCAAGATATGCTGAAGAAATGTTGCCAAACAAGACATATAAAAAGATATCAGCAGTAATTTCAGAATGTTTTAAAACGTTAGGAAAGTATTTAAAAGCTCAATTCATACTAATATGTATAACATTTATAGAGCTATTTATTTCTTTTGTTATATTGAATCAGTCATACCCTTTGACTTTAGCATTAATTGTTGCAGTAGTTGATGCACTTCCTATACTAGGAACAGGAACGATTTTAATACCTTGGGCAATATATTCTGCTATAACTGGAAACTTAGGCTTGGGAATAGGGCTTATGGTAGCATATATAGTAATTACTGTAGTAAGGCAGTTGATAGAGCCAAAAATTGTTAGCGATAAATTGGGAGTCCACCCTTTTGTAACGTTAATTGCAATGTATATGGGTTTCAAAATATTAGGATTGTTTGGATTAATTGTAGGGCCAGTAGTAATGGTAATATATAAAAATGTATTTGCAATCATGTTCGAAACAGGATATTTAAAAAAGTTATTTGTATACAAAAAATAATTGGGTAGTGTCATTTGGGACGTTTTCAAATGACACTTTTTTTATTTTATTGCAGAATAGTGTCATTTGAAAACGTCCCCAAATGACACTGTAAAGTTTTAGTTGACACAAACATAAATATATAATATAATTGGTACCAGGTAATAATTATATATTATGGAGGATATGTATGGGAATGCGTAAAATGCCACAAAGCTATGAAAGTATAAAAGAAATGTTTTTAGCGAGTATTGAAAAGTATTCAAACAAGGTGGGCTTTTTAGAAAAAAGGCCAGGAAACAATGAGTTTAGAGAAATTACATATAAAGAATTTGGTGAAGATGTTATAGCACTTGGTACAGCTTTGGTTGAAAAGCTTGGACTAGCGGGGAAGAAAATTGCAGTAATTGGTGAGAATAGCTACGAATGGACTGTTGCATATTTTGCAGTAGCGTGTGGAGCTGGAATTGTTGTACCAATAGACAAAGAACTTCCAGCAAATGAAATAGAAAACTTGGTTAGACGTTCAGAAGCAGAAGCTATATTTTACTCACCAAGAAAAAAAGAAATGGTAGAGAGTGTAAAAAAATCTGAGACATCACTTAAATATTATATAGAGCTATATCCAGAAGAAGATAAGATTTTAAGTCCAGCAGATGGCGAAGATACAAATATAAATGAACTAATAAAACTAGGAAAGACTTTAGACAGTAAAAAATATTTAGATATTCACATAGACCCAGAAGAATTTAGGATACTGTTATTCACCTCAGGAACAACTCAAGAAGCAAAAGGTGTAATGCTTACAAACAAAAATATAATGAGTAATTTACATGCTGCAATTAAATTAGTTCCGATATATGATGACGATAGATTTTTCTCAGTATTACCTTTGCATCATTCATATGAAGCAAGTATTGGTATGCTAATTCCTGTATATAACGGTTTGTCTATTGCATATGCAGGAGGTTTAAAATCAATTGCAAATGACTTAAAAGATACACAGCCTACAATAATGCTTGTAGTGCCGGCCTTAATAGAAAATTTAATTAAAAAAGTAAATAAAGAAATTGAAAAAAGCGGTAAAACAAAACTTGTAAATTACGTAATAAAAGCAACAAATTTGTTAGGCTCTTTAGGTTGGAATATGAAGCGAGAGCTCTTAAAAGATATTCACGCGGCATTAGGTGGAAAATTAAGAATTGTAGTATCTGCAGCAGCACCAATAGATCCTCTTGTAGGGCAGAGATTGGAAGATTTAGGCATAGCATTTTTACAAGGTTATGGTTTAACAGAAACGTCACCTTTAGCAGCATTGGTTCCTTATGATAAAAGAAATATGGCGTCAGTAGGAGTCGCCGCAGAGTGTTGCAAAATAAAAATAAACGAACCAAATGAAGACGGAATAGGCGAAGTGTATATAAAAGGAGACAACGTAACACGCGGATACTTCAAAAACGAAGTAGAAACTAAAAAAGCAATAATAGACGGGTGGTTCCATTCAGGAGACTTAGGATACATGGACGAAAAAGGTTACTTGTATTTAACAGGACGCTCAAAAAACTTAATTATAACTGGAAATGGAAAAAATGTATATCCAGAAGAAATTGAGAATTTGATAAACAAAATACCATATGTAAACGAATCTTTAGTTTATGCAAAAGAAGATCCAAAAGACAGAAAAGAGCAAATAATAGCGGTTAAGGTAACACTTGACGAAGCATATTTAAAAGATAAATATGGAGAACGTGTTCCAAGCGACAGCGAACTTCATGACCTTATTTGGCAAGAGATAAAAGAAATAAACCACACACTTGTATCATATAAATGGGTAAAAGAACTTGAAATTAAAAAAGAAGAATTTGTTAAAACTACAACAATGAAGATTAAAAGATATGAAGAATTGAAGAAAAAATAAAAAATAAAATGTAAACAGTGTCATTTGGGACGTTTTCAAATGACACTGTTTGTGCAAGTTCACGGGTAGTTTTGAGATTCAGTAAAGCTTAGTAGATAAAAAAGCAATGTCCATGGGCTCCTTAAAATACAACCAAATGCAGTATTTCAAATGTAAGGAGATTTTTTTAGAGGGAAGAGTAGGTCTAATAATATATAGTAGGTGGAGAAATGTGAAATAGAAGAGTAGCTAAAGGTGTCACTATTGTGAATAAAATCATAGTTTAAATTAGTATTGGAATTTGTATAGGGCATTTAAAGTTCGAACGAACTATGTAAAAGATTAGGAATTTGCCCTTTGCGTAACGATTATTTTCATATTTTGCCTCCATTTCAGCGTTTAATTCTTCTAACGTACACACTCTACCACATTTTATAGCTTCTTCGTTTTTTATTGTATTGTAATTAAAATGTTTATTGGTTCCTGGAATAATAGTTGTTTCATCTTCACCATACCTTTTGATGTATTCTATTATTCGCTTTTTACATCAGCCATGTATTCAACTTCTTTCGTAATTTTAAAATAGTGCGACATATATTTGAGTTAATTACTATGACTTTTTTAATAATATTAAAAGAAAAGTTGCACATAAACCTTGCCAAATTTTGAGAGTTTTGGTTGCTTTATTCATGTTTTATGATATAATAATTGTGTATTAGTTTGGAGGAACGAATTATGAAAAAGTTTTTAAGGGTAATGATAATAATATTTTCGTTAATAATAGTTGCAATATCTAGTTTAACGTTATTAGTTATAACAGATATAATAGATGTAAGCTATGTAGTTGATGCTTTAGCATTTTTAGGTGAAACAAGGGGAAGCATAATAATATCTTTTGTCGTGTTTATTACTTTAGGGCTTCTTGGAGTACTTAGTATAGTTGTAAGTGATGCATTAACCCAAGATGTAAAAGGTGGGGTTGTGTTGCCACTTGAGGTTGGAAGTGTTCACATTTCTAGTCAAACATTTGAAAACATTGTACTAAATGTGTCTAAAAAATATGGAACACTTAGAACAAATAGGGTTGCTGTTAAAATGACTGAGACAGGAATTGATGTTGAAGTGTTTGCATATGTTTTGCAAGATACAGTAATTTCTGATATAACTGAAAAGTTGCAAAAAGATATAAAAGAGACTGTTTTAAAACAAACAACTGTTGAAGTGCATAATGTAAATGTTAAGGTAAAAGGAATATACGAATTAGCTGAAGCAAAAGAGCAGTAAAAGCTAGGAGTGATAGGTTTTGAAAAAAACTAATTTTTTGGATTTCCTTATTAAAAATAGGTATTCTATAATTGGTGTAGCGATAGTTTTGGTTGTAGCTTATCTTGGCTGGATACCAAAGCTTATTGAAATAGCAGTGGTCTTACTACTTATATTACTTGCGATTTACCTAGGAAAGAGAATACAAGAGGACGAATCATATATAAACAGAAAAATTGACGAAAGTTTAAATAAATATATAAAAGAAGAGGACGAAGAAGATGAGTAGAAGAAAAGTAAGAGATATGGCTTTTAAATACATTTATGCAATGTCTTATGGCAAAAGTGATACGCAAAATGTAATAGACAGTATTCTTGAATCATATGAAGAAGAGATAACTGCGCTAGAGGGTGAAGATAAGGAGTTTTTTGACTTCCTTACAACTGGTGTAGAACAAAATCTTGAAGAAATAGATAAAAGCATTTTGTCTAAACTTAAAAATTGGACAATATCTAGAATATTTAAAATAGATTTAGCTGTGTTAAGACTTGCTATATATGAAGTATTGTACACAGAGGTTCCATATAAAGTAGCGATAAATGAGGCGGTAGAGCTAGCTAAAAAATATGGAAATGACGAGTCGTATACATTCGTAAATGGAGTGTTAAGAGAAATTGCAAAGGAGAAGAATTAGTGGAAGACAAGATATATTCTGTATCTAATATAAATAAATATATTAAAATGGTGTTTGAAAAAGACACCTTTTTATCTAATATAACGGTTCAAGGAGAGATAACAAACTTTAAAGCTCATTCCTCAGGACATTTGTATTTTACTTTAAAAGATGAAGCATCAACAATTAAGTGTATTATGTTTAGAAGTGCAGCAGCAAGTTTAAAGTTTATGCCAAAAGATGGCGACAGTGTTGTTATAAAAGGGGCAGTTAGCGTATATGAAGTTGGCGGTACGTATCAGTTGTATGTAAGGCACATGACACAAGCTGGAGTTGGTGCGTTATATGAAAAATATGAAGAACTTAAACAAAAACTTGAACGTGAAGGCTTGTTTGATAAAACACACAAAAAGCCAATACCATTTTTACCAAAACGTGTAGGAGTTATTACATCTCCAACAGGTGCTGTAATTAGAGATATTATAAACGTAAGCACACGTAGGTTTAGCAATGTAAATCTTTTGGTATATCCAGCAGCAGTGCAAGGAGAAAACGTAGCACGCACAGTGATTGCAGGACTTAAAGCAATGAATGCAAGAGACGATATCGACTGCATTATAATAGCACGTGGCGGAGGCTCGTTTGAAGATTTATTTGGTTTTAACGATGAAGCACTAGCACGTGAGATATATGCCTCAAGAATACCAGTAATATCTGCGGTAGGTCATGAGACAGACTTCACAATTTGTGATTTTGTTTCTGATTTGAGAGCACCAACACCATCTGCAGCAGCAGAGCTAGCATACCCATCGGAGTTTGAACTTAGAGGAAAGATTACAACGCTTAAACTTAGACTAAATACTGCAATTACTAATTTTGTTGCTAGAAGAAGACAATATCTAGAGCAAACTAAGTCATCAAGACTAGAAAAAACGCCTAGAAATATAATAGCAAGAGATAGAATTGTTGTAGATAGTATGCATAGAAGAATGGAAAGCAAAGTACAACATTTAATGAAAGAGTATAGATTAAATTTAGAAAAGCAAATATCATTACTCGATTCATATAGTCCACTAAAAACAATGGTTAGAGGCTATTCAGTAGTGGTGAATGTGGATAACAAATGTGTAAAAAGTGTAAACGATGTATCTTCTGGGGATAAGTTGTGCATAAAAGTGACAGATGGAGAAATTAAAGCAGTAGCTGAATAATTTTTGAAAAATGTCCAACAAAAACCTTAAAAAGCGTCCAATGAAATACTGAAAAAGTGTCCAATGAAATTGAAAAATCAAGTGACATATGGTATAACTATACTTGGGAGGTATCAAGATGACCTTAAGAAAAGAAGGATATAAAGATAGATTGATAGATAAAAAAATACAAGAGTATTTAGAATTGTTTGGAGCAATTAGCATAGAAGGGCCAAAGTGGTGCGGTAAAACATGGGCATCATTAAATCATGCAAATAGCGTAGCATATTTAGATAGAGAAGAATTTAAAATGAAAGCCGAATTAAACCCTGACTTAGTGCTTATGGCTGAGCCGCCTTGCCTTATAGACGAATGGAATATTGTGCCTAAAGTATGGGATGCGGTCAGAAGAAAATGTGACGATACTTTAGATAGAGGAAAATATATTTTAACATGCTCTACTAAGCTTTCTGATCAAAAGCAAAAAGAGTCAGTTCATCATTCAGGAGCAGGAAGAATTGGAAAGTTAAAAATGAGTACAATGAGCCTATATGAATCTGGAGATTCAACGGGCAAAGTTTCACTTCAAGATATGTTAAATGGTAAGTTTGAAGATTCGTTAAATGAGAAAATAACCCTAGAACATTTAGCAGAGTTAATAATTCGAGGTGGATGGCCTTCTAATATTATAACTAAAAAAGATAATAAAGGAGTAATTCCTAGAAGTTATATAGAAGCATTACTTGAAAATGATATAAATGACGAGAGAAAACGTGATGCTCAAAAAATGCGAATGCTTTTAAAATCATTAGCTAGAAATGAGTCAACAGTAGTAAGTAATAGAACTTTATTAAATGATATAAGTGAAATGGCAACAGAACAAGAAAGAATAGAAAGTAGAACTACATTAGACGATTATTTAGACGTTTTAACAAGACTGCATGTATTAGATAATCAGGAGGCGTATAGTGAAAATTATAGGTCATCTCAAAGAGTAGGAAAGTCACCAAAAAGACATTTTGTAGACCCATCACTTGCGTGTGCTAGTTTAGAGCTTAATGTAGAAAAACTAATGAATGACTTAAATACATTTGGATTTATGTTTGAGTCACTTGTGGAGAGAGATTTGAAAATATATATGGATTATTTAGACGGTAAGTTATATCACTTTAGAGATAATACAACTGGTCTAGAAGTTGACTCTATACTTGAGTTTAGTAATGGTGAGTATGCTGCAGTAGAGATTATGCTAGGTATAAATCAATTAGAAGAAGCAAAGACAAGTTTATTAAGTTTATATGAAAACATGAATAAAAAACCAAAGTTTATGTGTGTTATAGTGGGGTATACAGACATTATTGCTAGAGATCCTGAAACAGGAATATATATTATTCCTATAACGGCTTTAAAGCCATAGATTATACAAGGAGAAAAGAGTTATGAAAAGTTTTGAAGAAAATGTAAGAGAATTAGAAAAAGCAGTACAATCTTTAGAAAAAGGAGAGCTTAGTCTTGAAGATTCAATAAAAGTGTTTGAACAAGGAATAGCACTATCTAAAGAATGTAATGAAATACTAGATAATGCAGAAAAGAGAATAAACATATTAGTAGGAGAAAACTTAGACGAGGAGAAAAACTTTATTCCTGAGGAGTAGTTTTCTTGCTAAAAGTCATAATATATTTGGTGATATGTTTATGAAAAGTTTAGAAGATAAAAAACAAAAGAAAAGTAGATGCGTGGAGCAAAAAAGAAATACACGTGTAAAGCATGATACGTCAGATAATTACGGTTACGACTTTGTCGCAGAATTAAGTCACTTTACAAATATAGACGAACAAAGGAAAAATGCAAAAAAATTAGAAAAATTGTAAAATATGTATGAAGGAGAATGAGTTTTATGGAAAAATCGATGGAGAAAATAGTTGCACTATGCAAAAATAGAGGTTTTGTGTATCCAGGTTCTGAGATATATGGTGGTCTTTCAAATTCTTGGGATTATGGCCCAATAGGTGCAGAGATGAAGAAAAATATTAAAGACATGTGGTGGAAGAAGTTTATAAAAGAGTCAAAATATAACGTAGGAATTGACGCTGCCATTATAATGAATCCACAGGTTTGGGTAACAACAGGACATGTAGGCGGTTTTTCAGATCCGCTAATAGACTGTAAAGAATGTAAAACAAGACATAGGGCAGACAAGATAATTGAAGAATGGGGCTTTAAAAACGGTTTAGACATTAGTGGAATAGACGGTTGGTCAAGCGAAGAATTAGTAGACTATATAAAGAAAAATAACATTGCGTGTCCTAATTGCGGAAAACACAATTTTACAGATATTCGTAAATTTAACCTTATGTTTAAAACATTTATGGGAGTAACAGAAGACGCTAAGTCGGAAGTATATCTAAGACCAGAAACAGCACAAGGTATGTTTGTGAACTTCAAAAATGTACAAAGAACAACAAGAAGAAAGTTGCCTCTAGGAATAGGACAAATGGGGCGTTCATTTAGAAACGAAATTACTCCAGGTAACTTTATATTTAGAACTAGAGAATTTGAACAGATGGAGCTAGAATTTTTCTGTAAACCAGGAACTGACCTTGAATGGTACGAATACTGGAAAAACTTCTGCAAAAATTGGTTAATAAACATTGGTATAAAAGAGTCTAACTTGAGAATGAGAGAGCATTCTAAAGAAGAATTAAGTTTCTATAGCAAAGGAACAACAGATATAGAATACCTATTCCCATTTGGTTGGGGAGAACTTTGGGGTATAGCAGATAGAACAGATTATGACCTGTCTCGTCATTCAGAGGCATCTAAAGAAGACTTGAGCTATCTTGACCCAGAGACAGGCGAAAAGTTCATACCATATTGTGTAGAGCCAGCAGTTGGTGTAGATAGAATATTTTTAGCTGCTTTATGTGATGCTTATGATGAAGAAGTAGTATCAGACCAAGATACAAGAGTTGTGTTACATTTAGATCCTAAGATTGCACCAGTAAAAGTTGCGGTGTTACCATTGTCTAAAAAGCTTTCAGATAAAGCAGGAGAAGTTTTTGATATGCTAGCTAAAAAATACAACTGTGAGTATGACGAAGCAGGAAGCATCGGAAAAAGATACCGTCGTCAAGATGAGATTGGTACACCATACTGTATAACAGTAGACTTTGATACAATGGAAAATAACACAGTTACAGTTCGTGATAGAGATACAATGGAACAAGTAAGAGTAGATATAGACAAATTAGACGAATTTTTTGAAGATAAATTTGAGATATAACAAGTAAACTCAAGAAAAGAAATACCTTTTCTTGAGTTTTTGCTTATTGACATTTTTTATACTTGTGATATAGTATGTATGTGTAAGAGGTGTGATATGGATAACTTTAATGAATTAAAAGAAAATGTAAAAATACTTTTGGTAGATGACGATGTGGACTATTTGCAAGTAACAGCCTTTTTCTTAAAAAGCAAAGGATACCAAATAGATGTAGCTACAAGTGGCGTAGATGCAATAGATAAAGTAAAAGAAGGAAATGTACATGTTGTTCTCTTGGACTATTATATGCCAGGACTTACGGGTGAAGATGTTATAAACAAAATAAGAGAATTTAATAGTAAGATAATAATAATATTACAGACAGGTTTTTCTGGTCAACAACCACCAGAAGAAATATTGCAAAGATTAGATATTCAAAATTATCATGATAAATCTGATGGACCAGATAAGTTGTTGCTTCAAGTAATGTCTGCAATAAGAATATTTGATCAGCAAACTAAAGTATATTTATCTGAGTATAGAGCAAGAGCTATAGGAAGTCTTGTTAAAGGTATTGCAGAAGAGCTAAAATCTCCAGTAATGTCTATTGGCGCTGGAATTGAGGCTACTAAAATTTTGATAGAATCTTGTGATAACGCCAAGGATAAAGAGATTATATCTCAAATAAATACATTGTATCAAGGGAATAAAGATTGCCTTAAAAAAATAGACAAAACTCTTTCCACTCTAATATTGCAAAGTGAAGTAAGTACGGATATGCAAACAACTAAATTAGAAGATATTGTGGAAATACTAGAGTATTTACTTACAAGTGAAATGAAATCCAAGAAAATAAAGCTTATAAAAAATTTGGGAGAATGTGCATCGGAATATGTTACAGGAAGAATATCGGATTTAATATTTGTATTATCGGAACTCATTAATAAGATGATATCAATAGCTAAGTCAGGGTGTGAACTTGCTATATCTGTTAACTGTACATCGGATGCTTGGTATATTTCATTAACAAATAAAACTGATAAAGCGAAAAATAATAATATAGACATATATTTGATAAAGAATGTTTTAGCTGGTATGCCTGGAATAAAATTAGAGTGCTTAAATGATTCTTTTGTAATCGAGGTTAAAAAGGCAAAGTGAAAAATATAATTTGATATGATTTGTCAGTGGTGTCATTTGGCGTCAGTAGTGTCATTTGGGACGTTTCTGTTTGACACTTTTTGAATTATATCTAGTTTAATAGCTTAGTAGTGTCAAACAGAAACGTCCGGGAGCACTGAAAAAGTCGATATTTTAAAAATATTAAACATTTAAATCAATGTTTTTTAGATTTTAAGTTTACCATAAATTCACTTTTTCAGCAATCCCGAAACGTCCCAAATGACACTACTGACGCCAAATGACTAATGGCACCCGGAGCTAAATGTTGAAATTCAAAAGTTTGGACTTGAATAAGTTTGTTAACTATTGTATAATATTTGTATGGGGACGCCAGGTTTTGACGGATTTCCTAAAGCATAGATAGCGAGTAGTGGATGGTCGCTTTGGCCACTATAAAAAAGCGAAACTAAATTAAACGCTGATAATAGATTAGCAGTGGCTGCCTAAGTTTTGGCGCCGCGTTTATATAATTTTTGCCGTAGAAATTATATAAGCGTCAAACTATACGGCTAACGAAGTTGTTCTAGCTAATTGAACAAGGGGTATAATATATTAGCTACTAATAATAAGTTTTGTAATTGTTATGAGTTATTAGGAATTTTTAAATAATTACTGCACTCGGAGAAGTTTATGTGTATATGGATCTTCGGACATGAGTTCGATTCTCATCGTCTCCACCAATGATAAATCTGTTCAAACTAAATTGAATGGAATTTATATAAAAAACAATCGGAAAATAAAATCTGGTTGTTTTTTGTATTTCTAAAAAAATACGGAATTTCTGCTTCATGCTTTTAATTCAAATATAAATACTAGGTAGTATAGTCAAATTAAATTCAAACATCATATGTTATATGTTGAAGGTTTTAGTATAAAGAGATTTACATAAATTTGACTTTTGAATATAAATATGGTACAATTAATATGTGAGTGTGATTAAACATTCCCAAATAATTTAGGGAGTGAGTTACTCCCGAGTAAACGGAGGAAAAAATGCCCAAAAAAGTAATTTATAATGGTGGAACACAAGGTTATTGGTGCTGTTCTGATTCGAGCGCTCTAATAATTGGCAAAGTGTATGAGCTAAAAGAGGTTTATGAAGCTGACTTTTATACGTATTACGTTTTAAAAGGTGTAGCTGGTAGATTTAATTCTACATGGTTTGACGATTTAAAACCGTATTTTGCTTATGCTAATGTTTTACCTAAAGTTGGAGCAAGGTTTAGCTGTTCGAGAGTGAAAGTTAACGATGAAGGAAATCTTGTAGTTTCGAACATCAATACCAGTATGGTAGAAAAAGTTGACGTCTTGGAAGATGGTATTTACAAAGTGACAACACAAAATAGTGTTTACATTGTTCAAGTAAATATCTAAATAAAAGAATGGAGCTTTGAAAAAGTTCAATATAAAAATGAGTGAAGAAATTTCACTCATTTTTATATTGCAAAATAGTGTCATTTGAAAACGTCCCAAATGACACTTTAATTTTATATTTCTCTTTACTTTAATGTATATATATGGTATTATTAGCTCATAATTATAAGGAGGAAAAAATATATGAAAAAACAGACAATAATAATTATATGTGTATGTGTAGTAGTAATACTTGCAATAGCAGGTGTTTTACTTTTAAAAGGCAATACACAAGAAGGAATGAGCTTTGAATCAGCTGCTAAAGTAGAAGAGATGTTTAATACTATGTATTCTAATTTGGAGGGTCAACTTCCATATTTAGAGACTGCTACTCTTGATGCAACTGATGAATTGACACTTAGTGCATATACTGGCTTAAAGTCTAATGAAAATGTTGAAGCTTTAGTTGTATCTGAGCCACTTACTGGTTCTCAACCATATTCTGCAGTTGTTGTTTTAGTAAAAGATGAAGCAGATGTAGATGCAATGAAACAAGAAATGTTAGACAACATAAATATGAGAAAGTGGATATGTGTTTCTGCTGAAAAAATGTATGTAACAAATACTGGAAATGCTATATTTATGATAATGGCGTCTGATGAATGGGCACGTCCTGTATATGACGAGTTCAAAAAATATGTAAACAATGAAGTTGGAACAGAACTTGAAAAAACAGGCGAAGTTGATGAACTTCCACCAGAAATAATTCTTGAATAGAACAAAATAATGGTAAGGCTTCCGATTATTAGGGAGCCTTACTAGTGCGATAAGGGGGAAAAAATGCTATTTACAAGTATTAGTTTTTTATATTACTTTTTACCGATAGTAATATTAGTGTACTTTATAGTGCCAAAAAAGTTTAAAAATTTAGTGCTACTTTTAGCCTCTCTTGCATTTTACTTTTATGGAGAGCCGAAGTATGTATTTTTAATGATAGCAGAAATACTTATAGCATATATTGGAGCTATATGTATGGGTAAATACAAAAGTCAAAGTAAAGTAATACTTACCGTGACAATTTTAATACACGTTGTACTACTTGGTATATTTAAGTATACAGACTTTTTAATAGGCACAATAAACGATATATTTAATCTAAAGGTGTCTTTAGTAAGGCTTGCACTGCCTATTGGAATATCTTTTTACACATTCCAAATAATTAGTTATTTAATTGATGTGTACAGAGGAAAAGTTAAAGTGCAAAAAAGCTTTTTAAAACTTGCAACATATGTGGCTTTGTTCCCACAGTTAATTGCAGGACCTATTGTTAGATATGAAACAATAGAAGATGAGCTTGAAAACAGGACACACACATTTGAAAAGTTTTCAAGTGGTGTAACGAGGTTTGCTATAGGACTTACAAAAAAAGTTCTAATTGCGAATATGCTAGGTGAGTTTTGTAGTGCATTTGGAAGTGCAACAGAAAAAACAGTTGTATTTTACTGGTTAAATGCTGTGTCATACATGTTGCAACTGTATTTTGATTTCTCAGCATACTCAGATATGGCGATTGGTTTAGGAAGAATGTTTGGTTTTGAGTTCTTAGAAAACTTCAATTATCCATATATAGCTAAAACTATTACTGAGTTTTGGAGAAGATGGCATATGTCACTAAGCTCTTGGTTTAAAGACTATGTATACATTCCACTTGGTGGAAATAGGGAAGGACTTAAAAAGCAAATTAGAAATATATTTGTTGTATGGGCATTAACTGGACTTTGGCACGGTGCTAGCTGGAACTTTGTGCTTTGGGGAGTATATTTTGGTGTACTTCTTGTGATAGAAAAGGTGTTCCTTAAGAAATATATAGAAAAAATGCCTAGAGCGCTTCAAAGTATTTATGTGTTGTTTATAGTAATGGTTAGCTTCATAATATTCAACTCAAACAGTTTGGCAGATGTTTGGCAAGGCGTTGCTGGTTTGTTTGGTGTAAATACGGTTGGTATAATGTCAGCAGAAACAATGTACTATTTAAAAAGTTACCTTGTTGTGCTTATAGTGGCAATTATTGGTGCAACACCAATTATGAAAAATTTAGTCCAAAAATTAAAGAAAAATGATAAAATGTGCAAGGTGATAAATATATTAGAGCCTGTATTTATAGTGGTAGTATTAGTTGTTGTTACAGCATATTTAGTAGACAACTCATACAATCCATTTTTGTATTTTAGGTTTTAGGAGGTGGCTTGCATGACAGATAAAATTAAAAATATAGTTGTAACTGTACTTTTTGTTGGAATAATTATAGCTGTATGTGGTATAAATATAATAAAAAAAGATACTTTAATATCTGTATCTGAAAGAAGAAAGCTTGAACAGTTACCTAAGCTATCTCAAAAGAGTGTGTTTGACGGAACATATTTTAAAAAGCTAGATAGCTATACAACAGATCAGTTTATATATAGAGATATGTTTAGACGTCTTAAAGTGTATACTGAACTTAAAGTCTTTAATAAAAGTGACTATAACAAGCTTTATGAGTATGAGGGTTATGTAATAAACGAAACGTATCCATTAAATGAAAATTCTGTAAAGTATTTAGCAAGAAAAGTAAATGAAATATATACAAGGTATTTAAATGGAACTAACAATATATATTTTACAATAGTGCCAGACAAAAACTATTTTGTAGATGATGGTAATTTAAAATTAGACTATGCTAAAATGGAAAGCATGTTGGTTTCTAGTCTAAATTATGCAAAATATATAGACATAATGGATACATTGGTGCTTTCAGATTACTACAAAACAGATACTCACTGGAAACAGGAAAACCTTGTTAAAGTAGCAGGTAAAATACTTAATGCTATGGGAATCAGTATGAATACTGAATTTACACAAAAAGAAGTTACAGACTTTAATGGTGTGTATAGCGGTCAGTTTCCAATAACTAATGAGCAAGATAAGATTTATGTGCTTACAAATAATGTATTAGAAAATATGACTGTATATAACCACGAAACAAAAACTACAAGTGATGTATATAACATGGATAAAATGAGCTCAATGGATAAATATGATATTTATTTATCTGGAGCAGTATCCTTGCTTGAAATAAACAACAAAATGAGTGACACTGGAAAAGAGCTTATTGTGTTTAGAGATTCTTTTGGAAGTAGTTTAGTACCACTTTTATGTGAGGAGTATTCTAAAGTATGGGTAGTAGATACAAGATACATTTCACCTAAGATACTAGGAGAATATATTGATTTTACTGAAAAAGATGTGTTGTTTATGTACAGCACTTTGGTTATAAACGAAAGCACTGGATTAAAGTAGGATAGAATTTTGTGAAAAAATGTCTAAAAAAGTCTGGAATTTTGTGATAAAATATATTGAAATGGCTGGAATTTTGTGATAATATATATAAAGAGGTGGTAACATGGGACGTTTGAGAAGGAAAATTGATGACTATTTGCTAGAGTGGAAGAATGATAAATATAAAATGCCGTTGATAATAAAAGGTGCAAGACAAATAGGAAAGACAGATGCAATAGAAAACTTTGCAAAAAATAATTACAAAAATGTAGTAGAGATAAATTTTGCACTGCAAAAACAGTATAAAGACATATTTGATGATGGATATGAGGTAGACAGTATATTAAGGAGCATATCATTAAAAAACCCTGATTTTAAGTTTATTCCTGGTGAAACGTTAATATTTTTTGACGAAATGCAGGCATGTATTGATTGTGCAACATCATTGAAATCTTTTAATCAGGATGGAAGATTTGATGTTATTTGTTCAGGTTCTTTAATGGGAATTAGTTATAAGGAAATAGAGTCAAATAGTGTAGGAAACAAAGTAGATTACAACATGTATTCAATGGATTTTGAAGAATTTTTATGGGCAAAAGGATATGCAGAAGAACAAATAGAAGATTTATACAAATGTATGTTGGAGTTAAAACCATTAAGCAAAGTACAATATGATGTTATGATGTCAAACTTTAAAGAATATATGGTAATAGGCGGAATGCCTGCGATTGTAAGTAAGTTTGTTACTCAAAAAAATTACAGTGGAACGCTAGATATGCAAAAACAAATTTTGCTAGATTATGAAGAAGATATAACAAAATATGCGGCAGGATTAGACCAAGGAAAAATATTGAATGTGTATAGAAAGATACCAGCATTTCTAGGAAATGAAAATAAAAAGTTTCAAGTATCTAAAATTGAAGATGGAGCTAGGAGTCGTGAGTATGTAGGCACGGTTGACTGGCTTGTAAATAGCGGTATACTAAATATTTCATATTGCATGGAACAGCCAGAACTTCCACTTGGTGGCAACTATAATCCAGATAATTACAGATTGTATTTCTCTGATACAGGAGTTTTAGTAGGTTCGCTAGATAATGAGGCTCAGGAAGATTTGAGAAACAACAAAAATTTCAATACGTATAAAGGAGCAATCTATGAGAATATTGTAGGAGATATGCTGGTAAAACAGGGATATAAACTTTATTTTTACAAAAATGAAAAAGGTACAATAGAAATGGACTTCTTTATACGAGATAAAGATTCTTTGATTCCAGTTGAAGTAAAAGCAAGTGATAATGCAACCATTTCTTTAAATAATTTAGTAGAGAGTGATAAGTATAAAGACATTAAATATGGTATAAAATTGTGTAATAAAAATATAGGTTTTAATGGTAAATTTTATACATTTCCATATTTTTTAACATTCCTATTAAGAAGATATTTAAAAGAAAAATAATAGTAAAAAGGTCAAGACAATTTAAAAAAAGTTATTTCGTTTCGACGAAATAACTTTTTTAAATTGTCAAATTATTTCGGTTGTACGAAATAATTTGACAAAGCGTGTGAGGTGATGTATAATTAGTTTTGGTGATAAAAATGTTAAAAAGAGAAATGTATTTATCTAGAATAAGAGGTTTCTATGATAGCGATTTAGTAAAGATTCTTGTAGGAATAAGAAGATGTGGAAAATCAGTAATATTAAAGCAAATAATGGAAGAACTAAAAGACAAGGGCGTAGATTCAGAACATATTATGTATGTTAATTTTGAACTTATAGAATATGAAGAATTACGAGATTATAAAAAATTAAATAGCTATATAAAAGACAAGATACAAGATAGAAAAAAATATTATGTTTTTTTGGATGAAATCCAAAAAGTGGAAAAGTTTGAGGAAGTAGTCAACTCATTAAGAGCTTCTTTGGAAAATATAAGTATATTTATTACTGGCTCGAATAGCAAAATGCTATCTAATGAGCTATCAACTGTTTTGTCAGGGAGATATGTACTTTTTAACATTTATCCATTGAACTATAAGGAATTTGTAGAACTAACAGGTAAGGCCCCTAAAGATGAAAATACTTTTTGGGATTTTATAAAATGGGGAGGACTTCCTAACAGAACACAGTTTACGGACGAGGGTAATATTAAAGACTATTTGCTTAGTGTGTTTGATTCTATTGTTTTAAGAGACGTAGTGGAACGACTAAGTTTAAAGGATACAGTTTTGTTTGACTTGTTACTGCAATATATTGTTGATACTACTGGTCGTAAGTTTTCGGCTGATAATGTAGTGAATTTTTTAAAGAGTCAGGGAAGGTCGGTATCGACAGATACGTTATATGTATACTTAGACGCTCTGTGCAAGGCTTTGATGATGAAAAAGATATATAGATATGATATACATGGTAAGGCTATATTGAAAACGTTGAATAAATATTATATGACTGATTTGGGAATTGCACAAATTAAAAACAATAATTTTGAAATAAATAAATGTTTTGCAATTGAAAACGTTGTGTACAATGAATTGCTCACAAGAGGATACGATGTTTATATTGGAAAGACAAATGATGGAGAAATAGACTTCCTTGCTATAAATGCTGATGAAAAAATGTATTTTCAAGTTGCATATTCAGTGTCAGATTCTAAGACTGAGGAAAGAGAGTTTGGAGCTTATGATGATGTAAGCGACAACTATCCTAAATATGTTCTATCATTAGATAAGATTGACTATTCAAAAGATGGAATAATACATAAAAATATTATTGAATGGTTGATGGAAAATTAAAAGAGAGTTAAAAGAAAAAATGTTAAAGAAACAGGTACAAGCGTCTTGTACCTGTTTCAAATATTACTAAATAATTGTCGAAGTAATTTAACTGTTTAAAAATTATAGTTAATAACGTAAAGTATATTTAGCTAGTTACAATATAATACAAATAAGACCGCTACTTCCTTCGTTAATAATTCGTTGTAATGTTTCTTGTAATTTCATTTGAGCTTCGTCTGGCATTTTATATAATTTGTTGTGAAGTCCTTCATTTACTAATTCGTGAAGCGATTTGCCAAATATATTAGAATGCCATATTTGTTGAGGATCATTTTCAAATTCGGATAACAAATATTTTACTAAATCTTCAGATTGCTTTTCGCTTCCAACAATAGGAGAGACTTCAGTTTCAATGTCTGCTCTTATCATATGGATAGATGGAGCGGAGGCTTTAAGCTTAACACCATATTTTGTTCCTTGTTTTACAATTTCAGGCTCTTCTAAAGTTAACTCGTCTATTTGAGGTGAAACAATTCCGTATCCTTTTATTCTAACTTCTTCTAGTGCATTTTTAATTTTGTCATATTCTTTTTTAATACTAGAATAATCATCAATTGCTCTGAACACGTCACATTCGTCATGTATTTCCATACTTGTTTTTTCGCTTAATACCTTGAAGAATACATTTGGTTTAATATCCATTACAAGTTTTACAGAACCATCTTCCATTTTTGCCCTATCTACAGTTATATTGCTAAATACATCTGTAGTCTCTAATATATTTTTAATAACATCGTTCATTTCACGAATTGAAAAGTCTTTACCAAAACGCTCACGAATTGTATCTACTATTTCAGTTTTAAGTGGGTAGTTATAGTCTAGCATATTAAACCAAAGTGGCAATTTAAATCCAATTTCACTTACAGGGAATTCTTCTAACACTCTTTCAAATATACTGGTTATATCTTGTTCTGAAATGTTTTGTATATCTGAGGCTATTACTGGTACATCATATTTTTCTTGTAATTCTTGTCTTAAAGTTTCTGCTTGGTCGGAATCTGGATACCTTGAGTTAAGTAAAATTACAAATGGCTTTTTTATTTCTTTTAATTCATTTACAACTCTTTCTTCCGCAGGAATATAACTTTCACGAGATATGTCTGTTATGCTTCCGTCAGTTGTAACTACTATCCCTATTGTTGAATGGTCGGTTATAACTTTTCTTGTACCAACTTCTGCAGCTTTTTCAAATGGTACACTTTCTTCAGACCACGGTGTTTTTACCATACGGGGAGCGTCGTCTTCCATATGTCCTAGTGCTTCATCTACTAAATATCCCACACAGTCAACAAGTCTTGTTTTCATTTTTACGTTTCCTGGTAAAGTTACCTCAACAGATTCGTTTGGTACGAATTTTGGCTCAGTAGTCATTATAGTTTTACCAGCAGCACTTTGTGGTAGCTCATCAATTGCTCTATCTTGTTTATATGGACTATCTATTGCCGGTATTATTAACTTTTCCATAAAATTTTTAATGAACGTAGATTTACCAGTTCTTACAGGCCCAACAACTCCTAAATATATATCTCCACCAGTTCTTTTAGCAATACTTTCATATATGTCTACATTCTTCATCACATTACCTCCAAATTTTTTTCTTAATACAAGTATACTAGGAAGTTACAGGAGATATTACTTTTTTAGGAAAAAATACAGAAATATTTCTTATACTTGTAAATGTAAAATTAAAAGAGTAGAAAGCATCTACTCTTAAAATATATATGTTTTTATATGCAA
>CAYZTN010000007.1:0-36261 GCA_964481385.1 uncultured Clostridium sp. | reverse complement strand
TTAAAAATCGGAACTTACCATTGCGAACTGGAAGTTACCTTTTCAATTCACCATTAAAATCGGCGGTTGTGTTGACATCTTTTGCTAAGTGAAATATAATAACCATATCATCTTATAAAGAGTGACGTAGGGACTAGCCTGTAGAGGTCACACCAACCTATTAAGTTAGGTGGTAATGCTAGGTAGATAAGATAACAGATGCTCAAGAGAATGTTATCTTGGGTGTTTTTTTAGATTTTTAAGGTGGTAGGTAGGAGGAACATATATGAAGTTATATAGTAATGAAATTGTATTTAGAGGTCATCCAGATAAAGTGTGTGACCAAATAAGTGACGCTTTGCTTGATGCGTATCTTTCACAAGATAAAATGAGTAGATGTGGAATTGAAGTGCTTGGCGGGAAAGGTAAAATATTTGTGACTGGTGAAGTGACGTCGAATGCAACAGTTAATGTAGAGCATGTTGTAAAAAGAGTGTTAAAAGATATAGGGTACAATGCTCAGTATGAAGTAGTAAATAATATTGGTGTACAAAGTGCAGATATTGCATTAGGCACAAACGAAGAAGTTATGGGTGCTGGAGACCAAGGTATGATGTTTGGTTTTGCATGTAACGATACAAAAGAAATGTTACCAACAGCAATGGTTATACTTCAAAAGCTAAGCATTGCCTATGATAAAAAGTCACATTTAGAACCAGATATATTTTTTCCAGATGGCAAAGCTCAAATTACAGGTTATTATGATAGCAATATGAAGCTTAAAAAAATAAAAACATTTACTGTGTCATATAACAACTGTGAAACAAAAAGAGAGTATTCAGATAAATGGATAAAAGATACCTGTGAACAAATATGTGCAGAATATGGAATAGAAGTAGAAGAATTTTTAATAAACCCAACAGGTAAATTTTTAATAGGTGGTTTTGAAGGTGACGCTGGACTTACTGGAAGAAAAATAGTAGTAGACGCATATCAATCGTTTGCAAACGTTGGAGGCGGTGCGTTTAGTGGAAAAGATCCAACCAAAGTAGATAGGTCAGGTGCATATAAAGCACGAGAGATAGCTAAAATGTATTTAAAAAAATATGATTTAACTTGGTGTGAGGTACAGTTATCTTATGCGATAGGGAAAGACAAACCACTTGCAATATACGTTACTAGTGATAAAGGGGATTTAGAAGTAGATGACGCTCTTTACGAAGAATGTACTCCTAAGTCAATTATACAAGACTTAGACTTAAGAAATATTTGTTATGAAGAAAGAGCAAAGTTTGGTCACTTCGTGAATTAGTCTAGACATGTTAAAAAGTAAAAGTAATTTAGAAATATAATTCCATTTTGATGTGCTTTATGGTAAAATCATAGCATATAGAAAGGTAAAGTAAATATATATGAATTTAACACCAGAACAATCAAGTATAATAACTACAAAAAACAAAACAATGCTAGTTGCGGCGTCCGCTGGAAGTGGTAAAACTTTTGTTGTAGTAGAAAGAATAATAAACAGTATTGTGCATGATAGAATAAACATAGACAATATGCTAATCGTCACTTTTACCAATGCAGCAGCTTCAGAGCTTAGAGAGCGTATTGTAAAAAAACTTCAAGAAGCATTAAAAGTGGCAACAGACGAAGGGGATACCGCTCTTGCATATCACATATCTAGACAAATAAACAAAGCATGGAGTGCGAACATTTCTACAATTCACTCATTTTGTTTGTCCGTTATCAAGGATAATTTCTATATCTTAGGCGTAGACCCAAGTGTCACAACATTAGACGCTACAAAAGCAAGTATTATGCTAACTGAGGCAATTAGCGAAGCGGTAGAAAATGAGTATGAAAAAAAGAATAGCACGTTTTACGATGTATTAGAAATATTAGGTTCAGAAGAAGAACTTACACAGTTTACTCAAAAGTTGTATGAGTTTTATTCGCATGTAACAGATAAAGAAGCATTTAAAGAAAAAGTATTAGCTGTATATAACATGGAAAATGTTGACGATTTATCCAAGACAGAAGTAGGTCAAAAAATTATTATGGATATTAAGTCAAAGCTAAATTTAGATTATATAGAGTTACAATCTGTAATATCTAAACTTGATGGCTATGACGAATTTTTAAAACACAAATTATTATTAGAAACGCTAGAAAAAAGTATAAAAGACGTGTTGGACGAACCGCTATATGATGGCATACGTTCAAAACTTTTATTCGCAGATTCAGTGCCTAATATGCCAAGATATAACGGTGTAGATACGGAAACAAAAGATAATATTTCAAACATAAAGAAAAGAATAGTAGAAGATATTCGTTCATTTAGCAAAATTATGTATAAAGATACTCTTGGTATAATTGAAGAACAAAGAAGCATGTTGCCATGTATAGAGTGGATATTACAGTTTATACAAGAAGTAAAAGCTATTTATACGGAAAAGAAACAAAAAAAGTGCGTTATAGATTTTACAGATTACGAGGAGCTAGCCGAACAAGCTTTAAAAGTACCAGAAGTAGTAGAAAGATACAAGTCAAAATTTGATGTAATATATGTAGACGAATACCAAGATACATCTTACGCACAAGAGGCAATCATATCTAAAATAGCAAAAGAAAATAACTGCATAATGGTAGGAGATGTAAAACAAAGTATCTATGGCTTCAGAAACGCAGCACCAGAGCTGTTTAGTAGTAAATACGAAAGTTTTACCGAAGACGTTACAAAAAAAGATGCAACTTCTGTAAAAATAGTATTGGCACAAAACTTTAGAAGCAGAAAAGAAGTTCTAAATAGCATAAACGATATATTTGAAAAGATAATGACATTAGAGTTTGGTGGTGCACGTTATACAGAAAAAGAAACATTAAAATATGGCGGGGTATATGACGCAGGCGAAAAAGAGCAAAATTATCTTACAGAGGTAAACTTGGTAGAGCGAGACGTTTCTAATACAGACGATGAAGTAGAAGCTCTAACTAGTATAGAGTGTGAAGCAAAACTTGTAGCAAAAAGAATAAAAGAACTTGTTAAAACATTTGATGTGTATGACATAAAGAAAAACGAGTATAGGAAATGTCAGTATAAAGATATTGTAATACTACTGCAAGTTGCTACAGGAGTTGCAGATAAAATTGCAGATGTGTTAAAAGAAAATGGAGTACCAGCATATTCTAACAGCAAAGTAAGCTTTTATGAAACAGCAGAAATAAAGCTCGTAATGGACTTTTTAAAAGTTTTAAATAACCCAATGGAAGATATACCACTAGTTAGTGTAATGTATAGCAAAATAGGAATGTTTACATTAGACGATTTAGTAGAAATACGTTCGTGGGACAAGGCTTCATACATATATACAGCACTTATGCAGTATGAAGAAAAATGCACAGATGATGAGCTAAAAGAAAAAATAGCACGATTTTTAGATTTAATTAACAAATTTGGCGTATTCGCTAAAATGTATCCAATCTCAGATATAGTTATAAAGCTATATAACGAAACAGGAATTTACGACCAAGTCTTGCTAGACGCTGACGGAAAGCAAAAACAAATAAACATGGACGCATTGGTTCAAATAGCAAAAGACTTTGAAACTACACAAACAGCAACAATACATTCATTTGTACAATATATTGAAAATATACGTAAAAAAGAAGGAGCAAGCGAAGGTCCTCGCCTTATAGGAGAAAATGAAGATGTTGTAAGAATAATGACAATACACCATAGTAAAGGTTTAGAGTTTCCAGTAGTTATTTTAATGAACATGGCACGTGTATTCAGATTCCCAGATATTAAAGATAGAGTGCTTTTAGATACAAATTTGGGAATAGGTATTAACGTATTAGATAAGGAGTACTCTATTACATATCCGTCTATTGTAAACATGGCAATAAAAGCTAATATTAAGTGCAAACAAAAGTCTGAGCTTTTACGTTTGTTATATGTTGCTTTAACTCGAGCAAAAGAAAAGTTAATAATATACGGAACAGTAAAAAATGCAGAAAAATATCTAGACGAAGTGTATACACAGATTTCAGATGGAACAGTTTCTCAAGCTATACTACAGCAAAATAACAGCCATTTAAAAAATATATTAGTAGGTTTAATAGCTTCAAATAAGAATAGCTATGAACTAAATGTAGTAGCATCTAGTGCGGAAGAAAGCGAAGAGAAAGAAGAAGAGCTAGCGCCAAAAGAGGTATTAGACAAAATGACTAATGACTTAAAAGAACATGCTCCTGCAAGTGACAAAAAGCTAGAAAAACTAAAACAAGATATAACAACAAAATATGAATACAGTTTGTCAAAAGATATACTTCAAAAATATACTGCAACATCATTAAACGAAGAAGTCAAAGCAGAACAAATAAACATACAAGAAGAAAGCCCTAAAATATTAAAGAAAAAAATAGATTCAGCAAGCTTTGGTACATGTGTGCACAAGATAATTGAGCTTACAGATTTAGTGCATGCGGATTACCAAAGTGTATTAGAAAATACTGTTAAAGTACTAGAAGAATTTAAGGCAGAAAATTTAAACAAAGAAGTATTAGCAAAAAGAATACTTGCAATGATAGAATGCTTGCAAAAGCACAATATATTAAAAGAAAATAGCAAAATAGAAAAAGAATACGAATTTGTAATACGAGACAACCTTGAGAGTGTTTTAGAAAAACCACTTGTCGAACCAAGCTTAATACAAGGTATAATAGATATGTATATTGAAAATGAAGATAGAAGTATAATAGTAGACTTTAAGACAGATAAAGTAGAAACTGAGGAAGAGTTAATAAATAGATATTTGCCACAGCTTACTGTGTATAGGAGAGGAATAGAACTGGCTTTAGGCAAAGTAACCGAGGTATACATATATTCATTTGCACTAGACAAGTTAGTTGTATGTCATTTGGGACGCTCTTAAATGACACGCTTTGGGTACTGAAAAATATATTAGCTAATGTATTTGAAAACCTAGACATATATGGTAAAATACTTAAGAAAGTAGGTAATTTAAAATGAATAATAAAGGTACGTTATATGTAGTGGGAACACCTATTGGAAATTTAGGAGATATTACATTAAGAGCAATAGAAACGTTAAAAAACGTAGACATAATTTTAGCAGAAGATACAAGACAGACACTAAAACTCTTAAATCACTTGGAAATAACCAAGCATAGCATAAGTTACCACAGACATAACGAAGATGAAAAAATACAAGAGGTAGTGGGGTTACTTGACGAAGGTAAAAACTTAGCTCTTGTGTCTGATGCAGGAATGCCTAGAATATCTGACCCAGGAGAAAGCTTGATTAAATATTTAAAGCAAAACGATTATCCTGTAACAGTTATTCCTGGTGTTACAGCACTTACTACAGCAGTTGCAATGAGCCCGATAGATTCTGAAACATTTACATTTGAAGGCTTTTTGCCAATGCGTCCTACAAGACGCCGTGAAAGACTAGAAAGCTTAAAGTACGAAACACGTCTTATGGTGTTTTATGAAGCTCCACACAAACTTCTTAACACGTTAAAAGATTTGTATAAATTTTTAGGCGAAAGAAATATATCTATCGCCCGTGAACTTACTAAGCTTCATGAAGAGTGTATAGATACGACCTTAAGCAAAGCTATTAGTATGGTGGAAGAGACAGGTATAAAAGGCGAGATTGTACTACTTATTGAAGGAAATAAAGAAGGAAAAAAAGAGCTAGAGCAAAAAATAAATAAAGAAAATGGCGAAGATTTGCTATCAAATAAAGAATTAGTTGAAAAATATGTTAAAGAGGGAATTGCTAAAAAAGAAGCAATAAAACAAGTTGCTAAAAAAAGAGGACTAAATAAAAATGAGGTATATATGGAGTGTGTAGAAAATGACTAATATGACGGAAAAAGAGAGCGAAAGATTAGAAGTAATGCTTGAGTTTGAGCATGAGTTATATAACAGAGGAGTTGAGTACGTTGCAGGAGTTGACGAAGCAGGGCGTGGCCCACTTTGTGGTCCAGTTGTAGCAGCGACTGTAATACTTCCCAAGAACGAAAAAATACCAGGAGTAAACGATTCTAAAAAACTTTCTGAAAAGAAAAGAGAAGAATTGTTTGAAATAATTAAAGAAAAAGCTGTAGCTTACTCAGTTGGTATAGTTGACGAAAAAGTAATTGACGAAATAAACATATTAGAAGCAACGCGCCTTGCAATGAAAAAAGCAGTAGAAGGTTTAAGCGTTACGCCAGAACACGTATTAGTAGACGCTGAAAAGCATGTGCCAATAAGCATTCCATATACTCCAATTGTCAAAGGAGATGCAAAAAGCGAAAGTATAGCTGCCGCCTCAATTATAGCTAAGGTAACAAGAGACCATATGATAGAGGAGCTAGATAAAAAATATCCAGAATATAACTTTGCAAAAAACAAAGGTTATGGAACACGTGAGCATATACAAGCAATAAAAGAGCATGGTTTGTGTGAAATACATAGAAAAACGTTTTGTAAAAAATTTATATAAAGAAAGAGGTTAAATATATGAAAAGAATAAGAGATAGAATTGTTGCAAAAGAAGTAGAAGCGAGAACAGGAAAAAAGCTGGAATATATATTACCAGAAGATATTTTTAAAATTTCTGAACTTTCATTTGTAAATACTGAAAGTAAATTAGTACCGTTTAAAGATATGGAAGACTTTGAATTTTTTAATAATTTAAGACCTGACATTAGTGTGTATTTTGAAGGATTTGATTTAACAAATTGTACTTTTACGTATATAAACAACGTTAATAAAATAATTATCAAAAACTGCAGAGTTGATGGTATGAATATTCGAGTTGGAAATAAAAATGTTGGGTATTATTTGGAACTTAATAAAGTAAGAAATGAAACCGAAATTAAATTAGATGAGCAAATGCCAGAGTGTAAAGAGCTAGTTGTAATAGGTAAGGCTACTACAGAACTTAATCGTGGTTATACAGTAGAAGAAATAACTAATACAATGAAAGAGTTAATACCTAATTATATGACTCTTGAAGCAGATAAACAGGCTGTGCTACTAAAAAAACGAGGTTACCTTTCAATATATCCACAACGTGTAAATATAACTGGAATAGATAAACTTAAACTTTTAAAGAATATACATTTAAGCTATATGGAAATTGACGAAATTAGATTTTCTGAAATAACAAAATATACAAAAGATATACGTGTGTTAGATGAAATATACTTTGAACAATGTACGTTTAACGAAGCGCCAGTTTTATACAAACAACCTGTAAAAAGGCTTGTGGTAAACGCTTGTTGTGTTATACGTAAAGAGCTGCTTCCAAATTTTGTTCAAGTAGAAGCAATAGAAGTAATAGATACGAAAGGAGCCGAGTTACCTAAGCTTAATGAACCGAAATTATTAAAAGGTTTAAAATTTGTATCAAGTGAAGTTAATCTAGATAAAATAGCAAATGTAAAAGCATTAGAAACATTGATTATACTAGATCAAGCGCTAGATGACATTAACTTCGCTAAAAAGCTAAAGCATCTTAAAACACTTGTTGTGACAAAAGGTATGGTAAAAGACACTAGCATATTAAAGAAAGTGAAAAAGTTAGAGTATATCGAGATAGATGTTGACGATATATCAGCAAATTATAACAAGTTATTTACATAATTAAAATTGTGCTAGAGAGTTTGTCGCGTAAAAATATAAAATTTGAGATATTGTGAAGCTCAGTGAAACTAATATTTGAAATTTAGTTTTTGCGATATTTTTAATATAATTAAAACCCGGGGAGTAATTAACTTCCCGGGTAAGTATTATACTTTAAAAATTATGTTTTAAATATTTGTGTTATACTTTGTTGGAGTTAAAACTTAGCATCCGCATCCGCAGCAGCAAAGAAGTACGATTATGATAAGTATAATCCATATACAGCAGCATCCGCCACCGAAACCGCCACCGCAGTTTCCACCTCCGCAATTTCCACATCCATTGCAGCCACAGCCGCCACATCTTTCATCTATCATGAAAATTCACCTCTCCTTTTATATAAAATTATTAAATAAATTTTGACTAGGACTGGTAAGCTTAAAGTAGTTACCAACGCCAATTTGGTTAGATGATGTATCTGAAAAGAATATAAGTATTAAAATAATGAGCCAGATAAATGAATTGTTACTATTGTTATACATGTGTCCCTCCTGGGCTATATAGACTTTTAATCTATATATTACATAGTATGAAAATTTAAAAAAAGTGTTACTCTACTTCACATTTATTTTTCTTAGTGATATAATAGTTAGGAAAATTAGGTAAATGAGGTATATTAATGATAGAAGATAGAATGATTGCACCAGAATTTGACACTGAGGAAGATAATGAGGTAGAGGTGTCTTTACGTCCTAGAGAACTTTCTGAATATATTGGGCAAGAAAAAGTAAAAGAAAATATGAAGGTGTACATTAAAGCTGCACTAAGTAGAGGAGAGGCATTAGACCATGTTTTACTTTATGGCCCTCCAGGGCTTGGCAAAACTACTCTTGCGGGAATAATTGCGTCTGAACTTGGTGTAAATATTAAAATTACATCAGGACCAGCTATTGAAAAACCAGGAGATTTAGCGGCTATTTTAACAAACCTTGAAAAAAATGATTTGCTTTTTATAGACGAGATACATAGACTTAAAAAGAGCGTTGAAGAAGTGCTTTATCCAGCACTAGAGGACTTTAATTTAGACATAATGATAGGAAAAGGCCCATCAGCAAGAAGTATAAGAATTGATCTGCCAAAGTTTACATTAGTTGGTGCTACGACAAAGGCAGGTGCTTTATCTGGACCTCTTCGTGATAGATTTGGGATAATACACCGTTTAGCAATGTATAACGTAGACGAACTTGCAAGAATTATATTAAGAAGTGCTGGTATCCTTGGAACACCTATAACTAAAGAGGCAGCAGAAGAAATTGGAGCAAGAAGTAGAGGAACGCCTAGAATTGCAAATAGACTTCTAAAAAGAGCAAGAGATTTTGCACAAATTGAGGGTAAGAGTCAAATTGACTACGAAAGTGCAAAGAAAGCATTAGATAGATTAGAGATAGACGAATTTGGGCTTGACGAAATAGATAGAAAAATACTTGAAACAATGATTATTAAGTTTAACGGGAGAGCTGTAGGACTTGACGCTTTAGCCGCTGCAACTGGTGAGGACAAAGATACCATAGAAGATGTGTACGAACCATACCTTATGCAAATTGGCTTTATAAACAGAACACCAAGGGGAAGAATAGCAACACGCATGGCTTATGAGCATTTAGGGGTAAAATACAATGGAGAAGAATAAAGAAAAACTACTTGTACATGCTTGTTGTGCACCATGTTTAGTAGCGGTTTTTGACGATATTGTAGCTAATTTACAAGAATTTGGCTTGCAAGAGGTAGAAGACTTTGATATTTTATGGTATAATACAAATATTCATCCAAAAGTTGAATATGAAAGAAGAAAAAATACCTTAAAAGAATATTTAAACATTGTCGGCAAAGAAGGAATATTTCTAGACGAATACAACATGTATAACTTTGTAAAAAACGCAGTAAATTATTCAGATTTGGGTTTTAGACTTCGCTGTGAATATTGTTACTTTACAAGGCTTAAAAAGGTATTTGAGTATGCTAAGGATAATGGTTACAATGCAGTTACTACAACGCTTTTAATATCTCCATATCAAAAGCATGATGTAATAATAGAAGTGTGTAAAAAATTAGAAAAAGAGTATGGTGTACGTTTTTTGTATAAAGATTTTAGGCCATATTTTAGAGCAGGACAGGCCAGAGCACGTGAGCTTGGCTTGTATAGGCAGAAGTTTTGTGGCTGTGTATTTTCTATTGACGAGAGCGATTATATAATGCGTAAGGGCTTAAAATAGATATAGATATATTTTTATAATAAAAGGAGAAAGGTATGGGAGTAAAAAAACAAAGTGCAAGTATACGAAAACAAAAATTAATATTTTCTTTAATAATTGTGCTAATTGCAATTATAATAATATTAGTGGCCTTGTTTTTGTACTTAAATAGTCAAAACTATATAAGTTATGGACCAGAAGATGTGGCTGAATTAGGCGAAAGTGTTGAAAAGTCGGTTGCACAAAACGCAAATGCCATAATACTCAACAATGTGTTGCTTGGTGGTGTAAATGGAAGCACGTGGGTTAGTGCCAAAAACATGTATGATAACGTTAGTCTTACTGGTACGGAAATTACCATGTATAGCAACGATGGACTTTTAGGTACATACGAAACATCAAAGTTTAAAGAAAATAGTTCATATTACTATACCAAGACCACGAAGTATCCTGAGCCAGACGAGTATATTGCAATGGATACCAAAAATATGTCTCCTGTGTTTTATGAATTGGATAAGGTAGAAGTAAACGAAGAAGACGAAAAAACGGTTAAAAAAGCACTTGGCAAATACAATTTTTTAAATGGTAGTGTAAAAATAGTTGAAGCATATCAAACTTCTTTTTATGAAGGAAAATTAGGAAAATTGTATAGTGTAACATCAAATGGTAAAAATATGTTTGGAGTGTATAGTGCAGTTATATTTGTGAACTCAGAACATACCGAACTAATAAAATATTCATATGTGAAAGATACAAAATTATCTAGTGGTTGGCCAGTGTATAGCGTAAAATATGTTATTGACTTAAATGGAGATGGCAAAAATGAACTTGTTTTGCAAGAGACAACCGCGAATGCGGTAAAGTATGTAGTAGAAGAATTAAAAAACAATTTCGAATTTCATGAGGTACTAAAAGTATCTATAGATATATAACGGAGGAATTATTATGATAAAAGTATTATATAGTGACGGGAAAGTTGAAGAAAAAGAATATAACGAAAGTATAAAAGTTGCAAGACACACAGCGTCACATGTGTTAGCACAAGCGGTAAAAAAAGTATATCCAGAGGCAAAACTTGCTATAGGACCTGCTACTGACGAAGGTTTTTACTATGATTTTGATAACCTTCATATTACAGAAAATGATTTGAAAAAACTTGAGAATATAATGAAAAATATTATAGCAGAAGGCCAAGACATGAAAGTGTATGAAGTAAGCCGTAGTAAAGCTTGTGATATGATGAAAGAGGAGCCATATAAATTGGAGCTAATAAACGATTTACCAGAAGATACAAAAATTACAATGTATGAAAATGGACCATTTATAGATATGTGTGCAGGACCACACTTAACAAATACTAAAGACACTGGTGCTATAAAACTTATGAGTACAACTGGTGCGTATTGGAGAGGCTCTGAGAAAAACAAAATGCTTACAAGAATATATGGTGTATGCTTTAAGACAGAAGAAGAAGTCGAAAAATATTTAGTAGCTTTAGAAGAAGCTAAAGCACGTGACCATAGAAAACTTGGTAAAGAGTTAAATATATTTATGACACACGACCTTGTTGGAAAAGGACTTCCAATGTATTTGCCAAATGGTTATACGGTGTGGGAGTTGCTTGAAAATTATATTAAGAGAAAAGAAAGACATTTAGATTACAAGCATGTATTAACTCCACCTCTTGCAACAGTTGATTTGTATAAAACTTCTGGACATTGGGACCATTATAAAGATAATATGTTCCCAAAAATGGAAGTAGAGGGTGAAGAATTTGTTTTACGTCCAATGAACTGTCCACATCATATGATGATATATGCTAATCAAATGCACTCATATAGAGATTTGCCAATAAGGATTGGTGAAGTAGCAAGAGATTGCAGATTTGAGTCAAGTGGAACACTAAAAGGAATTGAAAGAGTTAGGACTTTCTGTCAAAACGATGCTCACTTGTTTGTTACGCCAGAACAAATTGAATCTGAATTTAAAGCAGTTGTTGATTTGATACTTGAAGTGTATAGAGAGCTTAATATAACAAACTATAGATTTGAATTATCTCTAAGAGATCCTGAGGATAAAGTAAAATATCACCCAGATGACGAAATGTGGGATAGTGCAGAAAACACGTTAAGACAAGTGTTAAAAGATATTGGAATTGAATATGAAGAAAAAATAGGAGAAGCAGCTTTTTATGGACCAAAGCTAGATGTACAAGTAAAACCAGCAGTAGGAGCAGAATACACATTATCTACTTGTCAGTTAGACTTCTGTTTACCAATGAAGTTTGATTTGTCATACATAGATAAAGACGGTTCTAAGAAGACACCGGTGGTATTACATAGAGCAATTCTAGGAAGCATAGATAGATTTATTGCATATTATTTAGAAGAAACAAAAGGCGTGTTTCCAACATGGCTTGCACCAGTTCAAATTAAGCTTTTAACAATAAACGATAATATGATTGACTTTGCAAAATCTGTAAAAGACAAATTAGAAGAAAATGATATTAGAGTTGAGTTAGACGCTTCAAACGAAAAACTAGGATACAAGATAAGAAATGCAAAATTAGAAAAAGTACCATATTTTGCAGTAATAGGCGAAAAGGAAGTAGAAACTAATACGTTAAGTATTAAAAATAGAAAGAACGAAGAGTTTAAAGTTACACTAGATGAACTTGTTAATAAGTTTAAAGAGGAGTGTAAGATTTGAACTCCCTAGTTATAGAATATTATATAAAGAAGGAAATTATTCGGAAGAAGAAATCGCTATATTTAGAACTGTTGTTGAGCGTGGAGCGCCATCTTTTTATAGGTGGGCTAGAGAAGGAGAAATAAATATTGCCTAATATTTTTGAGTTTATGCGGTTATAAGGTGTATTTTTGGTCTAATGAAAATAATGAACCGATTCATAAATGTGTTGGATTACTAAGGCTGGGGGCTGTATATTAGTAAATAATAATAGTGATATTCCATACAAAGAGTTAAGAGAACTTATGGAAATGATTGCGAATAACTATTTTTTTATTCTATCTAAATGGAAACAACATTTTCCTAATAAAGAAATTGTATTTTATTGTTGAAATTATGCTATCAAGGTGTTTAGGAAAAAATATCAAATAATAAAGCACGTGTATATCTTGTACACGTGCTTTTTTTATGGTATAATATGCAAGTGGAATGTGAGAAAAATGTTGAAATTAAGTGGAATTAGTCGTAGTATAATGGTTATACTTTATACTGTGTTTATGTGCTTTGTAGCATATTTGGCTGTTAATGAAAAAAATGTTAGTGAAATGAGCATGGCGGGTATTGCAATATATATAGTTATAGTGATATTTTGCATTTGTTTGTATCAAGTAATTAAAAGAAGGCTTAGAGGAAAAACTGATAATCAAACGGTAAGACGACTGTATAGATTTGCATATCTTGCAGTTGTGTTGGTGGTATCAAGGATTTTGGTTGTTTTTTTTGCTAAGGATAGTATTATTCATGTAGAGGGAGTTTCTGGACTTGCCGGTGAAATACTAAAACTTCTTGTAAGCGTTACAAATGAGGCGAAATATTCCGCAATAATTCTAAACACTATAATCGCATATATAAATAGCGTGATTATTAAAAGAATAATGCTTAATATATTTGAAAATGATGCAGTAGCTACAATGTCTAGTATAATATATATTTTATCGCCAATATCTTTAATGAATTGTTGGAAGTTTGAGACAAGCAATTTTAATACAATGTTTATATTGCTTGGAATATATTTGATATATTTGATACACGATGAGATATCTGAGTATGGTCTGAAAAGTAAAAAATACTTGTACCTTTCGGGAACGTTAGCTGTAATAGTAGGTCTGGATATTTTGTTTGGAAACAATGGCATTGGCTGGATTGCATTATCTGGTGCAGCAATTCTTTTGCCTGATTATATAGATAAAGCTACTTTCAAAATTAAAAGCAAAAAACTTAATATAAATAAAGGAATTGTAACTTTTTCTATGGTTTTAATTTCAAGTATAATATTTTGGTTAATTTTAAAGTTATTTAATATGGAAATATATTCTTTTGGAAGAAGGCAGGATATTTTTGCTACAACAAATAAATTGTATTTATTATCTGGCTTGGTAGTAATTTTATTTGAAACGCTATCAGTAGCATTAAATAGGAGAAACAGTTTTAAGGTAGCTTTTATGAAAACAGCGGTTGTTATATTTGGAATTATTACTGTGTATTACATGAACTCTTTAATTGTATTCGAGGCTTTGTTTAGTATGGCTTTTGTGCTAAGTATAGGTAATATGTACTATAACAGGGAAGAGAAAATTAAGTTGTTAAAAAGTGGGAATTAGAAAGGAAGTGTATTTGTGGCGCGCTATTCAGATGATTTGGTAGATGAAATATTATCTAGTACGGATATAGTTTCGGTAATAAACGATTACGTGCCACTTTCTAGACGTGGTGCAAACTATTTGGGTTTGTGTCCCTTTCATAAAGAGAAGACACCTTCTTTTACAGTTTCACCAGATAAACAAATATATAAATGTTTTGGTTGTGGTGAGGGCGGAAATGTTATTACGTTTATATCTAAGCTAGAGAATTTAGATTTTAGGGAAACACTTGAGCTTTTAGCTGAACGAGGAAACATTGACACTGAAAGGTTTAAGCTAAAATCTGGCTTTGAACCAACAGTTAGTAAAGACGAGAAAGAAGTTATATTTAATATAAACAAAGACACAGCAAGATATTTTTATGAAGCTTTAGTAGAGCAAGTTGAAAATAAGGATAGCTTGCTTAAGGCGTATTTGGATAAAAGACAGTTAGATAAAACTACAATTGTTAGATTCGGTTTAGGTTTTGGAAATAAAAAGTCTATTGGCCTTATAAAATACTTAAAAGGGCTGGGGTACTTAGAGCAGGATATTTTAAAAGCTGGAGTTGTAACAAGAAATCCTAGAGGCGAGCTTTACGAGAATTTTGCCGGTCGACTTATATTCCCAATATTTGATGTAAGAGATAGAGTAATTGGCTTTGGCGGTAGAGTATTAGATAAATCACTTCCTAAGTATGTTAACTCTCCGGAAAATGTGGTGTATTACAAAGGTAAAAACTTGTACGCATTAAATGTTGCTAAAAGGGATTCAACGCCATATATAATACTTACGGAAGGATATATGGACACAATAGCGTTGCATAAGTCTGGAATATCTAATGTAGTGGCAAGTCTAGGAACAGCTTTAACTGAAGGACAAGCAAAGCTTCTTAAAAAATACACTTCTACTGTGGTTATATCTTACGACCAGGATAATGCAGGACAAACTGCAACACTTCGTGCTATTGGGATATTTGAAGCGGAGGGAATAAAAGCTAAAGTACTAAGGTTAAATCATGCAGATGCAAAAGACCCCGACGAATATATAAACAAATACGGTGTGGACGCATTTCGTGAGTGTGTAAAGCAAGCTATATCTGCAGTTGAATACAAGATTGCTAAAGCTGAGGAAGGCAAAAATCTTAATGATTTTGATGATAAGCTAGACTTTTTAGTAAAAGTGGCAGATATTTTATCTGGAATTGAAAATAAAATTGAGCAAGACATGTATGTTGACCAGATTGCTGCAAAATATAATATTGCAAAGCAAGTACTCATAGAAGAAATTAACAAAAAGGCTAAAAAAGCAGTGGCGAGAAGCCTTAAAGAAGAACAAATTGCTAAAAATATATCTGTTAAAAAGAAGTTAGGAACACATAATATTAGAAGAAAACAAGAAGAATATGTATTAGCACTTGTTTTTTCTTCGGATAAAAAGATATCTAAACAGATGCTAGAGGCGTATAGTGAGGAAGATTTTGAAGAACAAGATTTAAAAGCATTGTATGGTAAAGTTATATGTCTTGCAAAAGAGTTTGATTTAAATAAAATAAACATAGTAAGTAAGCTTGATTCTGAGGAAGATATAAAACTTGTAACAGAGATTTTATGTATAGATTTATCTATGTGCGATAAGCAAAAACTGGTTAAAGATTTAGAAGATACATTTAAAAAATATGGGTATATGAAAAAGAGACAAGAAATAATCAGAAAACTTGCTGACGATACAGTAAGCCAAGACGAAAAACGTTTTCTAGAGGCGGAACTTAGCCTTGTACTAAAGAAAATGGGCAAAATAAAACAAAATTAACAAAAAAAGTTGTAATAAAAGATATTATGTAGTAAAATCACATGAGTGGGGGAAAATATGGGAAAAGTAGAAAATGAGAAACCTAAAAAAGCTAAAAGTACTGTTAAAGAAGAAAAAACAGTAGATAAAGTTGAGCTTTTTATACAAAAATTAAAAAATGAGAAAGAGTATACATATAAAGATATATTAGACTTTATGGAAAAAGAACGTCTTACACCAGAAGAATTGGAAATGGTTTATTCTAGATTAAGCGAGGCAGGCATAAAAGTTAAGCCTATAGAAAAAGAAGTAAAAGAGTCTAAAGAATTAGTAGAGTCAAAACAAGAAGAAAAAGCAACAGTTAAAGTAGAAGCTGGCGATGATGTATCTGAAATCCCAGCAGAAGATTTAGGAACGTCGTTAGCTGAGTTAGAAATAGAACCAAACTTAGAAGATATTTCTGAGATAGAAAAAGACATTTTGTTAGATGATGCAAAAGATTTTTCTTTTATAGATAATATAAGTGTTGATGACCCAGTAAGAATGTTCTTAAAAGAAATTGGAAAGATAGAACTACTAGATATAGAGGTTGAAACAGAGCTTGCCAAGAAAATGGCTGCAGGAGATGTTGACGCAAAAAAACGTCTTGTTGAGGCAAACTTAAGACTAGTTGTAAGTATTGCTAAAAGATATATTGGACGTGGAATGCACTTTTTGGACTTGATACAAGAAGGAAATTTAGGTTTAATTAAAGCAGTAGATAAATTTGATCCAGAAAAGGGATACAAATTTAGTACATATGCTACATGGTGGATAAGACAAGCAATAACTCGTGCAATAGCGGACCAAGCAAGAACAATAAGAATACCAGTACATATGGTAGAAACAATAAATAGACTTATGAGAACGTCAAGGCACTTACTTCAAACATTAGGTCGTGAGCCAACCGCAGAAGAAATTGCTGCAGAGATGGAAATACCAGTGGAAAGAGTACGTGAGATACAAAAAATAGCACAAGACCCAATATCTCTAGAAACTCCAGTAGGTGAAGAAGATGATAGTAACATCGGTAACTTTATACCAGATGACGAAGCACCATCACCATCTGATCAAGCAGCAGATGTACTCTTAAAAGACCAAATTGATGAAGTAATGGCAACGCTTACACCAAGAGAAGCTAGAGTTTTAAAACTAAGATTTGGCTTAGAAGATGGACGTACTAGAACTCTTGAAGAAGTAGGACGTGAATTCATGGTAACACGTGAAAGAATAAGACAAATAGAGGCAAAAGCATTAAGAAAATTAAGACATCCAAGTAGAAGTAAAAAACTTAAAGATTTTATGAGTACAGATAAATAACGTGAAGGAGCGTGCATTTCGCTCCTTACGTTTTGAAGAGAGGAGTGAAAGTGTGTTAGAACTTAAAAATGTATGTTTTTTGCGTGATAACAAAAAGATATTAGATAATGTAAATTTAAAAATAGACGATAATAAGTTTTATGTTATAACTGGACCAAATGGAAGCGGTAAGTCAACTTTGGTTAAAATGATTATGGGAATAGAAAAACCAGATAGTGGTAGTATTGTGTTTAATGGTACAGATATAACTGACCTTAGTATAGATAAAAGAGCAAGTTTGGGAATAAGCTTTGCTTTTCAAACACCAGTGCTATTTAAAGGCATAACTGTTTTTGATTTATTAAAAATAGCAAGAGGTGGAGTTTTAAAATCAAGCGAAGCTGCTAAGATACTTTCAAAAGTTGGACTAAAGGCAAACGATTACTTGGGAAGAGAGATAAATGGTTCTTTATCTGGTGGAGAACTTAAACGTATTGAAATTGCGTCAGTTCTCGCTAGAGATAGTTCCCTTACTATATTTGACGAACCGGAAGCTGGAATAGACTTGTGGAGCTTTAATAGCTTGACCGAGATATTTAAAAGTTTGCAAGATACATCTAAAACTACGAATATTGTAATATCTCACCAAGAAAGAATATTAAATATTGCCGACGAGATTATACTTATGAAAGATGGAAAGGTTAAACTAGAAGGAAGAAAAGAAGAAGTCCTAAAAAGTATATTTGAGGAAGAAGGTGTAAGCAATGAATAAAACTGACGAGAAACTACTTTCTAATATACTAGATAATGATGTGTTTGAAGCAGACGCATATAACATTAGAAAAAATGGAAAAGGAATTGAAAGAAAAGTAACAGAAAATATAAACATTGTATCTAAAGAAAACAACAGTGGAATAGACATATATGTAAAAGAAAATACTCCATTTGGAATTGTAAACATTCCTGTAATACTTACTGAAAGCGGTTTAACTGATGTTGTGTATAATGACTTTCACATAGGCGAAAACGCCAATGTTATAATAATAGCGGGATGTGGAATACATAATGACGAACATGAAGCTACCGAGCATGATGGTATTCATAGATTTTATTTAGGCAAAGGGGCTAAAGTAAAATATATAGAAAAGCATTTTGGAGAAGGAAAAGGAAATGGCAAGAAAGTTTTAAATCCAGTTACAGAAGCTTACCTTGACGAAAATGCTCAAATGGAGATGGATACAGTTCAAATAAAGGGCGTAGACGAGGCGTTAAGGCAAACTAAAGCGGTTTTAAAAGAAAATGCAAATCTTGTTATTACAGAAAGAATATTAACGGATAAAACACAAATTGCAAAGACTGAGTTTAACGTTGAGTTAAATGGAAAAGACGCTAAAGCACATGTTACGTCAAGGTCAGTGGCAACAGAAAATTCTTACCAAGAGTTTAAGTCATATGTAACAGGAAATGCAGAATGTTTTGCACATGTAGAGTGTGATGCAATACTTATGGACAAAGGACAGGTAAAAGCAATACCTGAAATTTATGCAAAAAATACCGATGCACGACTTATACATGAAGCAACAATTGGTAAAATTGCAGGCGAACAGCTTGTAAAGTTGATGTCTCTAGGCTTAGATGAAAAAGAAGCGGAAAAAACAATTATAAAAGGATTTTTAAATTAAAATTTTGCACTTTTTTTGTAAAAAAGCTTGACATTATTTCTAATTTTAACTATAATATATTTGTTCACTACGAGTGAGGGCCTTTAGCTCAGTTGGTCAGAGCAACCGGCTCATAACCGGTCGGTCCAAGGTTCGAATCCTTGAAGGCCCACCACTTATTATGTAGTGAACATATTATGGGCGGGTGTCCGAGTGGCTAAAGGAGGCAGACTGTAAATCTGTTAGCGTTCGCTTACGATGGTTCGAATCCATCCCCTCCCACCAAATGAATCTTAGGTTTTCCTAGGATTTTTTTGTTTGTCCAAAACTTAGGTGGTGAGAATTTATGACAAGTTCAAAGCTCTATATATAAAATGCAAAATATGTATAAATTTTAAGGAAGAGGCAAAATTACTTGACTTGAGCAAACATTTGTTTTTCAATAATGCTTGAACAATTAAAAATAAAATATTTTGAAATGGAGAGGGTTATAGATGAATGAACTAGAAAAAATTGAAAATTATACTAATGAAACATTTGAAGAAATTAAACATATTGATGAAAATGGAATCGAATTTTGGTATGCTAGAGAGCTACAATTGGTTTTAGATTACAAAGAATGGAGAAAATTTGAAAATGTTATAAAGAAAGCTATAGATGCATGTGAAAATAGCGGTATTAGTGCGTTTGAACATTTTGTCGGCGCCGACAAAACGATAAAAATGCCTAAAGGAGCAACTAAAAATATAAAAGATTATAAATTAACTCGTTATGCTTGTTACTTAATATCTCAAAATGGGGATAGTAGAAAAAAGTAATTGCTCTTGCTCAAACATATTTTGCGATTCAAACTAGAAAACAAGAAATTAGTGAAAAGGAATATAGTTTACTTACTGAAGATGAAAAGAGATTTTATCAGAGAAATTTAACAAGAAAAGGAAATTATTCTTTAAATCAGGCTGCTAAAAATGCAGGAGTTAAAAATTTTGATAAATTTCATAATGCAGGTTATAAAGGTTTATACAATGGTGAAACCGCTGATGATATTGCTAAAAGAAAATGTCTAAGATACAGAGAAGATATTTTAGATAATATGGGAAGTGAAGAACTTGCTGCTAATCTATTTCGTATTACGCAAACAGAATCAAAATTAAAAAGGGATAATATCTCTACAGAAAAAGATGCAAATAAAACTCATTATGACATCGGTAGAAATATAAGAGAAGTAATTGCTAAAAATGGCGGAACTATGCCTGAAAAACTAACAACACCGAAAAAGAGCTTAAAACAATTAGAAAAAGAAAATATAAAAAGCTTAAAACCTTAAAACCTAATAATTAAAATCATAGCTAATCTTCTTTATATTGCTAAATTAGTAAATCAAGAAGAGTGGTACTCATTATTAAAATTCCCAGGAGTTTCCCGGGAATTTTGACACTATACATTAAATTTAAACAAAATTATATCTCCGTCTTGTACTATGTATTCTTTTCCTTCAAGTCTTACCAAGCCTTTTTCTTTAGCCTGTACCATAGAGCCACATCTAATTAAATCGTCATATGATACGATTTCTGCTTTTATAAAGCCACGTTCAAAGTCTGTATGAATTTTACCAGCTGCTTGTGGTGCTTTTGTACCTTTTTTAATTGTCCATGCACGAACTTCTTGTTTTCCAGCAGTAAGGTAAGACATAAGTCCTAACAAATCATAGCTTATTTTTGCAAGTTCGTCTAGACCAGAAGTATTCATACCATAATCTTGCATAAGAAGAATTCTATCTTCGTCATCTAGTTCAGATAATTCTTCTTCAAGCTTAGCACAAAGCGGAATACAGAATGTATTTTCTTTTGCTGCTAAAGCTCTTACTTTATTTACATTTTCGTCTGTGTCAATTGTATTTAATTGTTCCTCGTTCACGTTTGCAATGTAAATAACTTTTTTAGATGTAAGTAAGAATAAATCACGAAGTAGCTCAGTTTCTTCTTCTGTAAGTTCTACCTGTCTTGCAGGTATTCCTTTTTCTAAAGCAGCCTTTAGTTTGTTTAGTCCAGCGACTTCTGCTATAGCTTTTTTGTCACCAGACTTAGTAGCTTTAGATGCTCTTTCTAGTCTTTTTTCTACGCTTTCCATATCTGCCAACGTAAGTTCAATGTTTATTGTTTCTATATCAGATAAGGGATCAATTTTTCCTTCTACGTGTACTATTTGTTTATCTTCAAAGCATCTTACAACGTGTACAATTGCGTCTACTTCACGAATATGAGACAAAAACTTATTGCCAAGTCCTTCGCCTTTTGAAGCTCCTTTTACAAGTCCTGCAATGTCTACAAACTCAATAGTTGCAAATGTAGTTTTATCTGCGTCATACATTTTTGTTAGTACATTAAGTCTTTCGTCTGGAACAAGCACAGTTCCTACGTTTGGTTCTATTGTACAGAAAGGATAGTTTGCACTTTCTGCACCAGCTTTAGTTATAGCATTAAATAGTGTACTTTTACCAACGTTTGGTAATCCAACAATACCTAGTTTCATTTTTCATTTTCCTCCTAAATTTTTCTAAAAATTAAGTCGTAAGTATTATACAACAGAGTGCGAAAAAAGTAAAGAATAATTGACTTTTGAGCGGGTATAGTATATCATATATATGTGAAAATACAGTATAATTAGTTATTGAGGTGAACTAAAATGATTATGAAAGATATCGCTGTAAAAATTGGCGAAAAAGAAATAAAAGTAAAATATAAATCAAGAGCAAGAGTGTGTTTTGAAGAAGTATTAAGTGAAAGTGAGTTAGCAGGTATTTTAGCAGCAAGAGTAAATAACCAGGTTAAGTCTATTGACGAGGAACTTGTAGAAGCTTGTGAACTTTCTCCTATATATTATAACGATAATGACGGTTACAAAATATTTATGCGTACGGCAAAGCTTGTGCTATATTTAGCTCTTAAAAGAGTATGTCCAGATTTAAAAGTGGAGTTATGTAATACAATAGACAGTTCAAGTTATTTTATATGTCATAATACTGAATTTACAGAAGAATTGGAGAATAAATTAAATCTTGAAATACAAAGTATAATTGAAAGCGATTTAAGCATTACTAAGAAAACGGTGAACTTTGAAGAAGCAAGAGCGTTATTTGCTGCACAAGGCGAGACATCAAAGCTTAATGATATGGAAATAAAAATTAAGCCAAGCGTGTCTATGTGTTTTGTAGATGATATAGCAACTACAATGTACGGAGTAGTAGCTCCTAGCACTGGACTTATAAAAAATATTAAAGTAAAAAAATTTAGAAAAGGCTTTGTAGTTATATCTCCAGATAAAAATGATATTGCTAAAGATCAAAGCACGGTAGAATCAAGTATAATATATGATACATTTGAAGAGTTTAATGAGTTTGCTGAGAAGTTAGGCGTAATAACAGTATCAGATTTAAATGAGAGAATAATAAACGGAACAGTAGAAGAACTAATTCGCGTAAGCGAAGACATGCAGGAAAGAAAACTAAATGAAATAGTGAAAAACATAACTAAAAACAGAAATATTAAGCTTATTCTAATCTCAGGTCCATCATCTTCTGGTAAAACTACATTTGCTAAGAGAGTAGGAATGAAATTAAGAAGCTACAATATAGAACCTATTGCAATATCTATGGATAACTATTTTAAAGAAAGAGTAGATACTCCAAAATTAGAAAATGGGGAATATGACTTCGAAACAGTAGAAGCATTAGACTTAGAGCTGTTTAATGCACATATTCAAAAGCTTTTAACAGGTGAAACGATAAGCATGCCGGAGTTTAACTTTATAACTGGTAAAAAAGAATATAATGATAACATAATTAAATTAAATGAAAATTCTGTAATAATACTTGAGGGAATACATGCCTTAAACCCTATTGTTACAAAAAACATTGCAGAAGAAATGAAATACAAGATATATATTGCACCAATGACAACACTTAATATGGACGATTTTTCTAAGGTGTCTACTACAGATACAAGAATGTTAAGAAGAATGGTAAGAGATTTTGAAACAAGAGGTCATAGCGTAGATAGAACGTTAAAGATGTGGGAAAACTTGACTAGAGGAGAAAAGTTATACATTTATCCGTTCATTAAAGAGGCAGATGCAGTATTTAATACAAGTTTAATATACGAAGTAGCTGTAATTAGTGTTTATGCGAAGCCATTACTTTTGCAAGTAAAAACAGATAGTAAAATATATTCAGAGGCAAGAAGGTTATATAACTTTTTAACAAACTTTTTGCCGATTGATGAAAGGGAAGTACCAAAGAACTCTTTACTTAGAGAATTTATTGGTTAGAGTGTGAAGATTATATGTTTGTAAAAAACGATGACGAATTTGTATGTAAAAATTGTGGTCACCTTGTGCCAAAATTAAAGTATACTTCACGTGATCACTGTAATAAATGCTTGTATTCGTTACATGTAGATATAACACCGGGAGATAGAAGTAATGAGTGTAAAGGTTTGCTTAAGCCAGTATGCGTTGTGACAAATGGTAAAAAAGAACAGATTGAATATATATGTACAGTGTGTGGAGCAAGAGTACGAAATATAATAGCAGAAGACGACGATAAAGAAAAAATATTAGAAGTAATGAAAAATTACGCAAAATTTGGGGGTAAGTAATTTGGAAGAAATTAAAAAAAACATAGCGGAGAAAATAAATGAAATAATAGATGGAGTGTTGCCTGTAGAGGAACTTTTGGAGAAACCAAAAGTGTCTTCTATGGGAGACGTAGCATTTCCTTGCTTTAGATTAGCAGGTATTTACCACAAGTCACCTATGGAGATTGCGTCTGACCTTGGCGAAAAGTTAAGTATGACTATGCCTCAAGGAGTAAAAAAGGTAGAAGTTGTTGGTGGATATGTAAACTTTTATATGGATAACTCATATATTGCAAAAGAAGTGTTAACGGAAGTTTTAACAAAAAAAGAAGAATATGTAAAGCAAGACGTGGGACAAGGTAAAACTGTGTGTATAGACTATTCTTCACCTAATATAGCTAAGCCATTTCATATAGGGCATTTAAGGACTACAATTATTGGAGCCGCACTATATAATTTATATAAAACGCTAGGATATAACGTAGTAGGAATAAATCACTTAGGAGATTTTGGAACACAATTTGGTTATGTTATTGAAGGATATAAAAGATGGCATGACGAATATGATTTAGAGCATGATCCAATAAACAGCTTAGTAAATATTTATGTAAGAATAAATGCACTTGCTAAAGAAGACGAGACAGTTGTGGAAGCTGCAAGAAAGAACTTTATGTTGCTTGAAAAAGGTGACGAGGAGGCTGTTTCACTTTGGAGTAATTTTAGAGAATTAAGCTTAAAAGAGTATAAAAGAATATATGAAAGATTAGGAATTGAATTTGATTCATATAACGGAGAGGCTTTCTATAACGACAAAATGGACGAGATAGTAGACATACTAGATAAAAAAGGTGTGTTAAAGACTAGTGAAGGTGCAAAAGTGGTTGATGTAGAAGGAGAGACTGTCCCTTGTATGATACTAAAATCTAATGGTTCTACGACATATGCTACACGTGATTTAGCCGCTGTGCTATATAGGGCAAGGGAATATGACTTTAGTAAGTGCTTGTATGTTACAGGTGGAGAGCAAGCGTTACATTTTAGACAAGTATTTAGCACTGCAAAGTATATTGTAGGAGCTGAGAAAGCATCAGAACTTTACCATGTACCTTTTGGTATGGTTTTAGGAGCAGATGGCAAAAAGTTTTCTACAAGACGTGGTGCGTCAGCTACAATAGAAGGCGTACTTAATGAGGCAGTAGAAAGAGCAAAAGAAGTCCTAATAGAAAAAGGAAAAGCAATTGATGTGGACAAGACTGCAGAGATAATAGGAAAAGGTGCAGTAATATTTAACGACTTGAAAAACAGTAGAATAAAAGACGAAATATTTGACCTTGAAGATATGTTAAAGTTTGAAGGAGAAACAGGGCCATATGTAATGTATACATATGTTAGAACTAAGAGCATATTAGAAAAGGCGGGCGGTGTGCCTAGTGTAGCTCATATAGACTTTTCACTTATTAAAGAAGAAAGTGCATTTGAACTAGTAAAAGAATTAGCTAAAGTAAAAGAAGTCTTAATTGACGCAGCAGACAATTTTGAGCCAAGTGTAGTTACAAGATATACATTAAGCCTAGCTACAGCTTTTTCTAAATTCTATAACGATTGTCTTGTAATGGTAGATGACGCGGTATTAAGAGCTACAAGACTTGCACTAGTTTTTGCTACAAGTATTGTTATTAAAGAAACATTGAAAATTCTTGGAATAGATTGTCCAGATAAGATGTAAAAGGAGGAAGTGTTATGAAAAGTACAAGTTATTTTTTCCCAGATACTGAAAAGGTTGGAGGAATAATATTTCATTATAGCAAGAGAGTAAACGGAAGCTTTGTAAAAGTGGTAAAACAAGATATAAATACTGTAATAGAAAAACTAAAGAAATATAGAAATATTAACTTAAAAAACACAATGGAAGCACTTCCAATTCATGTATATATATATCCAGATATAAAATCATTTAGAAGTGCAATGGGCTATGAAATGCAAAAAGTAGAAACGCGTCAAATGCACTTTATGATGTCAAATAACATTGAGACAAGATATATTTTGACAGATGAATTTGGAAATGTCCATATGGTACTTCCTACAGGTAGAAGTAGTTCTACATATACAACATTTTCTTCTGAACTCGTTTCAATAATAGTTGGAGAATATATTGAAATGAACGAAAAGCAAAAATATGAAATGAAGACTACTATAAAAAAATATATTAAGTCAGAAAGACAAAAAGAAGAAGACAAGAAGAAAAAAGAGGCTGAGGAGCTAGAAGAAAAAGAACGTGAAGAACAAGAAGAGAAAGAGCGCGAAGAAGAGGAACAAAAGGAAAAAGAAATACAAGAGGCAGAAGAACGTGAAGCTGAAGAAAAATTGCAACAAGAGTTAGAAGAAGCAGAAGAAAAGCAAAGAGAAGAAATGCTTTTAGAGCTTAGCTTAATGGAAGAAGAAGAGTTAGAAGAAATGGTAGAAACGCAAAAAGAAGTAGAAGAAATACCCGATATACCTGCATGGCTTGTATATGGATGGCAAGGGTTTATGTGTAGAAAACTTGAAAACAAGGCAAATCTTCAAAGATTTAAGGCTTTAAGAGAAAAAGCTAAACTTCCAAAGCCTACAAAACTAAAAGACAAAATTAGTTCAGAGCTTGATTTAGACGTCGCAGTAGCAGCTGTAGAATATATTGTGACTACATATGGATATAAAGCATACGTGAAACTATGCGAAGAGCCGGATAATATAAAAGGTGTGTTATATAAAGCTACAACTTTGACTCAAGCAGAAGCTAAGGAAAGATTTAATAGTGAAGTAAAAGAATACATTGCAGAAGTGCTAAGTACAGTCGAGGTTAAAGAGGCACTAGAGGTAGACGAAGAAAATACAGTAAAAGAGATTGCAAAAGATGAATTAGCACAAAATAAAGTTAGAATATAGTGTAGTAGTGTCATGCTGTCATTGGGGACGTTTCTAAATGACACAGTGTTTAAACTGCTATATTATATTACAAAAGTGTCATTTAGAAACGTCCCCAATGACACTATGGAACTTGCCAAGCATAAGTGTTATAATAGTAATGCAAACTTAATTTGGAGGTACATAGTATGTCTATAGAAAAACAAAGATTATATAAAGAGATAGATACTTTACCGGAAGAACTTACAACTCAAGTAATTGATTTTATTGGTTATTTAAAGATGATGCGTGTTGATAAAGAAGCACCGGATAGAGTAATTATAAAAAGTAAAGCTGATTTGAGAGAAAAACTGCAAGAAGGAATAGCTGATATAAAAGCAAATAGAGTATATTCTTTAGAAGAAACTTTTGAAAAGTTAGATAAAATATAAGCGTTTGGGAGAAATAACATGAAAATGTATAATGTGAAAATTTCAGAAACAGCACAAAATGATTTGAAGAGTATTATTTCTTATTTAAGACATGACTTAGCTGGGGATATTATTGCTGATAAGTATAAGCTTTTGTTTAAGCAAGAGTTAAAAGAATTAGAATATATTGCAGGGAGTATGCCTACTTTAGATAAAGAATTAACAGGTCATGATAATATTAGAAAAGTTAATGTAAAAAATTATGTTATATTTTATATTGTTATTGAAGAAAGTGACGAGGTTGTAGTTTTAAGAGTAGGACATGCTTTTATGGATTGGGAAAAGTATTTAAAAGATTAAATTTGTGTTGATTGGTGTTATAGTGTAGTAGTGTCATAGTATCATGCTGTCATGCTGTCATGCTGTCATTGGGGACGTTTCTAAATGACACAGTGTTTAAACTGCTATATTATATATTACAAAAGTGTCATTTAGAAACGTCCCCAATGACAGCATGACAGCATGACAATTGAAAATAGCATAAATTTATGTTAAAATATAGTATAGCAAGTATTTCAGATAGTCGCGTAAGTTAAAGCTTATGAGGAAAGTCCGGGCACCACAAGGCAGTAATGGTAGATAACGTCTACTGGGAGTGATCCTAAGGAAAGTGCAACAGAAAATAACCGCTAAGAAATTAGTAAGGGTGAAAAAGTGAGGTAAGAGCTCACTAAAATGTATGGTGACATACGTTTGGTGTAAACCCCATTTGGTGCAACGTCAGTCTAAAAGGTAAAGGTTGCCTTGCCATCTTTTGAAATGACGGCTTGAGATATACAGTGATGTATATACTAGATTAATGACTATCAAAAACAGAACCCGGCTTACGAAATACTTGCTTTTGTTTTGTTTAATTAAATATTAAGAATATATTGTATTGAATTTTAATATTGTATATAGTAAAATTGGTATAGAGGTGAAAAAATTGGGTAGAACTGATTCAAAAGACACAAATGACAAAAAGATAAAATTAAAAAGAATTGGCAAGAAGAATAGTGTCAAGGAAAAAGAAAATAATGTAGATAAAGTAGATAGCAAAAAGAAAAACAAAAAGCCTAAGAAAGTAAGAAAGGTTTTTTGGGTTATATTTAAAGTACTAATATTTACAATGATTGCTGCATGTATTATTGGTGCTGGTGTTGTATTAGGTGTCTTAAACGATATAATTCAAGATACAGAGGCTTTAGATGTGTCTAAACTTAAGGTTTTGAAGCTTACATCTGTAATTTATGATAAAAATGGAGAACAAATTCAGGCATTAAGTGAAGAGAACAGATTTATGATAAGTTATGATGAGATACCACAACATTTAAAAGATGCTGTAATAAGTATTGAAGATGAGAGATTTGAGACACATAATGGTATAGATATAAAAAGAACGCTAAGTGCTGTTGTTACATTTGTAATAAATAAAGGAGATTCTTCATTTGGTGGTAGTACCATTACACAACAGTTGGTAAAAAACGCAACCAAAGATGATGAGTATGATTGGAAAAGAAAGATTAGAGAATGGTATAGAGCTATAACTCTTGAGAAGGAATTGGATAAATCTGACATATTAGAAGCGTACCTTAATACAATATACATGGGAGAAGGTGCATATGGTGTAGAAGCTGCAGCAAGTACGTTGTTTGCAAAGAGTGCAAAAGATGTAAATTTAGCAGAAGCAGCATGCCTTGCAGCGATAATACAATCGCCTGAGTCATTTAACCCATATAACGGTGAGGAAAATAAAAAGGCTTTAATCGAAAGACAACAAGTCGTATTAGGTAAAATGCTAGAGTTAGAAAAAATAACGCAAGCTGAGTATGATGAAGCAATGAACTTTGAACTTGTGTTTAAAAAAGGCGAGCTTGCGGCAAGTGGTTCTACAACAACATATTATGTTGACGCAGTAATTGAGTCTGTAATAGAAGGATTGATGGAAGCTAAAAACATATCTAAAGGTGTTGCGACAAAAATGCTTTATTCAGATGGACTCAAAATTTATTCAACGATAGATCCTAATATACAAAAAGCAATAGATGATGCATATACAAATGATAGTTGGTTTCCTAAGTCAAATGGTAAGAAAATGCAGTCTGCAATGGTAGTAATAGATAATTCTACCGGAAATGTAGTAGGGCTTATGGGGGGCACAGATTATAGAGAAAAGTCAAACACTTCAGCTTTTAATAGAGCTACTCAAATGACTAGGCAATCTGGCTCTTCTATAAAACCACTTACAGTGTATGGCCCTGCGTTTGAAAGAGGAGTTTCGTATCCTGGAATGGGAGTTGACGATTCGTATATTAATCTAAATGGATGGACGCCAGGAAACTTTGATGGAGCATTTAGAGGGTACGTTTCTACGAGACATGCAATAGCAATATCTTTAAATACAACTGCTGTTAGAACTCTTCAAAAAGTAGGAGTTGATTATGCATATACGTTTGGCAGAAATTTAGGTTTGTCTACTTTGACAGATTCGGATAGAAATTTAGCTTCGTTAGCGTTAGGTGGACAATCTGATGGCGTTAAAGTAATAGATATGGCAGGCGCTTATTCTGCAGTGGCTAATGGTGGTGTGTATACTAAACCAAAGTTTTATACTAAAGTTTTGGATAGTTCAGATAATGTAATTTTAAAGCCGGATAGTGAGTACAAACGTGTTATGAAAGAAACAACAGCATATTTATTAATAGACTGTATGCGTTCGGTTGTAACTAGTGGTTCTGCTTATGGATATATAGGAGTAAAAAGTTCAATATCTGTAGTTGGTAAAACTGGTACATCAGATGACTCTAAAGATAAATGGTTTTGTGGAATGACACCATATTATACTGGTGTTGTTTGGATAGGATATGATGACAATAGTGCAAGTGTTTGGAATACGGCACAGATGTACGTATGGAATTCTGTAATGAAAAAAATTCATGCCAACTTATCAGGGAAAACATTTAGCAGACCTGGTGGTATAGTTTATGCTGAAGTGTGTACTGTGTCTGGATTAGCTGCTACGGAAGCTTGTAGAAAGGATACGCGTTCAGGAATAGTAAAAACTGAAATCTTTGCATCTGGAACTGTTCCTACAGAACAATGTAACATACATGTTACGGCTGATGTATGTAGTAAAACTGGAAAATTAGCTACTGAGTTTTGCCATTTGTATGAAGATGTTGAAATTGAGCAAAAATCATTTATAACAAGAGAAAAAATCCCAGCAAGAAAAACTGCGGACTGGTCGTATATGTTAACGGAAGAAACCGAAAAATGTACAGAACATACAAAGGAGCCGGAGCCAGTAATAGAACCAGAACCTGGTATTGATCCGGATAATCCGATAGATGTAACTCCCTCAGAGCCAGGGGTCGATACAGGCACGACACCGGTATTACCACCTACGCCATCAATTCCGCCAACATATACAGAATAACTATAAACGAAAAATTTGATTTATGAAAATAGTTTTTTTAAAAGGTTTATAACACCAAGTTTATATGATATTTTTTCTGACGATATTACGTCACTTGTAGTTAAGTGAGTAATGTCGTCATTTTCTTCATATATCGCAATTGAGTCGTAAGCATTAGGATAAATTAACGACCACCAATTTTGCCCTTTTCCTTCCCCTATAACAATTTCAAGCGAGTCATAAGTGCCCTCTTTCATATGCACGCCATCTTTAACTTTTTCGTCATAATATATATTGCCAATGTTTGCACGTAAGTTATAGTCTAAGTTTGAGTTCGCAATTTCTGTTTCGCAAATATCTAATATGCTTTCAACATTTTCTTCAATTATTTTTTTGCTTGTTTCTTTGTTGACATTTTTATTTTCAAATAGTGTAGCTATATACTGATCTAGTTTGTTTGCAATGGTATACTTTAAAAGCTGGTCATAAATGCTATCGCTATTTGCAACTACATGAATTCTAAAGTATTTTTCTTTTCTTATATTAGCCATATATGTACTGTGTAAAATATACATATTTAGAATAATAAACGTTATTATGAATAACGTTTTAGCACTAAAAATTTTATCTAAAATCTTAGTTTTTTGTAATAATTTATTAAACAATTTAACCACCAAAAGTATTATGGCTAAAATTACCAAAAATATACAAAAGTGTATATTTTTCTGCGTTGACCATATATTAAATTAGTGCTAATATATGTGTATACAAAGGAGGAGAAAATTATGGGCAAAACAAGGTTATGCTGTTTTACAGTTAATACAACTCATGCGTGTATAATTGCAAATAATTTTATAGAAAAGAATTTATCTGATATGAAAATTATCTACATAAACGAAAAGGAGGAGAAGAAGAAGTTAGGAAAAATAATATCTAGGTTTTATAAAAATATAGAAGATAAGATGTATTATAGCGAATGGTTAAATGAAAACATATTAAATGATTATGCGAATGAAAATTTCGTTTTTGTAGTTCATGGCAAGGAAAAGTTTGTTGAAAATGCAAATAGCTTTTTAAACATAAATGATTTTAATGGATATGTAATTAACTGTTATGATGTTTATGATATTACAAGCAATATTTCTAGTATAATTTCTAAACATGATCATTATATTAATACTGCGGGAATTGTTGGTGAAAATGAAATTACAAAGCTTTAACAAAGAGTATTTTATTGAGAAACAGTTAAATAGTGTCATTTGGGACGTTTTCAAATGACACTATTTAATGTGCGACAGGCATGTCACTTAACTAATCGGTGAAAGTCCATAGTAGAGGTATATATCGTGGGCGACATAGAGAAGCACAAGCTAATTTGCGGTGGTGTGAGAGGGGAGAAGTTCACTAAGAATTATCCTATATTCGATTTTAATCATATTCTTTGTTTGTTACATTGTTGTTTTGAATTTCCCAACCGTCTATTTTAGAACGTTTAATTGCACCTAAAATATGTTTTTTTACGTTAGGAATATCTTTCCTTAAATCACGTACCAAATCTTTCATGTATTCACGTTTTGTAAATCCATCTTTTGGACAACATTTTCCCATTACAGGAAAGTTTAGTTCACGAGCAGTAGCACGAATGTCCTTTTCATCAACGTATATCATGGGACGAATTGTTTTAACGTTACTACGACTTAAGTATGTAACTGGTGCGAAACAGTGTATTTTACCATTTAAAAGTACGCTCATTAAAAATGTCTCTATAACGTCATCTGCGTGGTGGCCAAGTGCTATTTTGTTACAGCCGTGTTCTATTGCAATACTATTTAGCATACCTCTACGCATATTGGCGCACAAAGAGCATGGGTTAGTCTCTTTGCGTATATCAAAAACGACTTTGGATATGTTAGATTTGTATACAACATATTCAATTCCCAAGTCTTTACACATTTTTTCAAGTTCGTCAGTGTGGAAAGTTTCACTCCCAGGATCTATTGTTATAGCCATTATATCAAAATGTTTTGGATAAAATTTTCTTAGGTAGTACATGGCATAAAGCAGTGTGATACTGTCTTTTCCGCCACTTAAGCCAATGGCAACTTTATCTCCTTCATCAATCATGTTAAAGTCTGTTATAGCTTTTTTGCAGGCTCCTATTATTTTTTGTAGCATATGTATTTTCCTCCATTCACATTATACAACAAAACAAAAGAAAGGTCAACAATTCACGTATAATGTCGAAAATTGACGAGTAGTTTGACATAAATTATAAAAAGTGATATAATTTAAAGTGCATTAAAAAATATAAATGATTTCATAATTGAAAGGAGAAGCTATGATAGTTAAAAGGGAATACCCGTACAGAGTCTACTTCGAAGACCAAGGCTATAATTACGTTAAATGCGTTGGTGAGCTTTTGTTTGATGGAGTGCTTTTTAGTGAGGCTACAATCTTTGATGAAGATGGTTTTGCTGAAGTGGTGACTTTTTCGGGTGAAAAGAAAAAAATTGACAAATACGGAAATTTTTGTAAGTGAAAAAACGGGGGCGATTGCTCCTGTTTTTTCATATATTTCAACATTTCGTTTATATTTCATTTATTTGTTGATTGATACTGTTGTGAAAGTTGTTTGTTTTAGAATTTTTCTATGTAGTTTTATTTAAAAGTTGTGTTAGTTTTTAATTACACTATTTATTTTAATCTTATTCTGTGGTAAAATACTTGTTAAATTACGGAGGTACAAATTGAACAATTTAGATAAAATTAGAAACTTTAGTATTATAGCACATATTGATCATGGCAAGTCAACACTTGCGGATAAGCTTCTACTTATGACAGATACAATGAAAGAGCGTGACGCTAAAGAGCAAGTTTTAGATAATATGGATATAGAACGTGAAAGAGGAATAACAATTAAGTCTCAAGCCGTTAGAATGCACTACACGGCAAAAGATGGTGAAGAATATATATTAAATTTAATTGATACTCCAGGTCATGTTGACTTTAATTATGAGGTGTCTAGGTCTCTGGCTGCGTGTGAAGGAGCAATTCTTGTAGTTGACGCATGTCAAGGAGTTGAAGCACAAACTTTAGCAAATGTATACTTGGCATTAGAAAACAATCTTGAAATTTTGCCAGTTATAAACAAGGTGGATTTGCCTGCTGCAAGACCAGACGAAGTAAAAAAAGAAATTGAAGATATAATTGGGCTAGACGCAAGTATGGCTCCATGTATTTCTGCAAAAACAGGACAAAACGTAGAACAAGTGCTAGAACAAATAGTTGACTTTGTACCAGCTCCAAAAGGTGACAGTGCTGCACCTCTTAAAGCGTTAATATTTGATTCTAAATACGATAATTACAAAGGCGTTGTTGTTCATATTAGAGTAATAGATGGCACACTTAAAAAAGGCGATACAATAGTTACCATGTCAAACGGTACAACGTATGAAGTAGTTGAAACGGGATACTTTAAAGTAGGAGACTTTGAAGAAAGTAAGTCTTTAAGTGCAGGTGAGGTAGGATATATTACAGCAAGCATAAAAGATATAGCAGATATACGTGTAGGAGATACAATAACTTTAAAAAACAATATGGCAAAAGAGGCTTTGCCAGGGTACAAAGAAGTAAAATCTATGGTATATGCAGGCGTGTTCCCAGCTGATGGAAGTGATTATGAAGAACTAAAAGAAGCACTTTTAAAGTTAAAACTAAATGACGCGTCACTAAACTATGAACTAGAATCTTCTGCTGCCTTAGGGCATGGCTTTAGATGTGGCTTTTTAGGACTACTTCATATGGAAATTATTGAAGAAAGAATAGAAAGAGAGTTTGGTATAAACATAATTACAACTGCTCCATCTGTAATATACAATGTATATAAAACAAATGGAGAAATGCTAGAAATATATAATCCGGCAGACCTTCCATCTGCACAAGAAATAGATAGAATTGAAGAACCTATTGCTAGAGCTGAAATTATAGTGCCAAAAGAATATGTTGGAAATATAATGGAGCTTGCAACAGAAAGACGAGCAGAGTATATAAATATGAAGTATATTGACGCTTCACGTGTTGAGCTTACATATATGATACCTTTAAATGAGATTATATATGACTTTTTCAATAGCTTAAAATCTAGGTCAAAAGGCTATGCCTCTTTTGATTATGAGATAGACCATTTTAAACAGTCTAGTCTATCTAAACTAGATATATTATTAAATGGAGAAGTAGTAGACGCATTGTCATTTATAGTACACAGAAGTAAGGCTGAGACAAGAGGAAGAAAGATAGTAGAAAAACTAAAAGAAGTAATTCCTCGTCAGTTATTTGAAATCCCTGTGCAGGCTGCAATTGGCGGTAAAGTAATTGCTCGTGAAACTGTAAAGGCGATGAGAAAAGACGTACTTGCCAAGTGTTATGGCGGAGATATTTCAAGAAAGAAGAAACTACTTGAAAAGCAAAAAGAGGGTAAGAAAAAAATGAGACAAATAGGAAGCGTAGAGCTTCCGTCAGAAGCGTTTATGTCAGTGCTAAAGCTAGATGATTAAGCCTTGACAAAAACTATTCTTTAGTATATTATGAGGTCAAATTTTAGGAGGGTATATTATGACAGTATTAGTTACAGGTGGCTTAGGGTATATTGGTAGTCACACATGTGTTGAAATACTAAAAACAGGAGAAAGACTTATTGTATTAGATAATCTTTCAAATAGTAAAATGGAAACTAAGGAGAAAATTGAAAAAATATCTGGAAAAAGTTTTAAGTTATATGTTGCAGACCTTTTGGATAAAGAGGCACTAGATAAAGTGTTTAGTGAAAACAAGATAGATTCGGTAATACATTTTGCAGGGCTTAAAGCGGTAGGAGAATCTGTAGAAAGACCACTTATGTATTACACAAACAATATAACTGGAACACTAAATTTGTTGGAGACAATGAAAAAGTACAATGTAAAAAAAATGGTATTTAGTTCATCTGCTACTGTATATGGTAATCCTAAAAAAGTGCCAATAACAGAAGATATGCCACTTTCTACAACAAATCCATACGGTTCAACAAAGCTTATGCTAGAGCAAATTTTACGTGATGTATGCGTTGCAGATAAAGAGTTTAAAGCAGTAATTCTAAGATACTTTAACCCAATAGGGGCACACGAAAGCGGAATTATTGGAGAAGATCCAAACGGAATTCCTAATAACTTATTGCCATACATATGTCGTGTGGCGAGTGGAAAACTTAAAGAACTTAATGTGTTTGGGTGTGATTATGCTACACACGATGGTACGGGAGTTAGAGACTATATACACGTTGTAGATTTGGCAAAAGGACATATTAAAGCATTAGAAAAATTAGATAAAAATGAGTGTGGAGCTTTTGTATACAATTTAGGTACTGGTACAGGATATAGTGTGTTAGATATTGTAAAAGCATTTGAAAAGGCAAATGGTATAGAGGTTAAGTATAAAATTGTCGAAAGAAGACCAGGAGATATTGCTGAGTGTTTTGCCGACGCTACAAAAGCTGAACGTGAACTTGGTTGGAAAGCAGAAAAGACTTTGGAAGATATGGTAGGTTCTGCTTGGAATTATGAAAGAAATAATGGATAAAATGGATAAACAGTGTCATTTGGGACGTTTTCAAATGACACTGTTTATCTGAAGTGCGTGCCAACAAGCAAGCATATAGGCGTAAATGAAAACATTGGACTCAGCTGGTGGAAATTTATTGTTACAGTTCAGTAACGATAGTGTGTGAAACATAAAATCGGACCTTTTTAACTTAACTGTGTCAAGAGAACACAGTTCGGGTTAAGGAGGTATT